>CAKZXL010000487.1 GCA_937883885.1 uncultured Aquincola sp. | reverse complement strand
TTGCATTGCAGAAGGTATTGCGCGCCACCAATCGCAGGAACGGCCGTTTGAATTCAAGCACCGTGGCCGGCGCTTGCGCGTCGCGTCGCTGGCATTGCCGGGGGTGGCGCGCGTGCGCATCTGGCGCTCACTGTCGGAATCCGACGCAGGCACCGCCACGGCCGATGTCGGGTTACCGGACCAGACCGCGCAAGAAATCGCGGCGGGCGTGCCTTTTCTGGAGCGTTTGGCCGACGCCATGGCCATCGTCAACGCCGAAGGTTCACTGGTTTGGGTGAATGAGTCCTTCCTGAAGCTGTATCGGCTGGGCCATGCCGCCGATGCCGTGGGCCATACCTACAAGGACCTGATCGACAAGCTGTGGTCCGGCCAACCCGCCGCGCCTCACGCCGACCTGCAGTCCAAACTCGATCGGCATCTGGACTATGCCGGCAGCACGGTGGAACTTGAACTGCCGGACCAACGCTGGATTCGCATCACCGAGCAGGCGCCGGCCAATCATCTGCAACTGCGCTACCACCTGCATCTGGAAGTCACGGCCGTGCGCCGAAGGCAATCGGACATCGACAACGCCCGCCAGCGCCTGCGCGAAGAGCACAAGTTCTACGAATTGCTGGCGCACTATTCGTCCGACGCCACGCTGAAAATAGAGGCCGGGCGCGTCACTTACCTGTCGCCTGCCATCACATCCATCCTCGGCTGGCAGCCGGTGGAGGTGCTGGGCCAACGCCTTGCACGCTTGGTGCATCCTTCTGACCGACGGTTGCTGCAGCAGGCGATGGCCACCGCCCAGCTGGCCGGCCGCGGCGAATGCACGGTGCGCGCCAGGCGGCCCGACGGCAGCTGCGTGTGGCTGGAGGCCAAGGCCCGAACCTATGTCCTGGACCACGACGGCACCCGCGGCCATGGCGCGGTGGTGAACGTGCGGGACGTGACGGCGCGCAAGCAGCTGGACGATGCACTGGAGGAGGCGTCGGCCCGGCTGGAACGCCTGGCGCATGCGGATGGACTGACCGGTCTGGCCAATCGCCGAAAGCTCGACCAGGCGCTGGACCAAGCCTTGCGCCCATCCAGGGTGGGCAGTGTCGTCTCGCTCATCCTGGTCGACATCGACTTTTTCAAGCGGGTGAACGACAGGCACGGACACCTGGTTGGCGACGCCTTGTTGTGCAGGGTGGGCGCGGCCATTGCCGACGGCGCCACACAGCCCGGCGAATTGGCGGCGCGTTATGGCGGCGAAGAGTTTGCCCTGCTGTTGCCGGGCGCAGGGTTGAAAGAAGCTGCCGCCCGCGCCGAATGGCTGCGATCACAGGTCCAATCGATGGAAGCCCACCCGCTGGATACACGCATCACCGTCAGCTGCGGCGTGGCCTCGGTGACGCTGGGAAACACCGCCATCTCCCCGGTGCAATTGCTGGGGCGCGCCGACCGTGCGCTTTATCTGGCCAAATCTGCCGGGCGCAATGTCGTCAGGGTCTGGCAGAAGGCAGAAGACGCAGAGTAAGCCCCGCTGTTTGCGACGGCCTGCAATTTGGATTTGTGGCATGAGCAGCAACGCCAATCCCTCCGTTCTGCTGGTGGAGGACCACACCGCCGTTCGGCTGTATGTGGCTTCCTTGCTGTCGAACCATGGCTACCGCGTCAGCGCCGCAGCCACTGCCGAAACGGCCAAACAACTGGCCGAGGCCACACAACCCGATTTGTACCTGGTCGACCTGGGATTGCCCGACGCCGACGGCCTGCATTTCATCGCCTGGTTGCGGCAATGGACCTCGCGGCCGGTGGTGGTGGTGTCGGGCCGGAACGACCATAGCCAGAAGGTGCAGGCGCTGGATGCCGGCGCGGACGATTACGTCACCAAGCCGTTTGACGCGGGCGAATTGCTGGCCCGTCTGCGTGCGCACCGGCGCCGGGACTGCGCGGCGCCCCCGCTGGCGCAACGGCTGCGTTTTGGCGACTTTCAGGTATCCCTCGAATCCCGCAAGGCCCAACGCGCCGGTCAGCCGGTGCACCTGACGGCCACCCAGTGGCGGCTGCTGGAAGTACTGGCCCGGCATGCACACCTGCCGGTGACGAGCGAAACCATTTTGAGGCAGGTGTGGGAAGGCACGCCGGCGGACCAGCTCCATTACGTCCGCATTTACGTCCGCCAACTGCGCTTGTTGATGGAACCCGATCCTTCTTCGCCGCGTTACCTGCTGACGGAGGTTCGCATCGGATACCGCCTGGTGCCCGACCCCGACTGATCCGGCCGTGGCGTGATGGCAAAACACGCTGGCGAAGCTCGGCCAATGGCGTAGATCCGCCAGCGCCGACAGGGCCCGACGCGCTAGATTGTGGTGGCGGGTTTTTGGCGGAAAGGCAGTCCAGGGCAGTGACAGGCGAGCACACAGATGCGGATGTGAGTTTTGAACACGACCTGAGAAACGGGATTGGCGGCCTGCTGGGACTGATGCAGTTGCTCGCAGACCCCGACCCGACGCTCGAAAAACCACGT
>CAKZXL010000486.1 GCA_937883885.1 uncultured Aquincola sp. | reverse complement strand
GCCAGTACGCCAAGGCGGCGCTGGGCAGCAAGCCGGCCAAGATCGTCACGCTCGACCTGTTCCCCGGCCACCCGGTGGGTGCGCAGCGGCACAACGGCTTCATGAAGGGCTTTGGCCTGACCGCACCCGATGCCAAGAGCAACGAGCTGGGCTCGGACGCCGCGATCGTGTGCCAGGCCGACAGCTTCGGCGACCAGGCCAAGGGCCAGACCGCGATGGAGAACTGCCTGCAGAAGGTGCCCGATGTGAACGTGGTCTACACCATCAACGAGCCGGCCGCGGCAGGCGCCTTCAACGCGCTGAAGAAGGCGGGCAAGGACAAGGGCGTGATCATCGTGTCGGTGGACGGCGGCTGCCAGGGCATCCGCGACGTCAAGGCCGGCAAGATCGCCGCCACCTCGCAGCAGTACCCGCTGAAGATGGCCGCCATGGGCGTGGACGCCGCCCTCGAGTACGCCAGCAGCGGCAAGAAGGCCAGCGGCTACGTCGACACCGGCGTCACGCTGATCACCGACAAGCCCATCGCCGGCATCGACAGCAAGGACGTGAAGGCCGGCACCGACCTGTGCTGGGGGAAGAAGTGATGAGCACCGTCGCCGCAGTACCCAAGGGCAATGCCATGTCGACCTCGCTCAAGGACAAGCTGCCGCCGCTGGGCGTGCTGGGCCCGTTCATCGCGCTGCTGGCCGCCTGCATCTTCTTCGCGACGCAGACCGACCGCTTCCTGAGCGGCCAGAACTTCTCGCTGATCCTGCAGCAGGTGATGGTGGTGGGCGTCATCGCCATCGGCCAGACGCTGATCATCCTGACCGCGGGCATCGACCTGTCCTGCGGCATGGTGATGGCGCTGGGCAGCATCGTGATGACCAAGTTCGCGGCCGACCTGGGCCTGCCCACGCCGGTGGCCATTGCCTGCGGCATCGCGGTGACGACGCTGTTCGGCCTCATCAACGGTCTGCTGGTCACCCGGCTGAAGCTGCCGCCCTTCATCGTCACGCTGGGCACGTTGAACATCGCGTTCGCGATCACGCAGCTGTACTCGCAATCGCAGACGGTGACCGACCTGCCCGACGCGATGACCTGGCTGGGCACCACCTTCGGCCTGGGCGGCACCAACGTGGCCTATGGCGCGGTGCTGATGCTGCTGCTGTACTTCGCGGCCTGGTTCGCGCTGCGTGAAACGCAGTCGGGCCGCCACGTGTACGCGGTGGGCAACAACCCCGAAGCCACGCGGCTGACCGGCATCCCGACCCAGAAGGTGCTGCTGGGCGTGTACGTGATCGCCGGCGTGTTCTACGGCATCGCTTCGCTGCTGTCGGTGTCGCGCACCGGGGTGGGCGACCCCAACGCCGGCCAGACCGAGAACCTGGACGCCATCACCGCGGTGGTGCTGGGCGGTACCAGCCTGTTCGGTGGCCGCGGCGTCATCCTCGGCACGCTGGTGGGCGCGCTCATCGTCGGCGTGTTCCGCAACGGCCTCACGCTGATGGGCGTGTCCTCGGTCTACCAGGTGCTGGTCACCGGTGTGCTGGTGATCCTGGCGGTGGCGGCCGACCAGATGTCGCGCAAGTCGGCCCGCTGAACCCTTTGCTGAAGGTGCAATCCATGAACACGCAGACCGCGGCCCCCGCGCCGCAGATCGTGATGAAGGCCACCGCGCTGGTCAAGCGCTACGGCCAGGTGACGGCCCTGGACGGCGCCGACTTCGAGCTGCGCGCCGGCGAGATCCTGGCGGTGATCGGCGACAACGGCGCCGGCAAGTCGTCGCTGATCAAGGCCTTGTCGGGCGCCACCGTGCCCGACACCGGGCAGATCCTGCTCGACGGCCAGCCGGTGCAGTTCAAGAGCCCGATCGACGCCCGCCGCGCCGGCATCGAAACCGTGTACCAGGACCTGGCCGTGGCTCCGGCCATGTCCATCGCCGAGAACCTGTTCCTGGGCCGCGAGGTGCGCCGGCCGGGCGTGCTGGGCAGCGTGTTCCGCATGCTCGACAAGAAGCGCATGCTGGAAGAAAGCATCGCCCGCATGAACGACCTGAAGGTGGGCATCCGCTCGATGACGCAGGCGGTGGAAACGCTGTCGGGCGGCCAGCGCCAGTGCGTGGCGGTGGGGCGTGCGGCGGCCTTTGCGCGGCATGTGGTCATCATGGACGAGCCCACCGCAGCCCTGGGCGTGAAGGAGGGCAACATGGTGCTGGAGCTGATCCGCCGGGTGCGCGACAAGGGCCTGTCGGTGGTGCTGATCTCGCACAACATGCCCCATGTGTTCGAGATTGCCGACCGCATCCACGTGGCGCGGCTGGGCAAGCGGGCCGCGGTGCTCAACCCGCGCAAGATCTCGATGAGCGACACCGTGGCGGTGATGACCGGCGCGATGCAGGCCAAGGACATCCCGGCCGAATGCCTGGCCTGAGGTCCCGGAAGTACCCATGCTCAAGCACATCCATCCCCTGCTGTTCCCCGAGCTGCTGAAAGTGCTGGCCGAGATGGGCCATGGCGACGAGATCGTGCTGGCCGATGCCAACTTCACCGCCCATACGCTGGCCACGCGGCGGCCGGTGCTGCACTGGCCCGGCGTCTCGATGGCGCAGGCCTGCGAGGCGGTGCTGTCGGTGCTGCCGCTCGATGAGGCGGTGGCGCAGCCGGTGGCCTACATGCAGGTGGGCGGCAGCGAGCCGGGCTATCGTTCGGCCCTGCAGCGCCAGGTCATAGCCGCGATGGCCGCACGCGGCGACGCCCGGCCCGAGCAGTGCCTGGCCACCGAACGCTTCGCCTTCTACGACCGGGCGCGCGAGGCCTTTGCGGTGGTGCAGACCGGCGAGCTGCAGCCCTGGGCCAATTTCGTGCTGAAGAAGGGCGTGATCGCCCACCCGCTGGAGACCTGATGCCACCCGCCGCCACTGCCGCTGACCCGACCGACACCGGCCGCCTGCGGCCGCGCGGCTCCAGCCAGGGCGGCCTGCGCCAGTACAACGAACGGGTGGTGCTGCAGGCCATCCGCCTGCATGGCGCGCTGCCGGCGGCCGAGATCGCGCGGCTGACCCAGCTCACCGCGCAGACGGTCTCGCAGATCACCAAGCGGCTGCTGGACGACGGCCTGCTGGTCAAGGGCACGCCGGTGCGCGGCAAGGTGGGGCAACCCTCGGTGCCGCTGGCGCTGGCACCCGATGGCGCCTACGCCATCGGCGTGAAGGTGGGCCGCCGCAGCCTGGACGTGCTGCTGGTCGACTTCACCGGCGCCGCCTGCCAGCGCTGGTCGGTCAGCTACGACTACCCCGAACCCGAGGCCGTGTGCGCCGCCATCGACCAGCACCTGGGCGCCATGCGCCAGTGGCTGGGCGTGGGCCGCCGCGACCGGCTGCAGGGCATCGGCATCGCCGCGCCGCTGTCGCTGGGCGGCTGGCAGGCGCTGCTGGGCGTGGAACGCGAACGCGCCCGCGCCTGGGACCGCATCGACCTGCCCGAGCGGGTGGCGGCCATGAGCGGCCTGCCCGTCACCTTCGTCAAGGACACTGCCGCGGCCTGCGTGGCCGAGCTGGTGGCCGGCCGCGGCCGCAGCGTGCGCAGCTTTCTGTACGTCTTCGTCGACACCTTCATCGGCGGCGGCCTGGTGCTGGACAGCCACCTGCGCGGCGGCCTCAGCGGCAATGCCGGCGCGGTGGGCTCGCTGGCCATGGGCCGCGGCCGGCCGGGCGCGGCACCGCCGCCGCAGCTGCTGAGCGTGGCCTCGCTCTTCACACTGGAAACGCTGTACGCCGCGGCCGGGCTCGACCTGGGTGCCACCACCGACGCCCGCGCGTTGCAGGCGCCCTGGCTGCCGCACACCCAGGCCTGGCTGGCCGACGCCGGCCCGGCGATTGCCCTGGCCCTGCATGACGCAGCCTGCCTGCTCGACCTGGAAGGGGTGATCGTGGACGGACAGTTCAGCCGCGAGCTGCTGGCCGCGCTGCTGGCCGCGGTGGAAGCGGCCTGCGCCGACCTCAGCTGGGAGGGCGTGCGCCGCCCGCTGCTGATGCCCGGCACCATCGGCCCCGACGCGCGTGCGCTGGGCGGTGCACTGTTGCCGCTGCACGCCAACTTCGCGCCCGACCGCGACCTGTTCCTGAAGCTCGAGAGGCCCTAGCAGGCGCAGCCTCCTAGAATGCCGCCCCTTCCACCTCAACAACAAGGACGCCCGTGGACCTGCAAGTACCGATCAAGATCTTCGATGAACTCCTCGAGGAGGTGATCGAGTCCACCGGCATGCTGGACCTGGCCAGCGGCGAGATCCGCGACGTCAAGTACATCGACTACGACGTGGCCCAGCGCGGCCTGCCCGCCGAAGACCCCGAATACGACTTCACCAGCGGCATGCTGTCCAACAACGG
>CAKZXL010000485.1 GCA_937883885.1 uncultured Aquincola sp. | reverse complement strand
TCCAGCGATGCCTTCCGCTCCATCGACCGCAGCACCGGCGCGCTGGCCCCTGAGCTGGCACAGGCCAGCCAGCAGCGCAAGGCCGCCTACCTGGCCGCGGTGCGCGACTGGGCCCGCCAGGGCCCGGCCAGCGCGCATGCATTGCCGGCGCCGCAGGCCGCGGCCCGCGTGCCCGCGCCCAGTGCGGCGCAGGCCGAGGCCCATGCCTGGTTCCTGCTGGGCCAGCAGCTGCTGCGCCAGGGTCAGGCCGAAGAAGCCCGCCACGCGCTGGACCGCGCCAGCCAGCTGCACCCCGACTCCTGGGCCATCTGGCGCCAGCACGCCCCGCGCGACGCCCGCGGCCTCGCCGTCGGCGAAGCCTTCTGGGCGCGGGTGGATGCGCTGGGCGACAAGCCTTACTACGCGTCGGCGCAGCTATAGCTATAGGCCATCAAAACGCCGGCGTGATGGTGCCCTTGTACCTGGTCTGGATGAACTGCCGCACCTCCGGCGTGTGCAGCGCCGCCACCAGCTTGCGGATGGCCGGCGAATCGGCGTTGTCGGCCCGCGTGGCGATGAAGTTGCCGTAAGCCGACTTCAGGCCGTCTTCCAGGAACAGCGCGTCCTTCAGCGGGTTGAGCTTGGCCTCCAGCGCGTAGTTGGTGTTGATCAGCGCCAGGTCCACGTCGCCCAGCGCACGCGGCAGCTGCGCGGCTTCCAGCTCACGGAACTGCAGCTTGCGCGGGTTGTCGACCACGTCGCGCGCGGTGGCCTGGATGCTGGTCGGATCCTTGAGCTTGATCAGGCCCTGCTGCGCCAGCAGCGCCAGTGCCCGGCCCGAGTTGGAGGGGTCGTTGGGGATGGCCACCACGGCGCCGGTCTTGAGCTGCGCCACCGAGGTGATCTTGCGCGAATAACCGCCGAAGGGCTCGATCAGCACCGCGCTGTTGGGCACCTCCACCACCTGGGTCTTTCGGTCCTTGTTGAAGGCGCTCAGGTAGGGCCGGTGCTGGAAGAAGTTGGCCTCCAGCTGGCCTTCGTCCACCACCAGGTTGGGCTGCACGTAGTCGGTGTACACCTTGACCTGCAGGTCGATGCCCTCGGCCTGCAGCTTGGGTTTCACGAACTCCAGGATCTCGGCATGCGGCACCGGCGAAGCCGCCACCCGCAAGACCGTCTGCGCCTGCACGGACTGCAGCGGCAGCATCAGGGCCACTGCGGTGAAGGAAGCGACACGAAGGAACAGGCGTTTCGAAGAGAGGCGCATGAAAGCGATCAAAGGTTGCAATGCCATTCACTGTAGGCACAAGCACCTGATCGCGTAGCGACCGATTGGCATAAGCAAATGCGGGCCCCCAGCCTTCAGGCGCTGGCGGCAGTCTGATGGTCCACCAGACGACATCGCCGTCATCGCACGGAACTTCCGTCCTCAACGTCCCTCCTTCCGCGCGGACAAAGAGACGAGGAGTCAGTGAGCCATGCAGACACTGGGACAGGTTCTTGCGACGGTCATGGCGGCCGGGTGGCTGGGCGCCGGCGCCGCCCAGGCGCAGGACCGCGTGAAGCTCGACGGCCTGGCCATCGACCGCCACGAGGTCACCATCGCGCGCTTTGCCGAGTTCGTGCAGGCCACCGGCCGCGTGACGGCGGCCGAACGCGAAGGCGGCGGCCATGCGTGGGGCCAGGGCTGGGAACGGCGCCCGGGCTGGCACTTCCGCCGCCCGTTCGGGCAAGCGCCGGCCAGCCCGCAATGGCCGGCGGTGCACGTCAGCTGGTTCGAAGCCCGCGACTACTGCGCCTGGGCCGGCGGCCGCCTGCCCACCCGCGAAGAATGGACGCGCGCCGCCTACACCGAGCAACTCGGCACCCCCGGCTTCGTCCAGGGCCGCACCTACCCCTACCCCACCGGCGACAGCGCCGACGGCGCCAACACCAATGGGACCGACCCCTGGCCCACGCTGGCGCCGGTAGGTGCCACCCGCGCAGGTGTGAACGGCCTGCACGACATGGGCGCCAATGCCTGGGAATGGCTGGCCGATCGTCAGGGCGACACCGCCCTGACGGCTGGCGGATCGTGGTGGTACGGGCCGCCGCAGATGCAGGCCGCCGCCATGCAATGGAAGCCGGCCAGCTTCTACGTGGTGTACATCGGGCTGCGTTGCGTGTACGACCTGCCGACTGGCGGGTGACCAAGGCTTGCGGGCGGGGACCTCAATCGTCCTGGTCCCAGGCCCGCAGCAGTTCCGCGGGAATCATGTGAGCGACCTCGGAGAAACGTTTTCCCCACATGCGTTCAGCCTGTTTGATCAGCACGGCCACCGGGCTGCTGGGCTCATGCGTTTCAACCCAGGCGCGCGCCTGCGCAAGTGCGGCGCGCACC
>CAKZXL010000484.1 GCA_937883885.1 uncultured Aquincola sp. | reverse complement strand
GAGAAACGGGATTGGCGGCCTGCTGGGACTGATGCAGTTGCTCGCAGACCCTGATCCGACGCTCGAAAAACCACGTATCGCCCATTGCGCGCAGGAAACCTGTCAGGTACTGCATCGCATGCTGGAAGCACGCATCGGCGCCGCCACCGCATCGAATAA
Source organism: uncultured Aquincola sp. (assembly GCA_937883885.1). Next base: position 4,317 of record CAKZXL010000484.1, on the reverse strand, counting down.
CCTCAAGGATTCCCGGTCGGTTTTCATCGATGTGGCGGCCACGATGGGCGCGGTTGCCCAGCGGTTTGAGCCATGGGCGCGGCTGAAACACCTGCGCCTGCACACCGAATTCGACCATGACCTGCCCCGCAGCGTGCCGGGCGACCCCGACCTTTTCTACCGCGTGCTGGTCAATCTGGTAGAAAATGCGCTGCAGGCCACAGCTTCAGGCACCGTCACCATCGCCGCCCGCCACTTTGACAGCCTGGCTGAAGCCAACGGCAACCCACCGCACCTGTTGATCGAAGTGCGCGACACGGGTGCGGGAATGGCGCCAGACACGCTGGCGGCGCTTTTCATCGGTCCCGCGCCAAGGTCGGCCGCCAGCCTTGCTGCGCCCACGCATGGCATCGGATTGCCCTCGGTGGCGCGCATGCTGGCGCAATTGCGCAGCCATTTGATGGTGGAAACCAGCACCGGTCGCGGCAGTCGATTTTTCTTTGCGCTGCCGCTGCCGCTGCCACCATGCTGAGCGTGCCGCCTCAGTGCGGGCTGTGCCGCGCCGCCAACCACCCCAGCTGGAATCGAGATTCGGCACCATAAGCCTCGCACAGCGCGCTGATGCGTCGCTGCAGGGTGCGTTCTGAAATGCCCAGCTGGTAGGCAATGCCCTTGTCGTTCAACCCGGAAGCCAGTGCCGCCAGCAATTCATCCGTCCAGGTTTCCAGCGGCAGCGGTGGCGCGGCTGAGCCGACGCTGTCGATCGGGCAGGCATTTCGCCAGAGGCGCTCAAACTCCGCCACCAGCAGATGCACGACCGAGGTATCGGCCGTGAGCAGCGCGGGGCCGGACTGCGCCTCCATCGACAGCGGCAACAGCGCCCGCTGACCGTCGGCGATCACCATCTTCAGTGGCACCGCAGGGGCCACCCGCAGCTCTTCGCCAGCGTTCTGCGCTTCGGTGACGGCGTCCGCCCAGCCTTTCATCGCCAAAACATCGGCGCTGACCAGGGTGCGCAGGGCCACCCCCCTTTTCCGCGCCGCCAGCCGGGCGGCCATCGCCGCCTGGGGAGCGCCGGCTGCAAAAGGTCGGCGCACGACGATCCGGATGTCTTGCCGCGCACTGCTGAAAAGATCGAGGTAGGCGTGTAACTGCGGCTCGGGGTCGGCCTCGAGGATCTGGATGGAAGGATGCGAAGCAGATTCGGCTCGCCAGGCCTGCGCCTTCAAATCGTCGACCACGCGTTTGGCGATATTCAGCCGCGCATATTGCTCGACCATCAGCAATTCGACCGCCAATTCAGGTGGCGTCGCAAACCACGTTCCGCTGCCCAGCGAAGGCTCGAACGTGGCCAAACCCCGCTGGGCCAGTTGCTGCAACACCTCGGCCAGCGAGGCCCCGGTTTCCTGCAATGCCGACTGCAGCAGCCGTGGGTCGCTGCCGGGCTGGCTCAACAAACTTCGGTAAACCGCCTCTTCCGCGTCGCTCAAACCCAGCTCGAGCAGTCCGCGATGGGGGGCGTTGGGTGACGACTGAACCATCAACTCCTCGATCACTGCGCGCTCGATGCCGCGGATGAGATCAGGTTACCGCATGTCGGCGCTTCTGGTGATAAATGACGTCAAACCCTTGTTATGCGGCCGACTATGCAATTTTTTCTCGCGCCCGCGATAACGACGTAAAAAATGCTGAAGGCTCATTTCCAGCAGATAGTTCGCTGCTCTACGGGGTACGGTGCGTCCCCACCGCGACCTGCGGGGCTGCAACAGGGTCACTCGCGCTCGTCGCCAAGGTCCGGCTCATTGGCCCGCTGTGCAAACCACTGCGCATACGGCGTGTTCCTGACCAGCTTGCGGTTGAAGTCGGGGGCGCCGTCGGACCACCACACCGGGCCGCGCTCACCCAGCGCCTGCTTGAGCTCGTCGACACGGGCGCGGGCCTCGGCGCGCGCCTCGGCAGGGCCCTGGAGCCGCAGCGCGCGCCGGGCCTGCATCAGGGCCACGACCAGCTGTTGCCGCCGCTCGGGGTCCAGCGATGGATCGGACTTGCGCCACAGCCGGCCCCGCACCACGAAGTAGCGGCCATCGGGGGTGGTCGGATGCTCGGCGGGCTGGGGCATGGGGCAGCTTACGCCGAGCCGGGTGTTCGAGACGTCGGCCGTCCTTGCATTCCGGCCCGGCGTGGCCGAAGGTCTCTGCACCCGACCCAGGAGCTGCCATGCTGATTTCACGGCTCGTCTCGGCAACGGCCCTCACCTTGTGTGCCGCGTGCACGCAAGCCGCGCTGCTCGTCGACACAGGAACCCCCTCGCCCCCCGATGGCCCCACCGGGGCATCGCTGGACAGAGACCAGTCGCTCGGCGCCTCGTTCGTGGTGCCGGTGGCCACCACGATCACGAAGGTCGAGGGTTACATGCGCTCCATCTACGGCGGCGCGTTGACGGTGCAGCTCCATGCTGGCGCGCCGGACGGATCGCTGGTGGCTTCTTTCGCGCGGGAGGTACCTGCCACCTTCGACCCCCGCTGGGAGTCGTTCGGGGCGCTGGCGTGGGCCGTTCAGCCAGGCACCTACACCCTGACCTTCGAGCCGACAAGCTTCATCGGCTACATGCCATCGCCTTCGCCCAGGCCGCTGGGCGATGAGTGGAATCAGACCTTCAACAGGCCCTGGACCAAGATCGGCGGCGTCGACGGATTGGGCATCCGGGTGCATGTGACAGCGGTGCCGGAGCCCGCGGCATGGAAGCTCCTGGCGGGCGCTGCCGGCCTTGCCGCATGGGGCCGGCTTAGCGCCCAGCGCTGGTCGATCCGGCAAGGCGCGTCTTGATGTCGCCGGGGGTGCGAACGCAGGGGCCAGAAAGGCAAAACGCCGACAAGGCTTGCGTCCTTGTCGGCGTTGCGTTTTTTGGGGGGGCTGATGGGACTCGAAGTGGCAAACTAAGTTCTTGATCTGAATAGGGTTCTCGGTGTTCAGGATTTCATCTGTTCCCCGGCTTGTTCCCCTATTGCACAGACGCAGCAATCAGATCTCGAACCGTCGTCATTCTGGACCACAGCAGGCCGTTCTACAACGGTTAGGGGCGTGCTGATCTCTGACCGAGTGAAGCGGCCAGCATCCACATCAAGTCCGGCGCGCGAAGTCACGCCGGCTCGTGCGAGATTCCTGGCTGAATCGCGCATGGCTAGGCCGAAGCAAGCGCCTAGAGTTCCCGACATCTCCTTGACATCGGAGCCGCGCCGTGCAAATCAACTTTCCATCACGCCCTTCGCAACCCTCGAACACAGTGACGCCGCGCCTGGTGCGCCTGCCCATGGTGATGCGGATGACGGGCCTGGGCCGCTCTACCATCTATCGGATGGTGGCAGCCCGCAATTTCCCCAGCCCGGTCCGGCTGGGAGCACGCGCGGTGGCATGGCGCCAATCGGATATCGACGCTTGCGCATGGCGGCCCAGCCAGACTTCGGCACCGGGCACACGTTCGCGCGGAAAGATCACCCACATGCTGCCTTCCTTTCATGCAGGCGATGACACTTGCTGACGCTGGAAGCCAGCGCGACAGCGCGCGAGGCGGGCGACCCACACGGCGACATGCGGTGACTTTGGACTTCCACGACTGACGCACTGCTCCAGACGCAGGACCTAAGGCGACGCTGAACAAGCCACCGGTTTTCTGACCAGTCGGCCACGCGTTGCCGACAGCGTGCGGCCAGATGGTTGGCAACGGTTTTCGAGCAGCGCCTGACCGCTTGTTGGCGTAGCCGGTGCCTCGATGGCGCCGGCCACGCTGGCCGCAGACGCACTCATGCCACCAGGCGCTTGCGCGCCAGGTAGAGGTTGGCGAGCCCGACCGCCACGAACCCTTGTCGCGTTCTTGGCCAAGCCGCGGTATCGGACTTTGTTGAAGCCCGACAACCTCTTGGTGACCGCAAGGACGTGCTCGACGCGCGAGCGCACCTTGGACTTCAGGCGGTTGATGACCTGATCCAGGCCGGCCGTCGCGCGGCCAGGCCGCACGCGCTGGTTGGTGCAATCTCGCGCCTGTGGTGCCTTCGAACGGATCAGTGCCTGCTGCGAGGCGTACGCACTGTCGCCGTACACCTCGTGTTCGGCGCCGTGCAGCAGCTCGGGCAGCGGGTGCTTGTCATGCACGTTCGCAGCCGTCACCACGGCGCTGTGAGCCAGGCCAGTCTCGCTGTCCACTCAGATATGCAGCTTCATGCCGAAGTGGTGAGTCGGCCGCAGGAACTTCCCCCGCAGCCGCTCGCAGAACCGTACGTGACACTCTCGCGTCATACGGCTCCCGTCATCCAACCTGGGTTCCAACCACGCGCCAGTGCG
>CAKZXL010000483.1 GCA_937883885.1 uncultured Aquincola sp. | reverse complement strand
TGCGTGTCTCCGGTTTTCACACAGAATCTATCCACCAACTTCACAAGCCTCAAGCGGCGGTGAAGGGAAAAGTGCAAACCCTAGGTGGTGAAAGCGCGCCAATTTTGTGAAGCTTGTGAAGATGCCACCGCACGTCGAAACCGCCATCCCCGCCGGCCGCAAGCTGTTTGTCGGCGCCCGCCTGCGCCGCCTGCGTGAGCAGCGCGCCCTGAGCCAGCAGCAGCTGGCGCAGCGGCTGGGCCTGTCGCTCAGCTACGTCAGCCAGATCGAGAACGACCAGCGGCCGGTGACGGCGGCGGTGCAGCTCAAGCTGGCCGAGGTGTTCGGCGCCGAGGCAGCGCAGTTCGCCGAGCATGAACAGCACCGCCTGCTGGCCGAGCTGGACGGCGCGCTGAACGACCGCCGCCTGCTGGCCACGCCGCTGCCGGCGCCGCAGCTGGCCCGCCTGGTGGCGCAGGCGCCTGAGCTGGTGCAGGCCTTTCTGGAGCTGCACCAGCGCCACCTGCGGCTGCAGGAAGAGCATGCGCAAACCATCGACCGCTTTTATGGCGAGCTGGGCGGCGACCACCTGCGCGGCCCCATCGCGCCGCCGCCGCACGAGGCGGTGCGCGAGCACTTCAACCGGCTGGAGAACTACGTCGATGCGCTGGACCGTGCGGCCGAGGACCTGGCCGCGCGGCTGGCGCTGCAGCCCGGCCAGCGCGCCGGCGCGCTGCGGGCGCTGCTGCAGCAGCACTGCGGCATCGAGGTGGTGGCCGCGCCCGGCATGGGCGCCGACGGCAGCCTGCGCCGCTACGAGCGTGCCCGCCGCCGGCTGCACGTGCCCGCGCAGCTGACCGATGCCCAGCAGGCCTACCAGATGGCCACCCAGTACGCGCTGGTGGCCTGCCGCGAAGCCATCGACACCGTGGTGGCCGCCGCCAGCTTTGCCGATGCCGACACCCGCGCGCTGGCGGTGCAGGGCCTGGCGCACTACTTCGCGGGCGCCTTGATGCTGCCCTACCGCGCCTTCCTGGCGCAGGCGCGGGCGCTGCGCTACGACATCGAGTTGCTGGCCCAGCAGTTCCAGGTGAGCTTCGAGACCGTGTGCCACCGGCTGAGCACGCTGCAGCGCCCCGGCGAGCGGGGCGTGCCGGTGTACTTCGTGCGGGTGGACCAGGCCGGCAACATCAGCAAGCGGCAAAGCGCCACCGCCTTCCACTTCGCGCGCCATGGCGGCGCCTGCCCGCTGTGGCAGGTGCATGAGGCTTTCACCCAGCCCGGCCGCATCCTCACCCAGGTGGCCGAGATGCCCGATGGCACCCGCTTTTTCGGCATCGCCCGCACCATCGAACGCGGTGGCGGCGGTTACCAGGCACGGCGCAAGCTGTTTGCGGTGGGCCTGGGCTGCGAGCTGGCCCATGCGCACGAGCTGGTGTATGCCGACGGCCTGAACCTGGCGGCGCCGCAGCCGGTGGTGCCCATCGGCCCCGGCTGCCGCGTGTGCCCGCGGGCCGACTGCGTGCAACGCGCCTTTCCGCCGGCCGGCAAGCCGCTGGTGGTGGAGTCGGACAGCGAATCGCTGGTGTCGTACCGGTTCCGCCGATAAACGCAGAACAAGCGCCCGGAAATGGCGTTTTGCCGGGGCCTGCTGTTACACGTTGTGAAGTACAACCACGGCATGGCATGGCGTGGGTTGCGCGGTTGGCTGGCGGTCGGCGTGTTCGGCGTTGCACTGGGGTGCCAGGCCGAGGACGTTCCGCGCCTGCGCCTCAATGGCTTTGGCACCGTGGGCGTGGTGCATGTGCAGGCGCCGCAGGGCTGGGGGTTCCGCCGTTCGCACGACCAGCCACGGGTGGACGAAGCGCTGCGCGCCGACGTCGACAGCCGCCTGGGCGTGCAGGCCAACTACGAGCTGACGCCGCAGCTGGAAGCGGTGGGCCAGCTGCTGCTGGCACGCCAGCTCCAGCCGCAGCCCCTGCAGCTGGCCTTCCTGGCCTGGCGGCCCGAGCCGGGTCTGACGGTGCGGCTGGGCCGCACGAACAACGGCATCTACCAGTACTCCGACTCGCGCAACATCGGGTTCAGCTATCCCTGGGCGCGGCCCAACAACGAAACCAATGCCTCGCTGCCGCTGTACACGCTCGATGGCATCGATGCCACCTGGCAGTGGCAGCAGGCGGAGTCGTTCTGGTCGCTGCACACCTACCTGGGGCGGTCGCGCTCCACGCTGCCTTCGGCCACCGGCGGGCGCGTCACCTACGACGTGCAGCGGCTGGCCGGGGCCACGCTCAAGCACACGCGCGGCGGGCTGGAGCTGCGCGGCACCCTGGCGGTGGCGCGCGCCCAGATCCAGACCGACGAGCGCACGCTGCAGGCGGTGGCCACGCTCGACCAGCTCGGTCGCCTGCCCGGGCTGGCCAACACCCCCACCGGCGCCGACCTGCGCGACCTGCACGACACCGCGGTCGAAGCCCTGAAGACAGGCAACGTCACCTACCTGAGCCTGGGCGCCATCTACGACGATGGCGGGCCCTGGGTGGCGGCGATGGAGGCCATCGGATCGACCTCCGGGCGCAGCTACGGCGATGTGCGGCTGGGCTTCGCCAGCTTGGGCCACCGTTTCGGCGCGGTCACGCCCTTCGTGGCGGTGGGCACCGGGCGCTTCACCGGGCGCTTTGCCTCCCGCGCCGACTGGGGCCCGGACCTGATGTCCGCGCTGGGTCCGCAGATGGCGGGCATGACGATGCTGCTGATGTCCCAGATGGACCGCAACCTCAAGGGGGCGACCATGGACCAGCACTCGCTGTCGCTGGGCCTGCGCTGGGACCTGCATCCGCGTGCGGCCCTCAAGCTGCAGCACGACCGCTACTGGGTGGCGCGGCGGGGCAGCCTGACCTGGACCGACGCCGAGCCGCGTGCCGCGCGCCCGGGCGTGACCAGCCTGTCGGTCGATTTCGTGTTCTGACCGCCATGCGCTGCCGACCTCGTCATCGTTGGTTGCTGCTGGGTGCGGCCTGGCTGTTGGCCCTGGCCGCGCGGGCCGACGTCTATGTGGTGGTGCATGCGGCCAATCCGGTGCGCAGCCTCAGCCACAAGGAGCTGGTGGACCTGTACATGGGGCGCAGCCGCGTCTTCCCGCATGGGGATCTGGCCCTGCCCTTCGACCTGGCGCGCGACAGCGCGCTGCGCGAGCGCTTCTACCGCGGGCTCACCGGCATGTCGCTGGCGCAGGTCAACAGCTACTGGTCGCGCCTGATGTTCACCGGCCAGACCCTGCCGCCCGCGGCGCTGCAGACCGAGGCCGAGGTGATGGCCATCGTCAAGCGCAACAGCAATGCCATCGGTTACCTGGGCACCGAGCCCGCCGACCGCGGCCTGCGGGTGGTGCTGGTGCTGCGGGAGGACCCGTGACCCTACCGCCGCCGTCGCTGCCGCACCGCGGCCTGCAACGGCGGCTGCTGGGCTGGTTCGTGGCCGGTGCCTTGCCGGTGGTGCTGGTGGCCGGCGGCTTCGCCTACCACCTGGAAGACCGGCGCAGCGACAGCGAAACCCGCCGCACCCTGCAAGACCTGGTGAGCGCGGTGGAACGCACGGTGCAGATCGGGGCCTACTCCAACGACACCGTGCTGCTGGGCGAAGTGGCCGGCGGGCTGGTGCACCACCCGCGGCTGCAGCGCGTGCTGGTGCAGGCGGCCGATGGCCAGGTGCTGGTGGACCTATCGCGCCCGGTGGCAGCGGCCGGCGCCGCGGCCGCCCCGCCGCTGCAGATCAGCCATCTGCTGGCGTCGCCCTTTGATGCACGGGAAGTCATCGGGCGCATCGAACTCACCGCCGATCCCCAGGCGCGGCAGCGCGCCGCCCGCGAGGGCGCGCTGCGCCTGGCGGCGGCGCTGATGGCGCAAACCCTGCTGGTGGCCGTGCTGCTGTATGCGGTGGTGGCGCGGTTGGTGTCGGGGCCCATCGTGCGCATCGCCGAAGCCTTGCGCGGCATGTCGCCCGGCACCGCGGCGCGGCTGCCGGTGCCCGCCGGCCACCAGCGCGACGAACTGGGCCAGCTGGTGGGCGGCGCCAATGCGCTGCTGCAGGCCAGCGAGCAGGCCCTGGTGCGCGAGCGTGCGCTGCGCGCCGAGATCGAGGCGATGGAGGCGCAATACCGGCAGATCTTCGACAGCTCCAGCGCCGGCATCTTCGTGCTCACGCCCGAAGGGCGGCTCGTCAACAGCAACCCCACGGCGCTGCGCGTGGTGGGCTGGCCCGCGCACGGCGAGCCGCCGCTGCGCGAGGCCGACTTCCTGCAGGCGGTGTTCGCGCAGCCCCAGCAGATGCGGGCCATGATCGACCGGGCGATGGCCGAGGGCCGCACGCTGGCCGCCGACCTGGAGCTGCAGCCGCGCGACCAGGCGCCGCGCTGGGTGCATTGCCTGGTGTCGCCGCAGCGGGCCGCCGGCGCGGCGCAAGACCTGGCCAGCCCGACGCTGGTGGAAGCGGTGATGTACGACGTGACCGAGCGCATCCGCGGCGAACACGCCGCGCGCCGCCAGGCTGAACTGGACCCGCTGACCGGGCTGCTCAACCGCGCCGGCTTCCTGCGCTTCGTCGAGCCGCTGCTGGCCCGCGCCCCGGCGTCGCTGCCGCTGGCCCTGCTGTACATCGACCTGGACGGCTTCAAGCGCGTGAACGACGAGCTGGGCCATGCCGCCGGCGACCAGGTGCTGCTGGCCTGCGCCTTGCGCATGAAGCACCTGGTGCGCCGCGGCAGCGACAGCGTGGCCCGGCTGGGCGGCGACGAGTTCGTGGTGGTGGCCGACGGCCTGGCCCCCGACGACCCGGCACTGGCGCGGCTGAGCGCGCAGCTGCTGCACAGCCTGTGCGAGCCGGTGAGCATGCCCGAAGGCCGGCAGGCCCGGCTGGGCGCCAGCATCGGCATCGCGGTGTCGCCGCACCATGGCCTTGCGCTGGAAACGCTGCTGGCTGCGGCCGATGCGGCGATGTACGAGGTCAAGCGCACCGGCAAGAACAGCTTTGCGATGGCCGGCAGGCAGTAACACCCGCTTGCCAAGCTAGGGGGTGCCGGCGCCGATGGGCTGCCTACACTGCGCCGCCATGTTTGCGATGCGCACCGAAGACGGCCTGCCGCTGCACCTGCGTCGATGGTCCGCTTCGGCGCCGGCCCGCGGCACGGTGCTGCTGGTGCACGGCCTGGGCGAACACATCGGCCGCTACGACGGGCTGGCCCATGAACTCAACCGCCAGGGCTGGCATGTGATGGGCTACGACCAGCGCGGCCATGGCGCTTCGGGCGGTGCCCGTGGCCACGTGGCCGCGCCGCACAGCCTGCTGGCCGACCTGGGCCTGCTGGTGGACCATGTGCGCGCCCAGCTGCCCGGCCCGCTGGTGCTGCTGGGCCACAGCCTGGGCGGCGTGGTGGCCGCCCGCTATGCGGCCGAGGCGCTGATGCCGCGGCCCGCGCCGTGGTGCCGGCCGGTCGACGGCCTGGTGCTGTCGTCGCCCGCGCTGGACGCCGGCCTCAACGGCCTGCTGCGCGGCGTGCTGCGGGTGATGGTGAGCTTGCGGCCCGACCAGCCGCTGCACAACGGCCTGCGGGCCGACTGGCTCAGCCGCGACCCGGCCGCCGTGGCCGCCTACCGCGCCGACCCGCTGGTGCACGACCGCGTGACGCCGCGGCTGGTGCGCTTCATGGTCGATGCCGGCCTGCTGGTGCGGCTGCAGGCGCCGCGCTGGCAGCTGCCCACGCTGCTGCTGTATGCCGGTGAAGACCGCTGCGTCGATCCGCAAGGCAGCGCCGAGTTCGCGGCCCGCGCGCCCGAGCGCTGGGTCAGCAGCCGCTGCTTCGCCCATTGCCAGCACGAGATCTTCAATGAACCGGGCGCCGATGGCCGGGCGGTGGCCGAGGCGCTGCAACGCGGCCTGCAGTCGCTGCAGCGCCAGTGGCAGCCGGCCCGGCCCGAGACGCCGCAAGGTGCTTTGCGCCCGGCCTAAACTGGTCTGCATCCGCCATCCGCCCAACCCAGCGCCGAAGGACCCCGCCATGAATGCCCGCGACCCGAACCTGCCCCTGCAACCGGATGAATCCACGGCCCTGGGCGAATTCGCCGCCCGCATGTGGGACGAGGAGATCGTGCCGGCGGTCACCCGCTACATCGGCATCCCGTGCAAGAGCCCGATGTTCGACGCCGACTGGCAGAAGAACGGCCACATCGAGCAGGTGATGCGCGAGGCCGCCGAGTGGGTGGAAAGCCGCCGCGTGCCGGGCCTGACGCTGGAGATCGTGCGCATCGAAGGCCGCACGCCGGTCATCTTTTTCGAGGCGCCCGCCACCAAGGCCGGCAGCACCGACACCATCGTGCTCTACGGCCACCTGGACAAGCAGCCCGAATTCAGCGGCTGGCGCAACGACCTGGGCCCGTGGACGCCCAAGTACGAAGACGGCCTGCTGTACGGCCGCGGCGGCGCCGACGACGGTTATGCCGTGTACGCCTCGCTCACCGCCATCATGGCGCTGGACCGCCAGGGCATCCCTCGGCCGCGCTGCGTCGGCATCATCGAAGCCTGCGAAGAAAGCGGCTCCTTCGACCTGCCGGCCTACCTCGAGGTGCTGCGCCCGCGCCTGGGCGACGTGGGCCTGGTGGTGTGTCTGGACTCCGGCGCCGGCAACTACGAGCAGCTGTGGCTGACCACCAGCCTGCGCGGCATGGTCAGCGGCGTGCTGAAGGTGGAGGTGCTGACCGAAGGCGTGCACTCGGGCGACGCCAGCGGCCTGGTGCCGTCGAGCTTCCGCATCTTGCGCCAAGTGCTCGACCGGCTGGAAGACAGCCGCACCGGCGAGCTGCTGCCGCAGAGCTTCCATTGCGAGATCCCGGCTTCGCGCATCGAGCAGGCCAAGGCCACCGCCGCCATCCTGAAGGACGAGGTGTGGAAGCGCTTCCCCTGGGCCTGCGGCGCCGAAGGCAGCCCCACGCTGCCCACCACCACCGAGCCGGTGCAGGCGCTGCTCAACCGCACCTGGAAGCCGACGCTGTCGGTGGTGGGCGTGGACGGCTTCCCCGAACTCAAGAACGCCGGCAACGTGCTGCGGCCCTACACCGCCTTCAAGCTCAGCCTGCGGCTGCCGCCGCTGGTGGACGGCAACGAAGCGGCGCTCAAGCTCAAGGCCCTGCTGGAAGACAACGCGCCCTACAACGCCAAGGTCACCTTCCAGCCCGATGGTCGCGCCGGCGCTTACGGCGCCAACGGCTGGAACGCGCCCGAGCTGTCGCCCTGGCTGTACGAGGCGCTCAACAGCGCTTCGCTGGCGCAGTTCAATGCGCCGGTCGGCTTCGTGGGGCAGGGCGGCACCATCCCTTTGATGAGCATGCTGCAGCAGGGCTTCCCCAAGGCCCAGATGATGGTGTGCGGCGTGCTGGGCCCCAAGAGCAACGCCCACGGCCCGAACGAGTTCCTGCATGTGCCGTATGGCAAGAAGCTCACGGCGGCGGTAGCGCAGGTGATGGCGGCCTGCCCCTGAGCGCTGCGGTCACTTCAGCAGTTCTCGCGCTGCCTGAGGTGCAGCGAAGCTGGTGCCGTTCACGCGCACCACGGCTCCTGATCGATTGCCAGCGACACAGATGCCGGGCAGCCCGCGGTACATATCGGTAGGTGCAAGGTGGTCCACGTCTTTGCGTGACGGATCGCCATGCGGACCTGCCGATGGTCCCCGCGCGCTATACGGGCTCAGGCAGTTCAAGTCCTTGTCGCGCCAGAACCTGCTGCCAACAACGACGAGGCCGGATGAGGTGGCTGCCGTGGCAAGCCCGTTTAGCGTGGTCGCACGCCGGATCGGCGATCGCGGTGGGTCACAGTCCTGCTCTGCCTCTCGGCGCCAACGATCAGGTGCATAGCCTTCGTACTGGCTGATGAACCTAGCTTGGCGGCCCCGCACCAGTGCCCCGGGGTTCGTCTGGTTGCGACTGATGAACAGGTCGACCGGCGGCATGCATGGGTGACGCGTCCGCACGGTGATGGTCCATACGCCGTGGGCGGCGCGGGGTGCCCTGCCGCCGGTTTCCGTGGGGCCGATGTAAATCAAGGCCATGCTCGACGTGCTGTCGCTCAACGGGTTGGGAAAAACGATGGCGGCCAGATGGCTGGAGCCTACACATAGGCTCGCCTGCTTACCAGCCTTGACCATTTGCAAGGCCTTGGCGCTATGTGCGTCCTTGGCGTCATGTGGACCTGTGAGACAGAGCCCGAGGTCCCCAGCATGTCCGGCAGGCACCCGCACCGTGATCCACGTTGGCGTTTCGCTGGCGGGAGGAACCTGCAACCGAACTTCGGTCGCCCTTTCCGCTTGCAGCCCGTCCAGTCGGGCATGCGTCTCCTCGTCGCGAGCGTTGCCGGCAGCCACCACGATATGCAATTCCCGACCCCGCCGCCGCTGCTCCTGGATGAGGTCCAGCATGGCGGTTTCCAGCAGTGAGCTCCCGTCGTGGGTGCTGCGGCTGGTTCCATTGCTGATATTGACGACGATGCGGCGCGTCTGCGGGCCCGCACAGCTGCAGATGTATCGCAGCCCGTCCAGCAGCCAGCGCCCGAGACCACCGCTCGAAGAATCCTGAACACTGTCGCGCGGCAGTTCGACGAACACGATGTCGGCCTTGCTGGCTGCATCGTCGGCCGGCTTCCATGAGGGAGGGCTGTCACTCGATTGCGGCAGCCGTACATGCAGCGGACGGCTGCCCGCCAAGAGATCCAGCACGGCGGCACCGTGCGACATGCGGCGGCGCAAATTGTTCAGGCCAGCGCGGGAATAGCAGAGATCCTCGTTCACGCCATGCCCGGCTGCACTATCGGCCATCCATGCATCCATGCTTTCTCGGTGCACTTCGGTGCCATATCCGAAGTCGGCCGGGCACTGCCCCTTTGCGCCAAAGACCGCAGCTTCGTCTTGGTTCCACAGTGCCATCACCCGTGTACCGCCGCCTGGCCGGCGCAGATTGGCATGGGCGAACGGGCATCCACTGTCGATGATGCCAATGAGGTCCGCGCCTGCCTGTGGCCGCTGGGCCTGCTGGCCCGTGGTTGGGTGGGGCGGGCGGGGCCCGGGCGGGCCGGGTCGCTGCGGGATCACGGGCAGCTGCAGCTCGAACCGGTGCAGCATTCGGCCGGCTCGGCCTGCATGTATGGCGCTCAAGTAGTCCGGCGTGAAGTGAGCAGTGCAGAAGGCGGTGGAATGCCCGGGTGTGCGCGGGTAGGCAGGGGTGATCCAGCCTCCGCCCGCTCGGGCAATCTCCTGAGCCAGCTTTGCAATGCCCTGCGGCTTCTTCAGCTCGCACAGCACGGGTACGTGCGCCGGAAGCAGATCCCCGCGCCGCAAGAAGTCTTGACACAAGGTGCCGTCAGCCAGCAGCAGCAAGGGGTCTGCGCCGGCCCGTGTCACGTCACCGCCCCAGGCGCCTGGTGGCAGGGGTTGCCATGCGGGCGCTTTCATGCGTACACCAGCCCAAGCCCGCGGCACTCTTCAAGCGCCTGCACCCACAATGCGTTCATCAGGGCAGAGCGAGCCTTGGGCTGGAAGTCATGGCCGTCGTTGTCCTTCGGACGGCCAAACTCGTAGTAGTGATCCTTGCCTGAAGCACTCACCGGAGGAGACAGTGGCTGGGCGAATGGATCGAAGTCCGTGTCTTCCGGAAATCTTGTGCCGTCGAAGCGGCCCGCTCGCCAGGCCGGTACCCCTGAGCTTGGTTCGGAGTCCGGTCCGCGGCCGCCGCAGACGAAGCAGAAGTACTCACCAAGCACAGTGCCCAGCAGCCTCCCGGCCACGTTGTCGACCGGAAAGTGCACACCGGCGATGACGCGATTGGTGGCAATCCGTGCGGCCAGCCGGTGCAGCTGGGCGTTGAAGGTGCGGTAGCCTGTCCCGGTCTTCATGGTGTTGAGCAGGGCCTTGAGCACCTCGGCCACCACATAGGCCTGCGTGCAGTGGCCACTGGGCAGTGAGCCATGACCCGGGGTGGTCAGCATCGGCTGCACCTGCGCCGAGTAATCGCAAGGCCGCCAGCACGCCAGCTCGTGCTTGAACTTCATCTCGATGTAAATGGCGAACTGCACGGCCGCATCCAGCAGCTCACGGGTGTGGCGCAGGCGGTCGGCCTGGATGGGGACCAGCGCGTTCCAGAAGGCATGGTGCTGCTCGATCTGCGCGAGGATCTCCGAGGTTCGCTCCTCGCGAAGTTCCGCGTAAGACAGGACAAGGCTGATCTGCGAGGCAAACACGTTGGTCGGTGGCCTGACGAGCGTGACGCCATCGACGAAGTCTTCGAGACCGTCGTCCAGGAACTGGGCCGTGACATGGCCCGGAACGTTCGGGTGCAGCCGAAACCGCACCCGGCTCACCAGTTCCTGGGCCACCAGGTACGTGCGCACCCATGGGTCCCAGCGGTAAAGCCGGCGGTCGAGATCTGGGAACGGGTCGCCCATTTCCCACGGCGGGATGCGCTCTTCCACATCGATCACCGCACCGCGGGTGCGCGTCAGCGCCTCGCAGAACAGTGTGTTGGCGAACTGATCCGCGTACACCGAGCCGCCTGCGGACCCACCAGCCGACCCCCCGGCCGATCCGCCTGCAGACCCTCCCGCCGACCCGCCGGCGGATCCGCCCGCCGAGCCGCCAAGCAAACCCGATTGCAAAGCCATGTCGATGCTCCCCTGTTG
This sequence comes from uncultured Aquincola sp., assembly GCA_937883885.1. The sequence continues at coordinate 2,056 of CAKZXL010000483.1, read as the reverse complement.
TGCGTGTCAGGGCGGCAGGCCAGCGGCCCGCAACGCCATGCTGTAGCGCTCGCGTGTGGAGGCGGCCGCGCCTCGCGGAGCGCCGCTCATGTAGGTGCGAAGACTGAAATCCGGATCGAGTGCCACCACCCGCGCACCCAGTTCACGGGCCAGCGCCAGTTCGCCTCGCTCCACCCGTGCGATGGCAAGCGCGCGAAGTGTCGGCAGATGATTGCGATTGAGCCGCAAGGAGCGCTCTGCCAACATCACCGCGTCGTCCAGGAGACCCGCCGCCAATGCTGCACTGGCGGCAAGCCCATCGAAGTACGGCCGCATCGGGTCCAGCGGTGACAGCGAGATGGCGCGCCGCGCGCTGTTCCACGCCCGCTCGCCATCGCCGCGGAAGCCGTCCACCACGCACTGAAACAGCCAGGCGAGGGGTTCATTGGGCTTGATGGCCAGCGCGTGGTCCAGGCGTGACTGCGCCCCGGCAAGGTCTTTGAGCAGATGACAATGGACAAACCCTTCCACCGCAGGTGCCAGGGCATTTTCGGCATCACATTCCGCCGCGCGGCGCGTGTGATCCAGCGCATGCCGCGCCTCTGCCGCTGTGTCGTCGCACAGGCCGCGCGTCACCCGCAGGACGCGCCATTGCGCCAGCAGGGCCCACGGCTGCGCGGCTCGTGGCCGGCGGCCCACGAGGTGTTGCAGGACCTCGCCTGCACGTTCAAAGTCACGCGGCGGCGATCGGTGCATCAGCGACATGCCGGACAGCAGCAGAGAGAAGTCCTGCAGCGACGGCAGTGGCGTATTCACGGCATGGCGAAGGCTGCGCTCCAGAATCGCGCGCACAGCTTGCCAGGCGATCTCACGGGTCACCGGGTCATCGGGAGACAGGAGTTCTTCCTCACTCGACTCGATCCGGTCGGCCCACAGGACTTCGCCAGTGGCCGCGATGGTGAGTTCCGCGGTTATCAGGCGCCGGCTACCGACTGCCAGACAACGGCCGGCAAGCAGGTGGTCGCAACCCAGTAGTTCGCCGATCTTGCCGCTGCTGAGCGATCTCGTCGCCAGTGCCGACGATGACAGCCTGGAGATGACACGCAGGCTGTCGCTGCGAGACAGGTGCGCGATCACGCTGTCCGCAATCAACTCACCCATGGGTGAGTCGGCGGTCAAACCGCCGAACGGCATCACCGCTACGCTCGCCAGGGCACCGTCGAGCCGATCGACGGGCCAGGCACGGGACTGGATCATGCCCGGGTGCAGCGAGCCGGCATGAACCCTGATGGCATGCACTGGCTCGTCGATGTGTTTGAGATAAACCTCTCCAAGGTCTTCGAACACCGCGTCCAGACCGTCGACGCACTCGTCGCGTGCTTCCGGGGAAATGGTGATGTCGCCCGGTCGACTCAGCTCGGCCAAGCGGGCAGCCAGGTTGACCCCGGAGCCGTAGATGTCCAGCTCGTCCACGATCACCTCGGCCACATGCAAGCCCATACGCAGCGCGAAGGCCACTGGGTCTTGCGCTCCGCCGCGGTGACGTTCGACGAAATCGCGCAGGGCCAGCCCAGCAGCCAATGCTGCGTGCGCATCCCTGAAATCCAGCAGCATGCCGTCACCCAGACTTTTGACCAGCCGGCCGCCGTGTGCAGGTAGCAGTTCCACTTGCACTTCCCGGGCGAAACGGCGCCAGCGGCCTATGAACGCATCCTCGTGCAAGCGCATGAGCCGTACAGACTCAACCACATCCACGACCAGGATCGCGCGACGCCTGCGTCGTGGTGCTTGGTCGAGTGGCATGACAGTCATGGTGCTGCATCGTGGCGCGGTCTCCGGGAGCCGGCATCCCCATTTCGACGGATGACCTGCCGCCGATAAACTGTCCCTTTCAAAGAACAAGACTGCCAATGGAGACAAGTTCGCAGGAAGATGGAGTGGCGCCCGTCAAAGTCCCTCTCGCCCTCGAAGACTGGTGCGCCGTGATCCTCATGGCCGCGCTGGTGCTCATCACCTTCGCCAACGTGGTGGTGCGCTACTTCAGCAACCAGTCCTTCGCCTGGACCGAGGAGATCTC
>CAKZXL010000482.1 GCA_937883885.1 uncultured Aquincola sp. | reverse complement strand
TGCATGTTACGCACATGTGCTTGCACACAAGTCGTTTGCCCTGCGCCGATTTGGGGCGTAGATTCCGGGCAGGTCCACCCGCATCACGAGAGACAACGAAATGACTTCTTCGAACACCCGCGCCAGCTTCCACTGGGACGACCCGCTGCTGCTGGACCAGCAGCTGACCGATGACGAACGCTCGGTGCGGGAAGCCGCCCGCGCCTACTGCCAGGACCGCCTGGCCCCGCGGGTGCTGGAAGCCTTCCGCCACGAAAAGACCGATCCGGCCATCTTCCGCGAGATGGGCGAGCTGGGCCTGCTGGGCGCCACGATTCCTGAGCAGTACGGCGGCGCCGGCCTCAACTACGTGTGCTATGGCCTGGTGGCACGCGAGGTGGAGCGTGTGGACTCCGGCTACCGCAGCATGATGAGCGTGCAGTCGTCGCTGGTGATGGTGCCGATCAACGAGTTCGGCACCGAGGCGCAGAAGCAGAAGTACCTGCCCAAGCTGGCCCGTGGCGAGTGGATCGGCTGCTTCGGCCTGACCGAGCCCAACCACGGCAGCGACCCCGGCAGCATGATCACCCGCGCCCGCAAGGTGGACGGCGGCTACAGCCTGTCGGGCGCCAAGATGTGGATCACCAACAGCCCGATCGCCGACGTGTTCGTGGTCTGGGCCAAGGACGACGAAGGCGCGATCCGCGGCTTCATCCTGGAAAAGGGCTGGAAGGGCCTGACCGCCCCCGCGGTGCACGGCAAGGTGGGCCTGCGCGCCAGCCTGACCGGCGAGATCGTGATGGACGAGGTGTTCTGCCCCGAGGAAAACGCCTTCCCCGAGGTGCGCGGCCTCAAGGGCCCGTTCACCTGCCTGAACAGCGCCCGCTACGGCATCGCCTGGGGCGCCATCGGCGCCGCGGAAGACTGCTTCCACCGCGCCCGCCAGTACGTGCTGGATCGCAAGCAGTTCGGCCGCCCGCTGGCCGCCAACCAGCTGATCCAGAAGAAGCTGGCCGACATGCTGACCGAGATCAGCCTGGGCCTGCAGGGCGCGCTGCAGCTGGGCCGCATGAAGGACGCCGGCACCGCCGCGGTGGAAGTGACCAGCATCCTGAAGCGCAACAACTGCGGCAAGGCACTCGACATCGCCCGCCTGGCACGCGACATGATGGGCGGCAACGGCATCAGCGACGAGTTCGGCGTCGCCCGCCACCTGGTGAACCTGGAAGTGGTCAACACCTACGAAGGCACGCACGACGTGCATGCGTTGATCCTGGGCCGGGCCATCACCGGCATTGCGGCATTTTCCTGAGATCGTTGCGCAGGCCGGCGGCTTCGGTTGCCGGCGCTGCCGGCAGGTCGGCGTGGAAGGTGTTGCGCCCCTGCGCCTTGGCGCGGTAGAGCGCCCGGTCGGCCCGCTCCAGCAGCTGCTGGGGCGTGTCCTGACGCTGCGACATCGCGATGCCGATGCTGGCGCCCACCTGGGCCGGTGAGGGTCCGGCGCCGATGTCCATCGGCGCGGCCAGCGCCGTCAGCAGCTTGCGGGCCACGCACACCGGGTCCAGCTCGCCGGCCGCGCCTGAGCTTTCCAGCAGCAGCACGAATTCGTCGCCCGCGAGTCGGGCGACCACGTCGCTTTCGCGCACGGCCGCACGCAGCCGGCGCGCGAACTCCCGCAGCACCGCATCGCCCGCGCCATGGCCATGGGCGTCGTTCACCGCCTTGAAGCGGTCCACGTCCACGAACAGCAGCGCCACCGGTTCGCCGCGCCGCCGCGCCCGCGCCAGTGCGCCGGCCAGGTGCTCGTCCAGCGCGCGGCGGTTGGGCAGGCCGGTCAGGGCGTCGGTCACGGCCAGTTCGGCCAGCCGTTCTTCGGCCAGCTTCTGGGGCGTGAGGTCGGTCACCAGCACATAGACGCCGGCCACTTCGCCACTGGCGTCGTGGTGGGGCACGTACACCGTCTGCATGAAGCGGCGGCGGCCCTTGAGCACCAGGTCTTCCTGGAACAGCTGCCGCTCGCCGGCCAGCGCGGCCAGAAAGCGCGGCAGCCGCGCCGCATACAAGGCCTCGCCCAGCACTTCGGACATCGGCTGGCCGCGCATCGCCTGCGGCGACAGGCCGAACCACTGCTCGTAGGTGCGGTTGCTGAAGCGGTAGCGCTGCTCGGTGTCGATGTAGCCGATGAGCACGGGCAGGTTGTCCGCGATCTCCTGCAGCCGGTGCTCGCTCTCGGCCAGGGCGGCGGTGCGCTCCTGCACCCGCTCTTCCAGCTCGGCATGCAGGCCGCGCAGCGCGGCCTCGGCCTCGCGCCGGGCGCCGATGTCTTCCACCACCGAGATGAAGTGCAGCGGCCGGCCTTCGCGACGCACCAGCGTGACGGTGAGCTGGCCCCACAGCAGCCCGCCATCCGGCAGCAGGAAGCGCTTTTCCAGCGTGTACCGGTCGGCATCGCCGGCCAGCAGGCGGTGCACATGGCCCAGGTCCACCGCCACGTCGTCGGGGTGGGTGATCTGCTGGAAGGAGAGGGTGAACAGCTCGTCCGCCGTCCGCTGCAGCAGGCTGCACAGCCGCGGGTTGAGGCGCAGCCAGCGGCCGTCCAGACCCACCAGCGCGATGCCGATGGGCGCCGCCTCGAAGGTGGCGTGGTACAGCGCTTCACTGGCGCTCACCACCTCGGCATGGGCCTGGGCCAGCTGGCGGGCGCACAGTGTGGCCTCACGCTGCAGCAGGTCGCGGCGGATCACGCCGGCCAGCTCCTGCAGCGTCTGCAGCTCTTCGGCGTCGAATTCGCGCGGCACCCGGTCGATCACGCACAGCGTGCCCAGCGCATGCCCTTCGGCACTGCGCAGCGGCATGCCGGCGTAGGCGCGGATGCCCGGCTCGCCGGTGACCAGCGGGTTGTCGGCAAAGCGCGGGTCGGCCAGTGCATCGACCACGATGAAGAGGCCATCGCCCAGCAGGGCATGGCTGCAGAAAGCAACATCGCGCGCGGTGCCGGCCACGCCGGGCAGCCCGGTGGCGGCCCGGAACCACTGCCGGTCTTCGCCCACCATGGACACCAGCGCGATGGGCACGCGCAGCAGCCGCGCCGCCAGCCGCGTGATGGCTTCGAAGCCGGGATCGACCGCCGCGCCCAGCAGGTCGAGCGCACGCAGCAGAGCCAGGCGTGCAGGTTCTTCAGGAGTAGGGGGGGCTGCCAGCATGCCGGGTTCCAACGGGCGAACAAGGAGGTCGCATCCGTGTGCGGATTGGAACCCGGGCGCGGCGCGCACAGGCCCGGAGATGCAGGCGCTTCGTACGCCTGTTCGGGCCTTTGCTCCCGCGCCGGCGGGCCGGCAGGGCGGCTTGACATGCTGTCCAGCGTCGAACGGTTCATCACCACGGATGGGTTGACATAACACACATTGGCGTCAATCAAAGACCCAGCGAACGACGCTTCTCTCCAGCCCGCCAGCCCTCACGGCCCGACACCCACCTTCAACAACCGCTGCACCGCCGCCAGCCAAGCCTCTTCGGTGTAGGGCTTGCTCAGCAGCGGAAAGCCCGCCCGGCTCACGCGCTCGGGCGCGCCGGCGTAGCCGGAGGTCAGCAGGATGGGCAGGCCGGGGTGCAACTCGCGCAGGCGCAGCGCCAGTTCCACGCCGTCCATGCCGCCGGGCATCAGCACGTCGGAAAACACCAGGTCGTGGCCGGTGAGGTCGGCCTTCAACGCCTCGGCGGCCGAGCGGGCGCTGCTGGTCTCGAAGCCCAGCGCGCGGATCATGGTCTCCACCGCCTCGGCCACCGCC
>CAKZXL010000481.1 GCA_937883885.1 uncultured Aquincola sp. | reverse complement strand
TCGGCGTGGCCAAGGATGGTCCGTACCGCTTCCGGGTCTGGGTGCGGCTGCCGCAGCGCACCGACGAGATCGAGTTTGCGGCCCAGGCGTGGTCACCGCACCGCAACGAGCGCTGAGGGCCGGGCCATGACCACCCCGAGGAAGACAACCGGCACTGAATCAAGCCGCGCCTGGCCGATGTGGGTCTTCTGGATCTTCGCTGGCGTCGCGCTGTTGCTGCTGGTGCTGGAGCACCGGGCCCATGTGCTCGGCTGGAGGCTGCACGCGCTGCTCGGGCTGTGCGTCGTGCTGCTGTACCTCGTGATCCGCGCCGACAGCGGCGGCGGCGGGGACGGCCCGCGCTGACGGCCCGCGAGCTTTCGAATCGACCAAGCAAGGAGGACTTCATGGAAGTGATCGATCTGACGGGCCGCAAAGGCCTCGTGGTCGGCGTGGCCAACGCCGACAGCCTGGCCTGGTCTGCGGCGCGCCACTTTCGCAACGCCGGCGCCGAGCTGGCCATGACCTACTACAGCGAGAAGGCCCGGCCCTACGTCGCGCCTCTCGCGGAGGAGGTGCAAGCGCAGCTGCTGCCGTGCAACGTGCTGCAGGACGGGCAACTTGAAGCGGTGTTCGACGCGCTGCGCGAACGCTGGGGGAAGCTCGACTTCGTATTCCATTCGATCGCATCGGCGCGCAAGGAAGACCTGCAGGGCCGCCTCACCGACTGTTCGGGCGCCGGGTTCGCCGAGGCGATGCTGGTGTCCTGCCACTCGTTGATCCGCATGGCGCGCCTGGCCGAGCCGCTCATGCGCGACGGCGGCAGTCTCACGACGGTGAGTTACTACGGCGCCGAGAAGGTGGTCGAGCACTACAACGTGATGGGACCGGTGAAGGCCGCCTTGGAGGCCTCGGTGCGCTATCTCGCGCACGAACTCGGGCCGGCCGGCATCCGCGTCAACGCGATCTCCGCGGGGCCGGTGCGCACCCGGGCCGCTTCGGGCATCACCCACTTCGACGAGCTGCTCGACGAGGCCGCGCGCCGGTCGCCGCAACGGCGCACCGTGGACGGCTGCGAGGTCGGCCGCGTGGCACTGCTGCTCGCCAGTCCCTACGCATCGGCGATCACCGGCGAAGTCGTGCACGTCGACGCCGGCTTTCATGTCGAAGGCATGGTGTTCCATTGAAGCCAACGGGCAGGGCCATGCACATCCTCTCGCTCAACGCCGGCAGCGCGACGCTCAAGTTCGGCATCTTCGACCCGGTGTCCGCCACGCCGCTGATGGAGGTCACGATCGACCGTCCAGCGGTCGATGCCGCGGCGTTCGACGAGATCGAGCGCCGACTGCGTGATGCCGGCATGCCGGCGATCGACGCCGTCGGCCATCGTGTTGCGCACGGCGGACCTCGCCTGAACGAGGCCGTGCTCGTCGACGCGGACGTCCAACGCGAGATCGAACACGCCGCCCCGCTGGCGCCCCAGCACAACCCAGTCGCGCTGGCCGGCATCCGCCTGGCGCGCGAGCGCTGGCCGGGCCTGCCGCAGGTGGCGGTGTTCGACACCGCGTTCCATGCCGGCATGCCCGAGCAGGCGTCGCTCTATGCGGTGCCGCAGGCCTGGCGCGACGCCGGCGTGCGCCGCTACGGCTTTCATGGTCTGTCGCATCGGCACGTGCTTGAAGCGGTGAGCGGTGCGCTGCAGCGGGCGCCGGAGCAATTGCGCATCGTCAGCTGCCACCTCGGCAGCGGTGCAAGCGTGTGCGCGATCGACCGCGGCCGGTCCATCGACACCTCGATGGGGATGACGGCGCTGGAGGGGCTCGTGATGGGCACGCGCAGCGGCGACCTGGACCCGGGCATACCGGGGTTCGTCGCGCAGACGCTCGGGCTCGACCCGGCGCAGATCGAAGCGGCGCTGTACCACGACAGCGGATTGAAGGCGCTGTCTGGCATCGGCCCGGACCTGCGCGATATCGAGGCCCAGGCGCGCCAGGGGCATGCAGGCGCCCGGACGGCGCTGCAGGTCCACGCCTACCGCGTGCGCAAGTACATCGGCGCCTACGCCGCGGCGATGGGCGGCTGCGACGCCGTCGCCTTCACCGGCGGGGCAGGGGAGAACTCTGCCGCGCTGCGACGGCGCATCCTGGAGGGCCTGGAGTTCCTCGGCGTGCGTCTCGACGAGGACCGTAACGAGTGCTTCGGCGCGTCCGGTGCCGCGGCCGCCGAGCTGCAGGCACCGCGCTCGCAGGTGGCGGTGCTGGCGGTGCGGGCGCGCGAGCAGTGGGTCATCGCCCGCGAGACCGCAGAGGTGCTGCGCCACGCCGAGCGCGCGGCGCCGCGGCAGGACTTCTCGATGCCGGTGGCGATCTCGGCCCACCACGTGCATCTCACCCAGGCCGCCGTCGAGACTCTGTTCGGCACCGGCCACGCGCTGCGCGTGTCGCAAGCGCTCAGCCAGCCCGGCTTTTTCGCCGCCGAGGAAACCGTTTCCGTGATCGGCGAGCGCGACCGGCTCGAACGCGTGCGCGTCGTCGGGCCTTGCCGTGCGGCCAACCAGATCGAGGTCAGCCGCACCGAGGCCATCCGGCTCGGCATCGAGGCGCCGCTGCGCCTGTCCGGCGATCTCGCGCGCAGCGCCGAGGTCACGCTGGCGGGGCCGGCAGGGACCTTGCGCACCACGGGTCTGATCGTCGCGCGCCGGCACCTGCACCTGACGAGCGCCGATGCCCGGCGGCTCGGCGTCGAAAACCGCGGCGAGATCGAGGTCGCGCTCGACACGCCGCGCGGCACGGTGCTGCGACATGTCGCCTTGCGTGTCGACGACGGTGCGGTGCTCGAACTGCACCTCGACACCGACGAAGCCAACGCGGCCGGGCTGCGCGGCGCCGGCGAAGGCGTGCTGCAGCGAAGCGACTGCAAGGCGCACGTGTGCGGCGCGGCCGACCACGAGAGCCACGCGTCCTGCGAGGCGCATTGAATCGACACAGGAGAGAGTCATGCCTACCAACGAAGTCGTCATTTGCGGCGCCGTCCGCACCCCCATCGGCACCTACGGCGGTTCGCTCAGGGATGTACCCGCCAGCGACCTTGGCGCCGCGGTGATCCGCGAGACGCTGCTGCGCAACGGCCTCGCCGGGTCCCAGGTGCAGTCGCTCGTGATGGGCAACGTCATCCAGGCCGGCAACCGGATGAACCCGGCTCGCCAGGCGGGCCTCGCGGCGGGGCTACCCGTCGAAGTGCCCGCGTTGACGGTCAACCGCGTCTGCGGATCCGGGGCGCAGGCCGTCGTCAGCGCAGCGCTCGAGGTGGCGGCCGGCATGGTCGAGTGCGCGGTGGCCGGCGGCATGGAGAACATGGACCGCGCGCCCTACCTGCTGCCGCAGGGGCGCTGGGGCGCGCGCATGGGCGACGTGACGCTTTTCGACAGCATGCTGCTGGACGGACTGCACGACGCCATCAGCGGGCAGCATGCCGGCTGGCACACCGAGGATCTGGTGATCCGCTGCGGCGTTTCCCGGGAGGACCAGGACCGTTGGGCGCTGCGCTCCCAGCAGGCGTTCTCGGCCGCGCAAGCCGCCGGCCGCTTCGACGCCGAGATCGTCACCCTGCAGGTGCCCGGTCGCAAGGGGCCGGTGCCGTTCGCGCGCGACGAGCACAACCGGCCCGACACCACGGTGGAGTCGCTGGCGCGGCTGAAGCCCGCCTTCCGCAAGGAGGGCACGATCACCGCGGGCAATGCGCCAGGCCTCAACAGTGGCGCGGCCGCGATGGTGGTGGCCGAGCGCGGCTGGGCCGAGCGCCAAGGGCTGCAGCCGCAGGCGCGCCTGGCGGCTTTCGGCATCGGCGCCGTGGACCCGAACTTCTTCGGGCTCGGGCCGCTGCCGGCGGTGCGCCAGGCGCTCGAGCGTGCCGGCTGGACCATCGGGGACGTCGACCGGGTTGAGATCAACGAGGCCTTCGCGGCCATCGCGCTGGCCTGCCAGCGCGAACTCGGTTTCGCCGAGGACGTGGTCAATGTCGAGGGCGGCGCCATCGCGCACGGGCACCCGATCGGAGCGACCGGAGCGGTCCTCACCACCCGGCTGCTGCACGCGATGCAGCGCGACGGCCTGCGCCGCGGCGTCGTGACGCTGTGCATCGGCGGCGGCCAGGCCGTGGCGCTGGCGCTCGAGCGGATCTGAGCAATGCAAGCCGGCCCGGTCACGCAGGGACTTGACCCATGTGCAGCACCCGGGTCGAGACTCGCTGCCCGGGAGTCGACGCGGCCCTGCGGCGACGGAGAAGTGCGATGCGATTGATCGACTGCGCGCGGCAGGCCGGCGTGACCACCGACACGCTGCGCCACTATCTGCGGGTCGGCCTGGTGGAGGCGGACGGTCGGACCGAGAACGGCTACCGCACGTTCTCGGCACGCAGTGTCGCGCGCGTGCGCTTCATCCGCGGCGCGCTGGCGCTGGGTTTCACGCTCAGGGACGCCGGTGAACTCGTCGAGATGGGGCAACGCGGCGAACTGCCGTGTCCACGTGCGCGCACCTTGCTCGACCAGCGCCTGGCGGAGCAGGGGCGCCAGCTGGACGAAGCCCTGCGCCTGCATCGCCGCATGCAGCGGGCGGTGACCGACTGGAAGAGGCGTCCCGACGGCGTGCCCGATGGCCACTCGGTGTGCGGCCTCATCGAAGGGTTCGCGCAGGACCCGGTGTCGGCCACGCGAGGTGAACGCGTAGCTTCAGTTCGGCGAAGGGGCGCGGGATGAATCAAGTCGCGGGTCCGACCCTGGCGCTCTGGGCACCGGAGGCGCGCCGCGACGCAGCGACTCGGCGGGCCATCGCCCTCGCGCGTGCCTGGACGGTCGAAGCGAGGTCGACGCTCGCCTGGGGCACCACACAAGTCGTCGATCGGCATGGCCTGGATCGGATCCCCGGGCACCGGACGACGCCAATCGTTGCATCGATCATGGCTGCAGGGGGCGCGACGATGCCGCACTTCTCGCTGCGCTCCGCCACGGGGAACTGGAGCGGCGCCGACGCGATGGCAACGCTGACCGGGGTGGGACTCGATCGCGCGACTGCGGTGAACGTCGCCTCACGCGTGGGAACGTGCATCGCCCATGCGGACACCGCGGGTGTCGCAGCGAAGGTGTCCTGGACTGCCACGGCGGATGACGCCCGGCTGGTCGCGTCGGCACTGTCGCGCCGTGTCGTTGCCGGCGTGGGGAGCCTGCTCGTCAACGTACCTTTCGGACGGGGCACTGGCGTGCCCGACGACGAACGCTTCCAGCGCCTGAAAGCCCTGTTCACGGCGGTCGGCGAGGCGGTCGGTGTACGGGTTCGCATCGTCCGTCTGGCCGGCACGCAGCCGGTGGGTCTGGGCATCGGTCCGGCGCCCGAGGCGCTGGACGTGTTGGCCGTGCTGCGCGGCGCCGCGGCGGCGCCGGTCGACCTGCGCATGCACGCGCTGGCCGAAGCTGGCCAGTTGCTCGAGATGTGCGGCGCGAGCCGACCCGGACATGGCGAGATCGACGCCTGGCGACTGCTCGACAGCGGCGCCGCATGGGCGCGCTTCCAGGCCCTGTGCGAGGCCCAGGGCGGGATGCGCGAGCCGACGCTGGCTCCGTTCGCTGAAGCCATCACGGCCGATCACGCTGGCCAGGTGAGGTCGCTGGACGGCGCGCATGTGCGGCGCGTCGCGGTGCTGGCTGGCGCACCGCAAGGAGCCGGCGCCGGCGTCGTGCTGCACGCCCGGATCGGCGATCGGGTCGACCCGGGCCAGCCGCTGTTCACCGTTCACGCAGCGAGCCGGCAGTGCCTCACCACCGTGACGGACGAGTTGCGGCGCGCACCGCTGATTTGTGTCGACGACGTGTCTACCGCGACCCTGGCCGAATCACAAGACATGCACTGAAGGGACCAACCGATGGACCACTCGACCACGCTCGCCCGGCCCCTGCCGCCGGACCTGCACGCTCCGGCGCTGCGCATCCTGCGCCGCTTGCTGGCAGGCATCGAACGGCCACCGGCGCTGAGGCTGGGCGATGCGATCCTACACGAGCTCGAGGCCCACCCCGAGTACACGCTCGTGATCCGCGACCCCGGGCTGCTGCGCCGCCTCGTGCTGCGGCCCGATCCGCTGTTGCTGGCCGACGCCTACTTCCGCGGTGTCATCGATGTCGAAGGCGACCTGTACAGCGCACTGGCACTGAAGGCCCACTTCGAGACGGTCTCGCTGTCGTGGTGCGACAAGCTGGCACTGTTGCGCGACGCATTGATGCTGCGGGTTTCCGAACAGGACGGCCTGAAGCCGGTCGGAGGGTTGGCCTCGCGTGTGGCGCGGCGTTTTGCGCACCGCCACTCGCGCCAGACCGACCGGGCGGCGATCTCGTTCCACTACGACGTGTCGAACGAGTTCTACGGCCTGTGGCTGGATGCCGAGCGGGTCTACTCGTGCGCCTACTTCGAGACCCCCGAGGACTCGCTCGAGCAAGCGCAGCGCAACAAGCTGGAGCACATCTGCCGCAAGCTGCGCCTGCAGCCCGGAGACCGCCTGCTCGACATCGGCTGCGGCTGGGGCGCGCTCGTGTGCTGGGCAGCGCGCCATCACGGCGTTCGCGCGCACGGCATCACGCTCAGCCAGCGGCAGCTCGAATACGCCCGCGAGCGCATCCGCAACGAGGGCCTGCAGGATCTCGTCACCGTCGAACTCCGTGACTACCGCGACCTCGACGGCGTGGCGGTCTACGACAAGGTGTCCAGCGTGGGCATGTTCGAGCATGTCGGCCTGGCGAACCTGCCGGCCTACTATGCGGCAGTCCAGCGTGTGCTGCGTCCGGGCGGGCTGTTCCTCAACCACGGCATCACCCATGACGAGGAGGGCTGGAACCGGACCGTCGCGACCGAGTTCATCAATCGCTACGTGTTCCCGGACGGCGAGCTCGACTGCGTCAGCAACATCCAGCTCGGGATGGAGCGGGCCGGCTTCGAGATCCACGATGTCGAAGGTCTGCGCCCTCATTACGCGCTGACGCTGCGGCATTGGGTGCAGCGGCTGGAGGCACGCCGCGACGATGCGCTGCGCGAAGTCAAAGAGCCGACCTACCGCGTCTGGCGCCTCTACATGGCGGCTTGTGCGCTCGAGTTCGAGGCAGGGGGCACGGGCATCTACCAGATCGTCGCCTCGAAACGCGATGGCGGAGCGTGGCCGGTCCCGCTGACCCGCCGCGATCTCTACCGTGGGTGAGCAGCGGTCATGGTCTTCGCCTTCGCTGTCGTTGGTGACCGACCCGAGAAGGGACCTGGCCGCCGGCGCCTTCGTGGCGCTGCTCGCTGCCGGGATAGCGGTGTCGATGGCCTATGGCGTGACATTGCCGCTGCTGCCCGGGTTGGTGCAGCGTGCGGGGGTCGGCTCGGCGGCCGACGTGGACAGCCACACGGGCTGGATCACCGGCGCGTACACGCTCGCGCTGTTCCTGTTCGCGCCTGCCTGGGGGGCGCTCGCGGATCGGATCGACCGCCGCTGGGTGCTAGCCGCCGGACTGGCCGGGTCGAGTGCGGCGCTGTGGGCCCTGACCTGGACCTCCGGACTGCGCGGACTCTACGTGGCGCGTGCGATCGCCGGCGTAACGGGAGCGGCGGTGCTCCCTGCGGTGTTTGCCTACGTCGTCACTGCGTCGGCGCCGACCCGCTTGCAGCGCCGCTTCGCCTGGATCGCCTCCGCCACTGCGCTGGGCTTCCTGCTCGGGCCGGCACTTGGCGACGGGCTGGCCGCTCCGATCCGCGCGGCCGGCGGCAATGGCGCGTTCGCCACGCTGCCGCTGGACGTGGTCGCTGTCGTCGGGCTGCTGGCGGCCGCGGGCGTGCTCAAGCTGCCGCCCCCCCGGGCCATGGCGCCTGCGCCGGGCGGCGCGATGTCCGGCGACGAGCGCCGCATCGCCCGCTCGCTGTTGTTGACGGCCATCGTCGTGCTGGCGATCACCGTGGCCGAGGTCGGCGTGACCTTGGCGGCGCGCCGCGCGCCTGCGGCAGGCACGTTGCCGGTGTCGGCGTACTTCGCGCTGTGCAGCGGCGTGATGATCGCCGTGCAGTTCTGGGCCTTGCCGCGTCTGGAACGCAGGCTGGGCGAGCCGCGGCTCGTCGTCGCCGCGCTCGTGGTGCTGTCGGCGGGTCTCGGTCTGCTGGCTCTCTCGAACGGTGGCTTCGTGACCGCCGCGGCGTTCGTGCTGGCGGCCACGGGCATCGGCGTACTCATCCCGTCGCTGGCCGTGCGCATCTCGAGTGCGGCCGCTGCACGCCAGGGCTGGGCCATGGGCCGGCAGGCCGCGGCAGCCAACCTCGGACAGGCGGTCGGTGCCGCCGCGACCGGAAGCCTGTTCGCGCTGGCGCCGCCGCTGCCGTTCCTCATCGCGGGCGGGCTGACCGCTGTCGCGGCCGCTGCGGCGGCGTGGGAGGGCACCGAGCGCCGCACGGTGTGACGCCCGCCGCATGCCCCTTCCGCGCATTGATCAGGAGAAGGACATGACTCAGCCAGTGCTTCACGACGGACGCGCCATGTCGGCCACCGCTTCGGTCGACCCGGTGTGCGGAATGACCGTGGACCCGGCCCAGGCCGCGGGGCGTGCCGACCACGGCGGGCGCACCTACCTCTTCTGCTCTGGGCACTGTCTGAGCGAGTTCCAGCGCGATCCGGCACGCTACGTCGGGACTCCCACGCGGGCATCCGAAGCCGCGCCTGCAGCTACTCAGACTGCCGTCGCCGAGGACATGCATGCAGCCGGCCGCCCTCTGCAGACAGTGCTGCGGCGCGACGAGTCGGGCCAGGCGAAGGACCCGGTGTGCGGCATGTTGGTCGACAAGGCCGCGGCGCTGCGCACCGACCGTGCCGGGCGCAGCTACTACTTCTGCAGCGCGGGCTGCCAGCGCACCTTCGAGTCGCCCGAGGCCGAGCTGAAGTCGATGCGCTCGCGGGTCACCATCGCGCTGACCGGCGTGCTGGCGCTGGCGATCATGCGCGCTGGGGCCTTCATCGCCCTGGCCACCGGCGCGACGCTGCTGACCTGGGTGCCGATCCCGGCGCTGCCCTGGTTCACCTGGGGCGTGTGGCTGTTCCTGCTGGTGACGCCGG
>CAKZXL010000480.1 GCA_937883885.1 uncultured Aquincola sp. | reverse complement strand
GACCCGGTCAACAACGCCTACATCCACAACCAGGAACCGGTGTGGGCCGAGGACCCGCTGGTCGAGCTCGAGACCCGCATCCTGCCGCTGCACGACCCGAGCAACGTGGCCGCGATCATCGTCGAGCCGGTGGCCGGCTCCACCGGCGTGCTGATTCCGCCGCAGGGCTACCTGCAGCGCCTGCGCGAGATCTGCGACAAGCACGGCATCCTGCTGATCTTCGACGAGGTGATCACCGGTTTCGGCCGCACCGGCCAGCCCTTCGCGGCGCAGACCTTCGGCGTGACGCCCGACCTGATGACGGTGGCCAAGGGCCTGACCAACGGCTGCGTGCCGATGGGCGCGGTGTTCGCGAAGCAGAAGATCCACGACGTGTTCATGAACGGGCCCGAGCACCTGATCGAGTTCTTCCATGGCTACACCTACTCGGCCCACCCGCTGGCCTGCGCCGCCGCGCTGGCCACGCTGGACACCTATGCCGAAGAAGGCCTGCTGACCCGTGCGGGCGAACTGCAGGGCTACTTCGCCGAGTCGCTGCACAGCCTCAAGGGCCTGCCCAACGTCATCGACATCCGCAACATCGGCCTGGTGGGCGGCGTGGAGCTGGCACCCCGCGCCGGAGAGCCGGGCAAGCGGGCCTTCGACGTCTTCCTCTACTGCTGGGAACAGGGGCTGATGATCCGCACCACCGGCGACACCATCGCGCTGTCGCCGCCGCTGATCATCGAGCGCGAGCACATCGACCGCATCGTCGCCACCCTGCGCACCGCCATCGCTCGCGTGGCCTGAAGGACGCTGCCATCGCATGGGCTTCCTCGAGACCGACCGTGAGCTGACGCGGCTGTCTTACTACGACGCCACGGCCCCGCGTGGCGCAGCCCATGCGCCCTTGCTGGGCGATGCAAAGGCCGACGTCGCCATCGTCGGCGGTGGTCTGGCCGGCCTGTCGGCGGCCATCGAGCTGCGGCAGCGGGGCCTGGACGTGATGCTGCTGGAAGCCCAGCACATCGGCTTTGGCGCCAGCGGCCGCAACGGCGGCCAGGTGATTCATGGCCTGGCCGCCGACCAGGCCAGCATCGAGGCCGAACTGGGCCTGCATGAAGCCCGCCGCGTGTGGGACATGACGCTGCAGGCCATCGACCTCATCCATGATCGCTGCGCGCGATTCGGCATCGATGCGCAATGGCGCGACGGCTACCTGGGCGTGGCGGTGAACCCGCGCAAGGCGCGCGCGCTGCGTGAAGGCGTGGACCACCTGGCGCAGCACTACGGCTATGCGCAGCAGTGGATCGAACAGGCCGAGCTGCCGCGCTGGATCGACAGCCCGCGCTACGTGGCCGGGGCCTACGACCCGCGCTCGGGCCACCTGCATCCGCTGAAGTACACGCAAGGTTTGGCTCGCGCAGCCCTGGATCTGGGCGTGCGCCTGCATGAGGGCAGCGCCGTCACGTCCATGCAGCCCGAGGCCGGCGGCCAGCGCCTGCGCACCGCGCAAGGCAGCGTGCTGGCGCGCCAGGTGCTGCTGGCCGGCAATGTGTACCTGCAGGAGTTTTCGCCGCGGCTGGCGCCGCGCCTGTCGCCGCGGGTGATGCCGGTCGGCACCTACATCGTGTGCAGCGAGGCGCTGGGCGCCGAGCGTGCGCAAGCCCTGGTGCCCTGCGGCGCGGCGGTGTGCGACAACAACTTCGTGCTGGACTACTTCCGCCCCACGGCCGATCACCGCATGCTGTATGGCGGCCGCGCCAGCTACACCGCGCAAACGCCGGCCGACCTGGCCGAAGGCATGCGCCAGCAGATGGTGGGCACCTTCCCGCAACTGGCGGGCGTGAAGGTCGAGTACGCCTGGGGCGGCTTTGTCGACATCTCGATGAGCCGAGCGCCCGACTTCGGCCGCATCGGCCGCGACGTGTACTACCTGCAAGGCTTCTCGGGCCATGGCCTGGCGCTCACCGGCCTGGCCGGCCAGGTGGTGGCCGAGGCCATGGCCGGTGATGCCGGCCGCTTCGACGTGTTCGCGCAGCTCCAGCACCGGGCGTTTCCGGGCGGCCGGCTGTTGCGCATGCCGGCCCTGGCGCTGGCGATGGCGTACTACCGCTTGAGGGACTTGCTGTGAGCACTTCATGTGTGCGCCATCCGGCCAAGCCCGCATGCGCAAATGCTTGCTTGTTGGCACACTTGCTGCATCGCCACTGCCCATGAGCTTGCCTCTGACTGCTGTGAAGTCTCCTGCCAAACCCGTGGTGCTGGTTCCTGCCTGCAACCGGGTGCTCGGCAACCATCCTTTCCACATCGCCGGCAAGAAGTACGTCGATGGTGTGCGGTTGGCGCAATGCCAGCCCTTGATCGTCCCCGGCGTTGAACCCGACGAGATCGACGCGCTGCTGGACCTGGCCGATGGCGTGCTGCTCACCGGCTCTCCCTCCAACGTGCATCCCAGCCACTTCGGGCAAGAGGTGCTGGACGCCAGCCTGCCGCTGGACCCTGAGCGTGATGCCTGGACGCTGCGGCTGATTCCGCGTGTGCTGCAGCGGGGCATTCCGCTGCTGGCCATCTGCCGCGGCGCACAGGAAGCCAACGTGGCCCTGGGCGGCACGCTGCACCAGGCGGTGCACGACGTACCGCCGCACCACGACCACCGCGCCGATGACAGCCAGCCGGTGGAGGTGCAGTACGGCCCTTCGCACGACGTGCTGGTCGAGCCCGGCAGCCTGCTGGCCCGCATCACCGGCGAGCAGCGCTTCCGCGTCAATTCCGTGCATGGCCAGGCGGTGGACCGCCTGGCGCCGGGCGTGCAGGTGCAGGCCCGCGCACCCGATGGCCTGGTCGAGGCCTTCAGCATCGAAGCCGCGGGCTTCAACCTCTGCGTGCAGTGGCACCCCGAGTGGCTGGCCGCCAGCAACCCCATCTCGCGCCAGCTGTTCGGCGCCTTCGGCGAAGCCTGCACCGCCTACCGCGATCGTCATCGCCCACCCCCAAGCCTCTGAACCGGGCGCGGCCCCCGCGTCCGTCCTTCCCCAGGGCCAAGGTGCCGCCGCCCGCAAGGCGGCACGACAGACGAACAGGTGCCCCATGGTGGTCAGAGACAGCTACACCTTCAGCGAGCTTGAACAATGGCTCGACAAGAACCGCGTGACGGAGATCGAGTGCCTGGTGCCCGACCTCACCGGCGTGGCGCGCGGCAAGATCCTGCCGCGCGAGAAATTCACCGAAGACCGCGGCATGCGGTTGCCCGAGGCCGTGGTGGCCATGGGCGTGACGGGCGAGTTCCCTGAAGAGGGACCGTACTACGACGTCATCAACCCCACCGACCGCGACATGCACCTGCGGCCGGACCCGACCAGCGTGCGCATCGTGCCCTGGGCCACCGACCCCACGGCGCAGGTCATCCACGACTGCTTCGACCGCGAAGGCACGCTGGTGCCGTTTGCGCCGCGCTCGGTGCTGCGCCGCGTGTGCGACCTGTATGCGGCCGAAGGCTGGGAGCCGGTGGTGGCGCCCGAGCTGGAGTTCTACCTGGTCGACCGCAACACCGACCCCGACGTGCCGCTGAAGGCGCCCATCGGCCGCAGCGGCCGCGCCGAGACCTCGCGCCAGGCCTATTCGATTGATGCCGTCAACGAATTCGATCCGCTGTTCGAGGACGTCTACGCCTACTGCGAGAAGATGGAGCTCAACGTCGACACGCTGATCCACGAGGTGGGCGCGGGCCAGATGGAGATCAATTTCTTCCACGCCCATCCGCTGGGCCTGGCCGACGAGGTGTTCTTCTTCAAGCGCACGGTGCGCGAGGCGGCGATGCGCCACGGCATGTTCGCCACCTTCATGGCCAAGCCGATTGCCGGCGAGCCCGGCAGCGCGATGCACGTGCACCAGAGCATCGTCAGCCAGGCCACCGGCCGCAACCTCTTCAGCAATGAAGACGGCACGCCCAGCCCCGAGTTCTATTGGTACATCGGCGGGCTGCAGAAGTACATCCCGGCGGCCATGGCGCTGTTTGCGCCCTACGTCAACAGCTACCGCCGGCTGGTGCGCAGCAATGCGGCGCCCATCAACATCCAGTGGGGCACCGACAACCGCACCGTGGGCATCCGCAGCCCGGTGGCCGGCCCGGCCGCGCGCCGGGTGGAAAACCGCGTGATCGGCGCCGACGCTAACCCCTATGTGGCGCTGGCGGCCACGCTGGCCTGCGGCTACCTGGGCATCAAGAACCGCATCGACCCGACGCCGGAGTGCAAGGGCGACGCCTACCTGGGCGAGTTCTCGCTGCCGCGCAGCCTGGGCGAAGCGCTGCACCTGCTGCGGGCCGAAAGCGACCTGGCCCAGGTGCTGGGCGAGTCCTTCGTCACCGTGTACACCGAGATCAAGGAGATCGAGTACGCCGAGTTCATGAAGGTGATCTCACCCTGGGAACGCGAACACCTGTTGCTGCACGTGTAGACCCCCCGGAGCGCCTGCGGCGCACCCCCAGGGGGCGCCACCGGTGGCCCGGCCAAGCCGGTTCCACGGTGGCTGCTTGAAGACCATCTGCCAGCGTCGCGTCTCATCCGCGCGCTGGTCTTGAGTGAAGGATCGACCATGACTTCCACCACCATGTCCGCCTCGCGCAGCACCCAGCAATGGCAGGCGGCCGATGCGGCGCACTTCCTGCATCCGTTCACCGACTTTCAGGCGCTGGCCAAGAAGGGCTCGCGCATCATCACGCAGGCCGAGAACATCTACCTGACCGACAGCGACGGCCACCGCATCCTCGATGCGATGAGCGGCCTGTGGTGCGTCAACGTGGGCTACGGCCAGCAGGCGCTGATCGACGCCGCCACGCGCCAGCTGGGCCAGCTGCCCTTCTACAACGCGTTCTTCCAGACGGCCACGCCGCCGGCCATCGAGCTGGCCGAGCTGCTGGCCGAAGTCAGCCCGCCGGGCTTCAGCCGCGTGTTCTTCAGCGGCTCGGGCTCCGAGGGCAACGACACCATCGTGCGCATGGTGCGCCGCTACTGGGACGTGCTGGGCCAGCCGCAGCGCTCGGTCATCCTGAGCCGCAAGAACGCCTACCACGGCTCCACCATGGCTGGCGCCTCGCTGGGCGGCATGAGCGGCATGCATGCCCAGGGCGGCCTGCCCATCCCCGGCATCCAGCACATCGAGCAGCCCCACTGGTTCGAGAACGGCGGCGACATGAGCCGCGAAGAATTCGGCCGCGTGGCCGCCAGCTGGCTGGAGCAGAAGATCCTGGCCGTCGGCCCCGAGAAGGTGGCCGCCTTCATCGGCGAGCCGGTGCAGGGCGCCGGCGGCGTGATCGTGCCGCCCGAGACCTACTGGCCCGAGATCCAGCGCATCTGCGACAAGTACGGTGTGCTGTTGGTCAGCGACGAGGTGATCTGCGGCTTCGGCCGCACCGGCCACTGGTTCGGCTGCCAGCGCTTCGGCTTCAAGCCCGACCTCATCACCTTCGCCAAGGGCGTGACCTCGGGCTACATCCCGCTGGGCGGCGTGCTGTTGGGCGACCGGGTGGCGAAGGTGCTGATCGAGCAAGGCGGCGAGTTCGAGCACGGCTACACCTACTCGGGCCACCCGGTGGCCTGTGCTGTGGCGCTGGCCAACATCCGGCTCATCCAGCAGCTGGGCCTGGTGCAGCAGGTGCACGACGACACCGGCCCCTGCCTGGCCGAGCTGTATGCGCAGCTGGCCGACCACCCGCTGGTGGTCGAGACACAGACCTGCGGCCTGATGGCGGCGCTGCAGCTGGGCCGGCGCGACGGCAAGGGCACCGGCACCCGCGGCCAGCGCTTCGACGAATCGCTGTCGGTGGGCATGGTGTGCCGCGGCCACTGCTTTGCCAACGGGCTGATCATGCGGGCGGTGGGCGACCGCATGATCATCGCGCCGCCGCTGGTGATCACCCGGGCGCAGATCGACGAGATGGCGGCGCTGATCCGGCGCTGCCTGGACCTGACGCTGCAGGACTGCCAGCGCCAGGGCTGGGTGTGACGGCAGGCAGGCCCGGCCCTGCCGGGCCTCTGGGGCGCAAGCCCTAAACTGGCGCCCATCCCCCTAGTTCCTGGAGTTCCGCCACCATGAATCCCGTGTTCCGTCGAAGCCTGAGCGCCGTGGCGCTGTCCCTGATCGCCGCCACCGCCGGCGCCCAGGAAAAGGTGGTCAACGTGTACAACTGGGCCGACTACATCGCCCCCGACACGATCAAGAACTTCGAGAAGGAAACCGGCATCAAGGTCCGGTACGACAACTTCGACAGCAACGAGGCGCTGCATGCCAAGCTGGTGGCCGGCAAGTCGGGCTACGACGTGGTGGTGCCCGGCTCGCACTTCGCGAAGATGCAGATCGCGGCCGGCCTGCTGATGAAGCTGGACAAGAGCAAGCTGCCCAACCTGAAGAACCTGGACCCCGCGATCCAGGCGCAGCTGGCCAAGGTGGACCCCGGCAACGAGCACCTGGTCGACTGGCTGTGGGGCTACACCACCGTGGGCATCAACGCCGACAAGGTCAAGGCCGCGCTGGGCAGCATGCCCATGCCCGACAACGCCTGGGACCTGGTGTTCAAGCCCGAGTACGCCAGCAAGCTCAAGGCCTGCGGCATCACCTTCCTGGACAGCGCCTCCGAGGTGATGCCCATCGCGCTGAAGTACGTGGGCAAGGACCCGTACAGCAACGAAGCCGCCGACTACGCCGCCGCCGGCGACATGCTCAAGAAGGTGCGGCCCTTCGTCACCCGCTTCGCCGGCTCGGGCAGCGACTACATCGAGCAGATGGCCCGCGGCAACATCTGCGCGGTGGTGGGCTGGTCGGGCGACATCATGATCGCCAAGAACAAGTCGGCCCAGGCCAAGAAGCCGCAGAACCTGCAGGTGCTGCTGCCCAAGACCGGCGGACTGCTGTTCTTCGACACCATGGCCATCCCGAAGGACGCGCCCAACGCCGACAACGCGCATGCGTTCATCAACTACATCCTCAAGCCCGAGGTGCATGCCTCGCTGACCAACGCGGTGTTCTACGCCAACCCGAACAAGGCGTCGCTGCCCTTCGTCAAACCCGAGATCGCCAAGGACAAGGCGGTGTTCGTGGACGAGGCGGGCCTGGCCACGATGATTCCGCCGGGCGCGCCCGAGCAGGCCACCCGGCGTCTGGTCACGCGCACCTTCACCAACTTCAAGGCCAACCGCTGATGGCACACGCGGGCCGTCCGTCGCAGCCGCACGGCCCGCATCTTGCTGATCTTGCGGGTCTGATCACTTCCCCACTGACCTCCAGTCTTTCTTTGGAGACCGACCGATGAAACGACCCGCCCCTGCCCTGTTGCGCTGCCTCGGCGCATTGACGTTGTCCGCCGTGGCCCTGACCGCTGCACAGGCGCAGGAAGAGAAGGTGCTCAACGTCTACAACTGGTCCGACTACATCGCCGAGGACACGATCGCCAACTTCGAGAAGGAGACGGGGATCAAGGTCCGCTACGACAACTTCGACAGCAACGAAGTGCTGCACGCCAAGCTGGTGGCGGGCAAGACGGGCTACGACATCGTGGTGCCGTCGTCGTACTGGGCCAAGCTGCAAGCCGATGGCGGGCTGCTGCAAAAGCTCGACAAGAGCAAGCTGCCCAACCTGAAGAACCTGGATCCGGCGCTGCAGGCGCAGCTGGCCAAGCTCGACCCCGGCAACCAGTTCGGCGTGAACTGGCTGTGGGGCTACACCACGGTGGGCATCAACGTCGACAAGGTCAAGGCCGCGCTGGGCGGCATGCCCATGCCCGACAACGTGTGGGACCTGGTGTTCAAGCCCGAGTACATCAGCAAGCTCAAGAGCTGCGGCGTCAGCTTCCTCGATTCACCCACCGAGGTGGTGCCGGCCGCGCTGCACTACCTCGGCAAGCCGGCCTACAGCCGCAACCAGGCCGACTATGCCGGCGTGGGCCCGCTGCTCAAGACCATCCGGCCCTACGTCACGCTGTTCAGCTCGTCGGGCTACATCAACGACATGGCCAACGGCAGCATCTGCCTGGCGCTGGGCTGGTCGGGCGACATCAACATCGCCCGGCAGCGCGCCATCGACGGCAAGACCGGCCAGAAGATCGAGGCGCTGATCCCCAAGACCGGCGGCATCCTGTTCTTCGACATGATGGTGATCCCGGCCGATGCGCCCCACCCGGACAACGCGCACAAGTTCATCAACTACATCCTGCGGCCCGAAGTGGCGGCGGGGCTGAGCAACAAGGTGAACTACGCCAACCCGAACGCCGAGTCGCGCAAGCTGGTCAAGCCCGAAGTGGCCAACAACCCCTCGGTGTTTTTGAGCCCGACCGACCTGGCCAAGATGCAGGCGCCCGATGCGCTCACCAGCGACATCCGCCGCACGATGACGCGGCTGTACACCTCGTTCAAGACGGGCATGTAAGCCCATCGCCGCGGGCAACGAGGGGCCCGCGGCACTGACAGATCGATAAGAACATTCCAGGAGCCGGACACCCATGAGTGGCGCTGTGCCCGCGCAGGCAGACTTCCTGCGCATCGAGGACGTGGTCAAGGACTTCGGCGGCACCGTCGCCGTCAACCACGTCAACCTCTCCATCGCCAAGGGCGAGATCTTTGCGCTGCTGGGATCATCCGGCTGCGGCAAGAGCACGCTGCTGCGCATGCTGGCCGGCTTCGAGACGCCCACCTCGGGCCGCATCGTGCTCAATGGTCAAGACCTGGCCGGCCTGCCGCCGTACGAGCGACCGATCAACATGATGTTCCAGAGCTATGCGCTGTTTCCTCACCTCACGGTGTGGGACAACATCGCCTTCGGCCTGCGGCGCGACGGCATGGCCAAGGACGCCATCGCCGAACGTGTGGGCCAGATGCTCAAGCTGGTACAGCTCGACAAATACGCCAGGCGCAAGCCGCACCAGCTGTCGGGCGGGCAGCAGCAGCGCGTGGCGCTGGCGCGCAGCCTGGCCAAGCGGCCGCAGCTGCTGCTGCTGGACGAGCCGCTGGGCGCGCTGGACAAGAAGCTGCGCGAAGAAACCCAGATCGAGCTGGTCAACATCATCGAGGAAGTGGGCGTGACCTGCGTGATGGTGACCCACGACCAGGAAGAGGCGATGACCATGGCCTCGCGCATCGCGGTGATGACCGAAGGCCGCATCGCCCAGGTGGGCACGCCGGGCGACGTGTACGAGACGCCGCATTCGCGTTTCGTGGCCGACTTCATCGGCAATGTGAACCTGATGCCCGGCACGCTGGTCGATGACCAGCCCGACTCGGTGGTCATCCAGTGCGCCAACTGCAGCCACTTCGTGGGCCACGGCATCACCGGCACCGAAGGCATGGCCGTGACGGTGGCGCTGCGGCCCGAGAAGATCAAGGTCACGCGCGAAGAGCCCGTGGGCCCGAACGACCCGCACAACAAGCTGCGCGGCACCGTCAAGGAGATGGCCTACTTCGGCAGCTTCACCGTCTACCGGCTGGAGCTGGCCGACGGCAGCATGTTCAAGGCCAGCCAGATGAACGCCGAGCGGCATGCGGAAGACCCGCTGACCTGGGGCGACACCGCCTGGGCCAGCTGGTCGCCCTCGTCGCAGGTGGTGTTGACGCAATAGGAGTGCGCGCATGAGCACCGAACTCCCCCTGCACTGGTGGCAGCGTCTGGGGCTGCGGGGCCGCACCGCGGTCATCGGCGTGCCCACGCTGTGGCTGCTGGCGTTTTTCCTGCTGCCCTTCTTGATCGTGCTGAAGATCAGCGTCTCCGAGATGGAGAACGTGACCTTCAAGGACCTGGTCACCTATGCCGACGGCGTGCTGCAGCTCAGCCTGCGGCTGGGCAGCTATGCCTTCATCGCGCAGGACGACCTGTACTTCCTGACCTACCTGCGCAGCCTCAAGTACGCGGCCATCACCACGCTGCTGTGCCTGGGCATCGGCTACCCGTTCGCCTACTTCATGGCGCGGGCCAAGAGCACGGTGCAGCCGGCGCTGGTGATGCTGGTGATGCTGCCCTTCTGGACCAGCTTCCTGCTGCGCGTGTATGCCTGGAAGGGCCTGCTGGGTGACGGCGGGCTGATCGCCAACTTCATCATCGGCATCGGGCTCGACCAGCTGCTGGCCAGCAGCGGGCTGATTGCCACGCCGGGCAAGCTGATGAACACGCCGTTCTCGCTGGTGCTGGGCATGACCTACACCTACCTGCCCTTCATGATCCTGCCGCTGTACGCCAACCTCTCGAAGATGGACCTGCGGCTGCTGGAGGCGGCGGCCGACCTGGGCTCCACGCCCTGGACGGCCTTCTGGAAGGTGACGGTGCCGCTGTCCAAGGCCGGCATCATCGCCGGCTCGATGCTGGTGTTCATTCCCTGCGTCGGCGAGTTCGTGATCCCCGAGCTGCTGGGCGGCCCCGAGACGCTGATGATAGGCCGTGTGCTGTGGGACGAGTTCTTCAGCAACAACGACTGGCCGATGGCCTCGGCCGTGGCGGTGGTGATGATCCTGCTCATCATCGTGCCGCTGGCCCTCTTCAACCGCTACCAGGCCGAAGCGCAGGAGGGCGCGAAATGAGCCGCACCGCACTGGGGCCCCGCGTGGCGCGGCACTTCGGCAAGGGCTGGCTGGCCGCCGGCTTCGTGTTCCTGTACATGCCCATCGTGGCGCTGGTGGTGTATTCGTTCAACGATTCGCCGGTGCCCAACCAGTGGGCGGGCTTCACCACGCGCTGGTATGCGGGCCTGCTGAAGGACAGCGAGATGCTGGGCGGCCTGTGGCTCAGCCTCAAGATTGCCTTTTTCACGGCCACCTTCTCGGTGATCCTGGGCACGCTGGCCGCGTTCGCGCTGGTCAAGTACAAGCGCTTTGCCGGCCGCACGCTGTTCTCGGGCATGGTCAGCGCGCCGCTGGTGATGCCGGAAGTCATCGTCGGCCTGTCGCTGCTGCTGTTCCTGGTGTCGGTGCAGCACGCCACCGAGCGCCTGTTCGGCGTCGGCTGGCCCGACCGCGGTGCCCTCACCATCTGGCTGGGCCACCTGCTGCTGGGCATGGCCTACGCCACGGTGGTGGTGCAGTCGCGGCTGCAAGACCTCAACCCGCAGCTGGAAGAAGCGGCGATGGACCTGGGCGCGCGGCCTTCGCAGGTGTTCCGCCTGGTCACGCTGCCGATGATCACGCAGGCGCTGATGTCGGCCTGGCTGCTCACCTTCACCATCTCGCTGGACGACGTGGTGCTGTCGGCCTTCCTGTCCGGGCCCGGCTCCACCACCATGCCGCTGGTGATCTTCTCGCGCGCCCGCCTGGGCGTGAACCCCAGCGTCAACGCGATGGCCACGGTCATCATCACCGTGGTGGCCATCGGCGTGCTGATCGCCAGCTACCTGATCGCCCGCGCCGAGCGCGAGCGCACCAAGGCCCTGAACCAGGCGCGCAGCGAGGGAGGCTGAGCGCCCGCCCGGGCCCGCCGCCCACAAGAATCAAGTCGGTAGGAGAGAACCATGAAGATGCACCGTTCCCTGACCTTGCTGGCCACCGCGGTGGCACTGGCGTATCCGGCACTGGCCGGCGCCCAGACCACCAACGAGCAGCTGCTGCAGGAGTTGCGCGAGCTGAAGTCCCGCGTCGGCGAGCTGGAAAAGAAGCTCAAGGACACCGAAGCCAAGCTGCCGCCCGCCGGCGCGAGCTGGGGCATGACACCCGACCAGGCGGCCGAGCTGAACCGGCTGACGGTCAAGGCCGATGCCGCCGAGGACAACACCGAGCGCCTGGGCTTCAAGGACCTGAAGATCAGCGGCTACATCGAGCCCACCTACATCTGGAACAAGCTGCAGAACCGCTCGGGCTTCCAGTTCCTGAACCAGCAGTCGGACGGCTACTTCTACGACACCTCGTACTTCGGCGCGGCGGTGCTCGACCTCACCAAGGAGATGGAAGGCGGCACGATCTGGAAGCTGACGCTGTCGCCCAACCGCGGCGTGGGCGCGCTGATCGACGGCAAGAGCATCATCCAGGAAGCCAGCGTGTCGGTGCCCATGGGCGGCCTGCAGACGCGGCTGATCGCCGGGCAGATCCCCGACTGGTCGGGCTATGAATATCAGCAGCCCACGCTCAACCCGTTCACCACCCACAACCTGCTGTACGACTTCACCCTGCCCGCCGGCTACACCGGCGTCGGGCTGACGCAGCAATGGGACAAGTGGCTGTTCAAGGGCATGGTGGCCAACGTCAACGCACCCATCCGCGTGTCGGGCGAGAAGTCGCCGGTCATCGTCTACCGCGGCGACTATGCCAAGGGCGAGTTCAGCGGCTTCGGCTTTGCCGGCCTGCACGGCAAGTCGCCCAACGCCAACACCGGCAGCAGCACCACTGCGCACCTGTTCGAGGTGGACGGCTTCTTCACCCGCGGCGAGTGGACCTTCCAGGGCCAGGCCAGCGTGGGCAAGCAAAAGGATGCCGCCATCACGCCCGATGCAGACGGCAACTGGCGCGACGCCAGCTGGTGGGGCGTCTCGGGCCTGATGGGCTACATGGTCACGCCGCGGCTGCAGGCCCTGGTGCGCGCCGACTACATCAACAACAAGAAGAACGGCGGCGGGCTGTACACCTACAACGGCTTCTACAACCCCGAAGAAGGCAAGTTCAACGACAGCCGCAACGGCATCGGCCCCGGCCTGGATGCCGACCCGAACCGCGGCGCCAACCGCTACGCGCTGACCTTTGGCATGAAGTACGCCATCAACCCGCAGACCGCGGTGAAGGTGGAGTACCGCCTGGACGGCGCCGACCGCGCGGTGTTCGAGGATGTGAAGACCGGCGACTTCAAGCGTCGCAACCACCTGCTGGGCACTTCGCTGGTGGTGGCGTTCTGACGCACGAGGAGCACGCATGAGCCAGCCTGCCGCTGCCATCGACTGGCATGCCCGTGCGGCCGCGGTCCGTTTCGACGGCCGCGCCGTGATCGCCGGTGAGCGCCGCGAGGCCCTCGGCGGCGAGAGCTTCCCCAAGCATTCGCCGATCGACGGCCGGCTGCTGGGCCCGGTGGTGCGCGGCCAGGCGGCCGACATCGACGCCGCGGTGCACAGCGCTCGCGCCGCCTTTGCCGACGGGCGCTGGGCCCACCAGCCACCGGCGGCGCGCAAGAAGGTGCTGCAGCGCTTGGCCGAGCTGATACTGGCCGCCAGGGAAGAGCTGGCGCTGCTGGAATCGCTGGACATGGGCAAGCCCGTGGCCCATGCGCTGGCGGTAGATGTGCCGGCCACGGCCCGGGCCATCGCCTGGTATGCCGAGGCCATCGACAAGGTGTACGACGAGATCGCGCCCACCGGTCCGCAGGCCCTGGCGCTGATCACCCGCGAGCCCATGGGCGTGGTGGGCGTGGTGGTGCCCTGGAACTACCCGATGATCATGGCCGCCTGGAAGCTGGGACCGGCCCTGGCCACCGGCAACTCGGTGGTGCTCAAGCCCAGCGAGAAGTCGCCCTACACCGCGCTGCGCCTGGCCGAACTGGCGCTGGAAGCCGGCCTGCCGCCCGGTGTGTTCAACGTGGTGCCGGGCTACGGCCATGAAGCCGGCGAGGCGCTGGCGCTGCACATGGACGTGGATGCGCTGGGCTTCACCGGCAGCACCCGCG
>CAKZXL010000479.1 GCA_937883885.1 uncultured Aquincola sp. | reverse complement strand
GTGGCGGCCGAAACCCCGACCAACACCGGTCTGGTGGTGCTGGCCGGCGAGATCACCACCCAGGCCAACGTCGACTACATCCAGGTGGCGCGCGACACCATCAAGCGCATCGGCTACGACAACACCGAGTACGGCATCGACTACAAGGGCTGCGCGGTGCTGGTGGCCTACGACAAGCAGAGCAACGACATCGCCCAGGGCGTGGACCGCGCCAGCGACGACTACCTGAACATCGGCGCCGGCGACCAGGGCCTGATGTTCGGCTACGCCTGCGACGAGACGCCCGAGCTGATGCCCGCGCCGATCTACTACGCCCACCGGCTGGTGGAGCGCCAGGCCCAGCTGCGCAAGGACGGCCGCCTGCCCTTCCTGCGCCCTGACGCCAAGAGCCAGGTGACGATGCGCTACGTGGACGGCAAGCCGCACAGCATCGACACCGTGGTGCTGAGCACCCAGCACAGCCCCGACCAGAGCGAGACGGCCACGAAGATGAAGGCCTCGTTCACCGAAGCCGTGATCGAAGAGATCATCAAGCCGGTGCTGCCCAAGGAGTGGCTGCAGGACACCAAGTACCTGATCAACCCGACCGGCCGCTTCGTCATCGGCGGCCCGCAGGGCGACTGCGGCCTGACCGGCCGCAAGATCATCGTCGACACCTACGGCGGCGCCTGCCCGCACGGCGGCGGCGCCTTCTCGGGCAAGGACCCGACCAAGGTGGACCGCAGCGCGGCCTATGCCGCCCGCTACGTGGCCAAGAACATCGTGGCGGCCGGCCTGGCGCGCCAGTGCCAGATCCAGGTGGCCTACGCCATCGGCGTGGCCCGCCCGATGAACGTGACCGTGTACACCGAAGGCACCGGCGTCATCCCCGACGACAAGATCGCCGCGCTGGTGCAGGAGCACTTCGACCTGCGGCCCAAGGGCATCATCCAGATGCTGGACCTGCTGCGGCCGATCTATGCCAAGACGGCGGCTTATGGCCACTTCGGCCGCGAAGAGCCGGAGTTCACGTGGGAAAGAACCGATAAGGCTGCGGCCCTGCGGGCCGCAGCGGGGCTGTAAAGCCCCCAGCGCGCAGCGCTGCATCGGTTCTTGGGCGCAACTCATATCGCGCCAGCGATGTGAGTGGAGACCAACGCACGGACAAGGCGGCGGCGCTGCGCGCAGCGGCCGGTCTGTAACTGCTGACAGGCCTCGCGCCACAATCCACGGCACCGCTCACCCCGGTGCCGTTTTCCATGGCGGCACCCGTTGCCCTCCATGACCGCATCCCTCGGCCGCACCGGCCTGGCGCTCTACTCGGCGGCCCTCATCGGGCTGCTTGTCCTCTCGGGCATCCGCCCCTACGAAGCCGGCACCTGGGCCATGGAAGTGGCGCCGGTGGCCATCGTGCTGCCGGTGCTGTGGTTCACCCACCGGCGCTTTCCGCTCACGCCGCTGCTGTATGCGCTGATCTTTGCGCATGCCGCAGTGCTGATGCTCGGCGGCCACTACACCTATGCCCGCGTGCCGCTGGGCGAATGGGCGCGCGAAGCCTTCGACCTGCAGCGCAACCACTACGACCGGCTGGGCCACCTGATGCAGGGCTTCGTGCCGGCCATCGCCGCGCGCGAGCTGCTGCTGCGCCACACGCCGCTGCGGCCCGGCGGCTGGCTGTTCACCCTGGTCACCGCGGTGGCGCTGGCCATCAGCGCGATCTACGAGTTGATCGAGTACGCCGCCGCGGTGGCCCTGGGCGCGGGCGCCGACGAGTTCCTGGCCACCCAGGGCGACCCCTGGGACACGCAGAAGGACATGCTGATGGCCTGGATCGGGGCCCTGCTGGCGCAGTGGCTGCTGGCCCGTTGGCACGACGCGCAGCTGCGCCGCCTGGCCAGCACGCCGCAGCCATGAGCCGCGCCAGGCCGGTCACGCTGGACGACCTGCGCCGCCATGCGGTGGCGCGCACGCTGTTCCGGCCCACCACGCTGATCGACGCCATCCGGCGGCTGGGCTTCGTGCAGGCCGACCCCATCCGCGCGCCGGCCCGCGCGCAAGACCTGACGCTGCGCCACCGGGTGCGCGACTACCGCGCCGGCGACCTGGAGCAACGCTACCCCCGCCTGCCGGTGGAAGAAGACGCGCTGGTGAACTACGGCTTTCTGCCGCGCGAACACCTGGCGCTGATGCACCCGCGCACCGCCCGCCGCACCTGGGACGCCGACACCCAACGCCGCGCCGCCAGCGTGCTGGCCTTCATCCGCGAGCAGGGGCCCTGCCACCCGAAGGCGGTGCAGGCGGCCTTCAACCACGGCCGCACCGCCAATGCCTGGGGCGGGCAGAGCAATGCCGTGACCCATCTGCTGGACGGCATGCACTACCGCGGCCTGCTGCGGGTGGCGCGGCGCGATGCGGGCGTGCGGGTGTACGCAGTGGCCACCCATGCCGGCGACGACCGCCCGCCTGCCGAACGCGCCGCCGCGCTGCTGCGCCTGGTGCTGGACAAATACGCCCCGCTGCCCACCCGCAGCCTGGGCCAGCTGGTGAGCTACCTGGGCTACGGCGCGCCGCAGCTGCAGGTGGAACTGCGCAAGGCCCTGGGCGATGCCCGCCGGCTGTGGCCCAGCGTGGTGATCGACGGCGTGACCTGGCTGTGGCCCGAAGGCGAGAACCCCCGCAGCGCCCGCCATGCGCCCGCCGACGAGGTGCGGCTGCTGGCGCCCTTCGACCCCATCGTCTGGGACCGGCTGCGCTTCGAGCTGCTGTGGGGCTGGGCCTATCGCTTCGAGGCCTACACCCCGGCGCCGCGGCGGCGCTGGGGCTACTACGCGCTGCCGCTGCTGTGGCGCGACCGGGTGGTGGGCTGGGCCAACGTCGGCCTGCAGCAGGGTCAGTTGACGCCGGCCATCGGCTTCATCGACGGCCAGCCGCAGGATGCCGGCTTCGCCCCCGCGGTGGACGAAGAACTGCAGCGCATGCACCAATTTCTGGCACGAGACATCTGATCTGCGCCGGGCGCGGCGCCCTCCTACACCGCCAGAACCTGCGCGCCGATGGGCTCTGCCCAGGGGCGGCGTTGCAATGCGTCACCCGCGCAGTCAGGCGGGCCCGATCGACATTCCAGCGCCAACGCTCTTTGCCCACCATGACCACCGCCGCCAAGAAAAAGCGCCCGCCCCCGTCCCACATCGACGTTGCCGAGCCGGCCAAGCCGGCCCGCCGCCGCGCCGACGGCGTGGGGGCCGCGCCAGCCCCGGCCCGCCGCTTCAAGATCGACTGCACGCTGGGCTACCAGCTGGAACAGGCCACCAGCTTCCTGTTCCAGATCCATGCCCAGCATGGCCGCGACCAGCAGGTGCTGGCCGAGGCGCTGACGCTGGACCCCAGCATTGCCAGCCATGTGTTCCCCGACCCGCTGGAACACCACCGCTTCCTGCGGCTGCAGGCGCCGGCCGGCGCCTTCACCGTGCACTACGCCGCCACCGTGCTGGTGGAGCCGCGGGTGTGGAACACCGCCGCCGCCGAAGTGCCGGTGAACGAGTTGCCCGACAGCGTGCTGCACCACCTGATGCCCACCCGCTATTGCGAAAGCGACCTGCTGGGCAACGCCGCCTTCAAGATGTTCGGCCAGCATCCGCCGGGCTACCAGCGGGTGCAGGCCATCAGCGACTGGATCCACGACAACGTGGACTACAAGGTGGGCTCCACCACCGCCACCAGCACCGCGGTGGACGTGTTCCGCCAGCGGGCCGGCGTGTGCCGCGACTTCGCGCACCTGGGCGTCACCTTCTGCCGCGCGCTCAACATCCCGGCGCGGCTGGTGGTGGGCTACGCCAAGTTCCAGGAACCGCCGCCCGACTTCCATGCCGTGTTCGAGGCCTACCTGGGCGGCGAGTGGATGCTGTTCGACCCCACGCGCATGTCGCCTGTGGAAGACCTGGTGCGCATCGCGGCCGGCCGCGATGCCAAGGACGTGGCCTTCTCCACCATCTTCGGGCCGGTGCAGATGTTGAACATGGCGCCGCTCATTGAAGAGGAAAAGCCGAGCGCCGACTGAGCGTGCCGGCCGGCTGCCTGGTCAAGGCAGGGGCCGCTGACGGGTCGCCAGCAGCGAGCCCAACGCCAGCGCCCCCGCCGACAACACGAAGCCACGCGCCAGCCCGCCCGCCCCATCGGCCACCCAGCCGGTGATGCTGGGCCCCACGATCTGCCCCGCCGCAAACACGATGGTGAAGGCGCTGATGCCGGCCGGCCACGCGGCCGGCGGCAGGTTGTGGCGCACGAAGGCGGTGGTGCCCGCCACCACCGACAGGAACACCGCGCCGAACAAGGCGCCCGAGGCGAACACCGCCGCCGGATGCGCACTGAGCACAGGCAGCAGCGTGGCCAGCGCCAGCAGACCGTTGAGCAGCGCCAGCGGCTGGCCGCCCTTGAAGCGCTGCAGCAGCCCGGCCCACAGCCAGGAAGACGCCACCACGCCCAGCCCCAGCAGCACGTAGAAGGCGACGATGAGGCCCGGCGGCAACCCTTGCTCGCGCAGCAGCGTGACCACGAAGGTCATGTAGCCGATGTAGCCCAGCCCGAACATCAGGTACGCGCCAAGCGCCCAGGCAAAGCGCGGCCATCGGGCCGCCTGGCGCGCGCCGGCGGCCGAGGGGTGGGCCGCCAGCGCGCCGGTGGCCACGGCGGTGAGCACGGTGCACAGCGCCGCCAGAGCGCCCAGCGCCAGCCAGGCCTGCTGCCACGCATGCGCCACGGCGGCGCCGGCCAGCGGCGGCACCACCAGGGCCGAGGCCACGATGCCGATGCCGGTGCCGCCGTAGTAGAGCCCCAGCACCAGCCCGGGCCGCGCCGAGCCCTGTGCCAGCCGCGCCGCCAGCAGCCCGCCAGCCACGAAGGTGGCCGCGCTGGCTACGCCGGTGGCCAGCCGCAGCGCGAACAGCCCGGCTTCGGCCAGCACCACACCATGCAGCGCCAGCGCCACCGCGGCGGCGCCGCCGCCGGCCAGCATCACCCGCCGCGCGTCCCAGCGCCCCAGCACACGCGGCAGCAGCAGGGCGCCCAGCAGGTAGCCGGCGGCGTTCACCGTGTTCATCGCGCCAGCGGTGAAGTAGCTCCAGCCCAGGTCGGCGCGCATCGGCGGCAGCAGCAGCGCGTACGAAAAGCGCGCCAGGCCCAGCGACACCGCCGCGGCCAGCGCCAGCGCAAAGGCGGTGCCCAGGCCCGCGGGCCGTGCAGCCGCCGTGGGGGCCCCGGCCGGCCCGCGCCCGCTCACCCGCGCCGCGCCTGCAGCAGCCGCTCGGCCACTTCGGCAAAGCCGGCGCCGCGTTCGCCCTGCGTGAGGTAGGCCGGCCAGGTGTGCAGCTCGGCCGCAAAGCGCATCAGGTTGGCCACGCCCACGCTCAATGCAAAGCGGCCGAACATCGCCTGGTCGTTGGTGCTGTCGCCCACGTACACCCAGCGGCCCACCTCGGCCGCCAGCTCGCGGCCGAACAGAGTGCGCAGCATCCAGCAGGCGCCGCTCCATTTGTCGTGCTCGCCGAACCAGCCGTTGATGTGGATGGAGCTGACGCTGCAGTGCATGCCCTCTTCGCGCATCACGCGCACCACCTCGTCGATGGCGGCGGGTGGCAGGTGGCTGAACTCGCTGTGGTCGATGGCGATGTCGGTCACCCGGCCGGCGCTGTCTTGGGCCAGCGTGGCGCCCGGCACTTCGCGCAGCACGCGGGCGGCTGCTGCCTGCAGGCGCGGCGTGTTGGCTCGGCGGGTGGCTTCGTCCTGCGCGTACACGGTGCGCCAGCCGTCGGCCTCACGCAGCAGCGCCACCGCGCCGTTTTCGGCCGCCACCGCACGCAGCGGCCAGGTGGCCGCCAGTTCGCGGCTCCAGCCCAGCGGCCGGCCGGTGATGGCGATCACGGGCACGCCGGCCGCGTGCAGGGCTTGCAGCGCGGCCAGCGCGGGCGGGTCGATGGCGCCCCCCTCGGTCAGGGTGTCGTCGATGTCGGTGAACACG
>CAKZXL010000478.1 GCA_937883885.1 uncultured Aquincola sp. | reverse complement strand
GTTCGTCGGCCAGGTGGCCAGCGACCAGCGCGACCGTGAGGCCTTCCAGGAGCTGGACTACCGCCAGGTGTTCGGCCCCGGCACGCTGGGCATGGCCAAATGGGTGGGCGAGGTGCAGGACGCCCACCGCCTGCCCGAGTACGTGGCCCGGGCCTTCCACACCGCCATGCAGGGCCGCCCCGGCCCGGTGGTGCTGGTGCTGCCCGAAGACATGCTGACGCAGCCCACCGCAGCCCCCGTGCTGCCCCGCATCGAGCCTGCCACCGCCTGGCCCGCCCCGGGCGGCATGCGCGACCTGCGTGCGATGCTGGCCGCGGCCGAGCGGCCCTTCGTCATCGCCGGTGGCAGCGGCTGGACGCCTGAAAGCGCCCAGGCTTTGCAGCGCTTTGCCGAGAACTGGGGCCTGCCGGTGGGCTGCGGCTTCCGCTTCCAGGACACCTTCGACAACCGCCACCCGCTGTATGCCGGCGACGTGGGCATCGCCATCAACCCCAAGCTGGCGCAGCGCATCCGCGAGGCCGACCTGCTGCTGGCCGTGGGCGTGCGCCTGGGCGAGATGACGACCAGCGGCTACACCTTGCTGCAGGTGCCGCGGCCGGCGCAAAAGCTGGTGCACATGCATGCCGGCGCCGAAGAGCTGGGCCGCGTGTACAGCGCCGACCTGATGCTGCAAAGCGCGATGTGCCATGCCGGCAAGGCGCTGGAGACGCTGGCCGCGCCGGCCGGCACGCCGCGCTGGGCCGACTGGGCCGCCGCCGCCCATGCCGACTACGAAGCCAACCATGCGGCGCCCGGGGTGCAGCCGATGGACCTGGCGCAGGTGATGAAAACCATCCAGCGCCTGGCGCCCGAAGACACCGTGTACACCAACGGCGCCGGCAACTACGCCGGCTGGCTGCACCGCTACGTGCGCTACTTCGGCCTGCAGCACCATGGCCGCACGCAGCTGGCGCCCACCTCGGGCGCGATGGGCTACGGCGTGCCTTCAGCGGTGGCGGCAGCGCTGCTGTACCCGCAGCGCACGGTGGTCAACATCGCGGGCGACGGCGACTTTTTGATGACCGGGCAGGAGCTGGCCACGGCCACCGGCTACGGGGCCCAACGCCTGATCAGCGTGGTGGTGGACAACGGCACCTACGGCACCATCCGCATGCACCAGGAGCGCGAGTACCCGGGCCGCGTGAGCGGCAGCGACCTCTTCAACCCCGACTTCGCGGCGCTGGCCCGGGCCTATGGCTGGCGCGCTGAGCGCATCGAGGCCACCGCGCAGTTCGAGCCGGCGTTTGCCGCCGCGCTGGCCAGCGGCCGGCCGACGCTGCTGCACGTGAAGCTGGACACCGACGTCAGCACCACGCGCAGCACGCTCACCGCCATCCGCGAGGCGGCGCTCAAAAAGCAGGGCTGAACACGGCCGGGGCCTTCAGTGCCCGGCCGGCTGGCGCTTCCACATCAGCAGCACCACGCCGGCCAGCACCACGCCCACCGCGGCCCACTCAAAGCCGCTGACCCGCTCGCCGGCGATCAGCACGCCCAGCAGCATCGCGATCACCGGGTTGACGAAGGCATAGCTGGAAGCCAGCCCTGCCGAGGCTTTGGCCAGCAGCACCATGTAGGCATTGAAGGCGATCAGCGAGCCGGCCACCACCAGGTACAGCCAGGCACCCACCGCCACTGGTTGCGGCGGCCATTGCGGCACCTCGTGCGTGGCCCAGGACAGCGCCATCAGCACCGCGCCGCCGCACAGCATCTCGCTGGCAAAACCCATCGCACCCGGGGCCAGCGGGAGGCTGCGCTGGCTGAGCACGCTGCCCACCGACCACGACAGGCAGGCGATGCAGATGGCCATCAAGCCGCCCGGCGACGCCTGGAAGCCCTGGCCTTGCGTGAGCATCAACACGCCGGCCAGACCGACGGCGATGCCAGCGGCCTCCAATGCGCGCGGCTTGACGCCGAAGGCCAGGTTCACCAGCGCGATCATCAGCGGCAGCACCGCGATGAAGGCCACCACCAGGCCGGAGCCCACGGTGGTCTCGGCCACCGCGGTGCCGCCCATGCCGCCACCCAGCATCAGCGTGCCGACGATCAGCGCATTGCGCCACTGCAGTCGCGTGGGCATCGGCGTGCCGCGCCAGCGCATCCACGCCAGCAGCAGCACGCCAGCCGCCAGGAAGCGCGTGCCCATCTGGAAGAAGGGCGGAAAGCTGACCAGCGCGTATTTGATGGCCAGGTAGGTGGAGCCCCAGATCAGCCAGGTGGCCGCCAGGCAGGCCACGATGAGCGGGGACAGGGCAGGGCCGCTGGGCAGCGTGGGCGCGGCCTGCGGAGGGGTGGAAACGGCACGGGACGACATGCCGCAAATGTTAGAAGGCGGCCCGCGCCGGATCGAGGGGCGGAACAAGGTCTTGGCGTTGCAAGGCCTTGCATTTCATCGTCTTTGGCGTGCTAGGCTTTGAACCCATGGCTACGCTGTTGCCTTCGACGCCGCTGGTGCCCGCCACCACCGCCCTGGACGCCTACGACACCCGCATCCTGGCCGAGCTGCAGGCCGATGCGCGGCTGACCATGGCCGAGCTGGGTCGCCGGGTGCACCTGTCGCAGCCCGCGGTGAGTGAGCGGGTGCGCAAGCTGGAAGCGGCGGGCGTGATCACCGGCTACCGTGCTTCGGTCAACGTGGGTGCGCTGGGCTACGGCATCCGCGCCATCATGCGCGTGGGCCGGGCCGAGTACGCCCGCGTCGTCAAGCTGATCCAGGAAACGCCCGAGGTCATCGACGCCTACAACGTCACCGGCGAAGACAGCTGGATCCTGCAGATCGCCGTCATCGACGTGGCCCACCTGGACGCCGTGGTCACCCGCTTTTGCCTGCTGACCGAAACGTCCACCTCCATCATCCTCAATGCCGCGCGCGAGCATCACCCGGTGCTGCCGGCGCGGCGCGAGGACATCCGCCCGCCGCTCATCAAAGTGGAGAACGCTTGAATGACCCCCACCTGCGACCTGTGCGACCGCTACAAGTCCGACACCAGCGGCGCGCTGCGCGTGCTGCCGCCGGTGTTCCATGACTACGGCGGCCGGGTCGAGTTCTTCGGCCCGGTGTTCACCGTCAAGTGCTACGAG
Source organism: uncultured Aquincola sp. (assembly GCA_937883885.1). The sequence goes on along the minus strand of CAKZXL010000478.1, from coordinate 2,562 downwards.
GACAACACCCCGGTCAAGGCCGCGGTGGAGTCGCCCGGCCATGGCCGCGTGCTGGTGGTGGACGGCGGCGCCAGCCTGCGCCGCGCGCTGCTGGGCGGCCTGCTGGGCGCGGCCGCGGCCCGCAACGGCTGGGCCGGCGTGGTGGTGGACGGCTGTGTGCGCGACATCGCCGAGTTGAAGCCGCTGCCCATCGGCATCCGCGCGCTGGCGCTGATTCCGCTGCCCACCGAACGCAAGGCAGAAGGCCTGCGCGACCTGCCGGTGCAGGTGCAGGGCGTGTGGGTGCGCCCCGGCGACTGGCTGTATGCCGATGCCGACGGCATGGTGGTACTGCCGCACGAAGCCGGCACCGAGGCAGGTGCGGCATGATGTTCAAGATGTCTAGACAAGATGATGCCGCCTGGGTGGTGGTGCCCTCCACCCCGCAACAGCTGGATACCGCGGCCCGCGCGGCGCGCCGGCTGGTGAAAAAGCGCGCCGCCATGGCCGCCGGCGTGGCCGTGCTGCCGGTGCCTGGGCTGGACTGGCTGACCGACGTGGGCGTGCTGGTCAAGCTGCTGCCGGAGATCAACGCCATCTTCGGCCTGACGCCCGAGCAGATCGACCGCCTGGCGCCGGACCGCCGGCTGGTGGTCTACAAGGCCTTGTCGGCCGGCGGCGGCATGCTGGTGGGCAAGCTGGTCACGCGCGAGGTGGTGATCAAGCTGCTGAAGATGGTGGGCGTGCGCCTGACCACCCAGCAGGCCGCCAAGTACGTGCCGATTGCCGGCCAGGCGGTGTCCGCCGCCATCACCTTTGCCACGCTGCGCTATGTGTGTGAGCAGCACATCGAGCAGTGCATCGCCGTGGCGCGGCAGCTGCAGCTGCCCCCGCCGGAGGGCGCCGCAGCGCCCTGAACGGCAGGCACCGCCGCCCGGGCTACAATCCGCGGTTCTCAGTCGGGGCGTAGCGCAGCCTGGTAGCGCGTCTGCTTTGGGAGCAGTAGGTCGCACGTTCGAATCGTGTCGCCCCGACCATCTGGCATACCGCTGAAAGAGCCGCCCTTGCAGGCGGCTTTTTCTTTTTCCAGCCGCCCACTTCGCGGGGTTTGCCCCGACTCGACAAGCGCCCCGCGGTCTCGGCACAGTGCGTGCGGTCCCTGGGAGTCGACATGCCTGCGCCGTCCGTCCAGTTGCCTAGGCAACTCTTCTTCGCCACGCCGGAAGACCGGTTGAGCCTGGCACGTGAGCGCTTCTTCGAGCGCGGCGAAAAGCCGCTGGGTCTGGTGGATGAAGCCGTGCTGCAGTCGTGGGGCCGCTGCCTGGCGTCGGGGTTGCGCACCCAGCAGCAACCGCTGGCGCAGCGGGTCGGCCCGGTGCGGCTGCATGCCGCCATGCGGCTGACCCGCCTGCTGCGCGAGGCCGCGGCGCCCGAGCTGCAGCGCCTGGAAGCCACCATCGCCTTCACCGCCTCGCGCGTGATCCTCACCAGCCCCGACGGGGTGGTGGTGCATGTGACGCAACGTCCGCAAGGCGCCGAAGAGACGGTGCTGCCGGCGCTGGGGCGGGTGGGCATCGACCTGTCGGAAGACGCGGTGGGCACCACCGCGCCCGGCATCGTGGCGCGCACCGGGCGGGGCGTGTCGGTGCGCGGGGCCGAGCATTTCAGCGAGCATGTGGTGCGCACGCACTGCGCGGCCGCGCCCATCCACGATGTGCACGGCCAACTGGCCGGCGTGCTCGACCTGACCATCGAAGGCCGCGGCTTCGGCTTCGATGCCTATGCGCTGGTGGCCTCGCACGCCTGCGCCATCGAGAACCGGCTGCTGCAGCTGCAGTCGCCCGAGCTTCTGGTGCTGTCGTTCCAGGCCGATCCGGCACTGCTGGGCACGCCGCTGGAAGCTCTGGTGGGCATCGACGGGGAAGGCCGGCTGCGCTGGGCCAATGCCATGGCCCTGCGGCTGGGGCAGGCGGCCATCGGCCAGTCGGCCGAGGAGGTGTTCGGCCGCTCCGCCCAGTCGCTGCTGAGCTCGATCCGCCAGCCGGCGCCGCAGCCGCTGACGCTGCCCAACGGGCTGACCTTGTGGTCGCGCGCGCAGCTGCGCCGCAGCGACGGCGCCGGCCCCTTGACCAGCGTGCCGCCGCCGGCTGCGCTCGCGGCCGTGGTGGACATCGCATCGCCGGCGGCTGCGCAGGCCCAGCCGCCCGAACAGGCCGCCACCCCGGCCACCCTCAAGGCCCAGCGCCGCCGGCAGATCCAGCGCACGCTGGACGACTGCGGCGGCAACGTGGCCCGCGCCGCGCGGCTGCTGGGCGTGTCGCGCGGCCTCATCTACCGCACGCTGCGCGAGGTGGAACACGGGCCGACTGATCCAAACGGGAACACTTTGGCGCGCGGGTAACTCCCCGGTTCAGGGCCGCGAGAGCCCCTTCCTAGACTGCGTTGCGCTTGTTTGCGAACCCCCTACGCCGTTGAGGAAGCCCACATGGACCTGTCCGAGATTCACCACCTGCTCGCCGCGCGCGCCCAGGCATTTCTGCGCCGAGACACCCACCTGATGCTGATCGACGGCCAGTGGGTGGC
>CAKZXL010000477.1 GCA_937883885.1 uncultured Aquincola sp. | reverse complement strand
GTTCCAGACGAACTCGTGCGACACGTCGCCGGCTTGCTCGATGGCGCGCGCGCGCAGGTTGTCGGCGGCGAGTTCCAGGTCGTCGTCGTCGCCCCAGGCCACAGACGCGCCGTGCTCGCCGACTTTTGCGCCATTGAAAACGCTGGGCTGCTTGAGTCGCTTCAGCGATGCGGTCCGCTGGATCACGTCTGCGAGATCGACTTCGTACTGTTCGCCATCCGCGTAACGCAGTGCCAACGTGGCGGGCGCCTTGGGCAGTACGCCTACGAGCGTGAAGTGCTTGGGTCTCATGGATTCAACTCCTTCCACTTGGCTGCGAGCAGGGGCGTGTGCTGGCCGGCCCATGCCAGTGCCTCTTTCAATGCCCCGCGATTGACGGCTCCCCAGATCACCTCCAACGAGGCGAGGGCCACCCAGGCCTCCGCCCCGTCAGACGCCAGCACATGGAAGTGCGGCGGGTTGTGATCACCGGCATACATCGTGATCTTCGACTTCTGCAATCGAATCACCGTAGGCATGGCGAATCATAGTGCAACGATTGCACCGGAAGAGGCGTTGGGCTTCTTAGCGGAGGCTGCACAAGCCGGATAGGAGAAAATCTCTAGATGAGTGATCCCACCTTATTGAGCGTGCCCGCGGCTGCGCCGTCCGCCCCCGCCCCCAAGATCGGCTTCGTCAGCCTGGGCTGCCCCAAGGCGCTCACCGATTCCGAGCTCATCCTCACGCAGCTGCGTGCCGAGGGCTATGACACCAGCAAGACCTTCGCCGGCGCCGACCTGGTGATCGTCAACACCTGCGGCTTCATCGACGACGCGGTCAAGGAAAGCCTGGACACCATCGGCGAGGCGCTGGCCGACAACGGCAAGGTCATCGTCACCGGCTGCCTGGGCGCCAAGGCCGGCGCCGATGGCGGCAACCTGGTGCGCGAGGTGCACCCCAAGGTGCTGGCCGTCACCGGCCCGCATGCCACGCAGGAGGTGATGGACGCGGTGCACATCCACGTGCCCAAGCCGCACGACCCCTTCATCGACCTGGTGCCGCCGCAGGGCATCAAGCTCACGCCCAGGCACTACGCCTACCTGAAGATCAGCGAAGGCTGCAACCACCGCTGCACCTTCTGCATCATCCCCAGCATGCGCGGCGACCTGGTCAGCCGCCCGGTGGGCGATGTGCTGAGCGAGGCCAAGGCGCTGTTCGAGGCCGGCGTCAAGGAGCTGCTGGTCGTCAGCCAGGACACCAGCGCCTATGGCGTGGACGTCAAGTACCGCACCGGCTTCTGGGACGGCAAGCCGGTCAAGACCCGCATGCTCGACCTGTGCGAGAAGTTGGGCGAGCTGGCCGCGCAGCACGGCGCCTGGGTGCGCCTGCACTACGTGTACCCGTACCCGCATGTGGACGAGGTGCTGCCGCTGATGGCGGCCGGCCGCATCCTGCCGTACCTGGATGTGCCGTTCCAGCATTCGCACCCCGACGTGCTCAAGCGCATGAAGCGCCCGGCCAGCGGTGAGCGCAACCTGGAACGCATCGCCCGCTGGCGCGAGATCTGCCCCGAGCTGGTGGTGCGCAGCACCTTCATCGCGGGCTTTCCGGGCGAGACGGAAGAAGAGTTCGCGCACCTGCTGAACTTCGTGCAGGAAGCCGGCATCGACCGCGCCGGCTGCTTCGCCTATTCGCCGGTGGAAGGTGCCACCGCCAACGAGATTGCCAACCCGGTGCCGGCCGAAGTACGTGAAGAGCGCCGCTCGCGCTTCATGGCGGTGGCCGAGCAGGTCTCGGCCCGGCGGCTGCAGCGCCGCGTGGGCGCCACCATGCAGGTGCTGGTGGACAGCGCGCCTGCGCTGGGCCGCAAGGGCGGCGTGGGCCGCAGCTATGCCGATGCGCCCGAGATCGACGGCACCGTGCGCCTGCTGCCGCCGCAAAAGGCCAGCAAGACGCTGAAGGTGGGTGAGTTCACCAAGGCCCGCATCATCGCGGCCGAGGGCCACGACCTGATCGCGATGCCGATCTGACCGACGAACGCAGGACGCCCACCGCCATGACCGACCGCCAGGACGACACCGCCGACGACGTGACCCGCCGTGCCACCGGCCTGATCCACCACCCGTACCAGCCGCCCACGGCTTTTGCGGCGCCGATGGCCGGCGTGTTCAAGGCCTCCACCGTGTACTTCGAGAACACGGCGGCCATGCGCAGCAGCCGCTGGATCGACAAGTCGGCCTACACCTATGGCCTGCACGGCACGCCCACCACGTTTTTGCTGGAAGAGCGGCTGGCCACGCTGGAAGGTGGCACCCATGCGCTGCTGGTGCCCAGCGGCCTGGCGGCCATCACGCTGGTGGACATCGCGCTGCTGAAGGCCGGTGACCATGTGCTGCTGCCCGACAACGGCTACGGCCCCGGCACCCGCTTTGCGCGGGAAGACCTGGCGCGCTGGGGCATCACCATGGGCTTGTACGACGCGATGGACCCGGCCTCATTGGCTGCGGCCATCACGCCCGCCACCAGGCTGGTGTGGACCGAGGCGCCGGGTTCGGTGACGCTGGAATTCCCCGACCTGCCGGCGCTGGTGCGCACCGTGCGCGAACACGCGCCGCAGGCCCGGGTGGCGCTGGACAACACCTGGGGCGCCGGCCTGGCCTTCGATGCCTTTGCCGATGCAGGTGTGGACCTGACCATCCATGCGCTGACCAAATACCCCTCGGGCGGCGGCGACGTGTTGATGGGCTCGGTGGTGTACCGCGATGCCGGCCTGCATGCCAAGCTGGCCTGGGCGCGTGCGCGGCTGGGGCTGGGCGTGGGCGTCAACGACGTGGAAGCGATCCTGCGCTCGCTGCCGTCGATGCCGCTGCGTTATGCCGCGCAGGATGCCGCGGGCCGGGCCTTTGCGCAGTGGTGCCAGAGCCGGGCCGAGTTCAAGCGGGTGCTGCACCCGGCGCTGGCCGACTCACCCGGCCATGCGCACTGGCAGGCCTTGTGCCGCGCTGCCGCCGGCCTGGTGACGGTGGAGTTCGATGAGCGCTACAGCCCGGCGCAGGTCGACGCCTTCGTGGATGCGCTTCAGCGCTTCAAGATCGGCTGGTCGTGGGGCGGCCCGGTGAGCCTGGCCGTGCCTTACCAGGCGGCCGAGATGCGCAGCCTGCCGACGCCCTACACAGGCACGCTGGTGCGCTTTTGCCTGGGGCTGGAGGCGCTGGACGACCTGACGGCCGACGTGGCCCAGGCGCTGGCGGCGCTGGGCCGCTGAAGGAGAAGAGGTCAGGCCTTCGATGAGACCTTGTGTCTCATCAGCCGGCCCTTCTCGCGTTCCCAGTCGCGCTTTTTCTCGGTGTTGCGCTTGTCGTGCTCGGCCTTGCCCTTGGCC
>CAKZXL010000476.1 GCA_937883885.1 uncultured Aquincola sp. | reverse complement strand
TACCGATTCCCGGTGTTGCGAACAAGTCGGGCACCTGCCTGCATCTTCAAGGAATCACCATGGCTGCATCCGTGAACAAGGTCATTTTCATCGGCAACATCGGCCGTGACGTCGAGTTCCGAGACCACGGCAAGGGCTTCGTGACGGCTCAGTTCAGTCTGGCCACGACCGAGACGTGGCGTGAACGCGGCGAAGGCGGTGAGCGGCGTGAGCGCACCGACTGGCACCGCATCGAGGCACGTGGCCGCCTGGCTGAAATCGTGCGCGACCTGATGGGCCAGGGCGACCAGGTCTACGTCGAAGGCAAGCTCCAGCACGACAAGGTCGAACGCAAAGGCGAACAGGGCAAGTTCGACTACTTCACCAAAATCGCCGCTGATGTTATCCAGAAACTGGGCAAGCGCGACCGCGCTGATGGTGCTGGCGAAGAAGGTAGCGACGCCGGTGCCGGTGAACATGGCGGTGACGCCGGCAGCGATGGTCACGACGCTCCGCCCGCCGCGGCACCGAGCCCGACCCCGGCCGCGGCTCCGGCACCTGCTTCCGCACCTGCCTCGGCTGCGCGTGCCGCTGGTGGCGGCGCCAGCAAGTGGCGTAGCCGCGGCACCAAGTAAGCCGCAGTCGAGCTGAATACATGGGCGCTGTAGCCCTGTCTTTCCTGGCCAACTCGGAGTCGATGATGGTCCGCTTCTTCGCTGCCTTTGCTGGTGGCTTGTTGTCTCTGCTGACGCTCGTTGTCTCCACCGTGCTGTTGGTGAACAACACCAACCTGTTCCTCGGGGCGTGGACCATGCTCGGCGCAATGGCCGCCATCGCGGCGGCTGCGCGGCTCACCTTCAGCATCACGCGGCTGCTGGCGCTGGCTTACGGGGCGCGCCTCATGCGCGGCACGGTGGCTGTGAAGTGGGTCCTGCCCAACCGCTGCCGCAGCTTCAGCACCTGGCTCTCCTACGAGTGGAACTTCGTCGGCGAGGGTGGGCGCCATCAGGGTGAGCGTCTGCTGGGCCTCGAAGTCGCTTTGCTGGGAGCACTGTGATGGAGGCTCCACACGGAGTTCGCGTGCAGTCCCGCTGGGGGCTTCGCCTGGGCTGCAGGCCGGCCGGCGTGCTTGAACTGCGCGTGAGCGACTCGGGCTACCACTCGCGCTGGATCGACAAGCATGCCCACCTGGTTCCGCTGGTCGGCGTGCAGGAGGCGGGGAGCAACTACGCCAAGCCGCGCCGCTTCTTTGACTTCGACTCGGCCATCGGTCACCAGATGCGCTGCACTGGCATCGCCTTTCGCGGCGATTGCGGCCTAGAAAAACTCGCCTGAAAGACTCCTCGTGGAGACAAACACTACTGCCGCTTCGGCGTCGGCGCATGAAGTCGCGCGCTCGAACCGCCGTGAAGTCCGCAACCCCATCCTGGCGCTGCCTGGCGCCAAAAAGCTCGATCTGCTGCCCGACGCGGCACGTGCGGCGCTGCGCGAGGTCCTGCTCGATATCCGCAAGGACGCCCGAGAGCGCGCCGAGAAGTGCTGGCGCACTCACAAGGCACCGATGGCGGCCTACTACAAGGCTATCGCGGTCTACGCCGGACACATCGCCCGGCTGCTCGGGCCGCGCAGGGTCGACGCACTCTGTGCAGCCGACCAGGTCAAGACCATCGAACTCGAGGCAGCATGAGCGCGCAAGTCGCGCCACCTGCCAAGAGCGAGGCCGGTAGCTCGACGGCCAGGGCGAAGGAGTTCGTGGAAACGCACCTGCAGGCCCTGGCCTCCGAGGTCCTGGGCTGGCGCCGGACGGGCGTCCTACGGGGCGGGAAGTTGCAAGAGCTAGCGGAGCTGTGTAAGGCATTCACCGTGGGCGACGACGAGATGCAGACCGCCGAGTACCTCGTTGTGATGTCTTCCCTCGCGCACGCGGCCGGCCGACTCGCGTGACCTGGGGCGTTTGACGCTCCAGTGTCCAGGTGATATGCCTTCGGTGGCTGCGCTGAGCGAGCGGCCTCCCATATCAGCCAGGCGCTGCAGGGCCGCTACTGTTGGCCACCGACGCCCTTTTGCCCCACCGCTTGAAGGAGTTTCTTGTGTCCCGATTCGCCAAGAAGGACTGGGTCTGCCTCGTGACCCCGCAGGAGCTGGATGCCGAGCGCCGGCTTCAGGCGGCCCGCAACGAGGGCATCTGGATGGCATCGCACCCGCTACAGAACCCTCTGTGGAGGCAAGTCGACATCAACGCGACGCCCGAGCTCATCACCATCAACCTCGGCAACGTCGACGAGGAGGCCGCGAGCGGTGGTCACTGGAAGGGGTGCTACGCCGCGCGCACCGTCAAGCTCACGTGGGATGACCTGAACGACTTCGACGGCGTGGCCCGCCTGTTCCAACACGAGCAGGTGTGCGTGATGCAGAAGGCCGCGGAGATGCTCGGCGTGCTGCGCGAGCACATGACCCCGCTGCGGCTGGCGCTGGCCGCCTAAGCTGCCATGGCCTGTGACCATGTCAAAGGCTCCTACGGCTCGCACCTCGTGCGCGAGTCTCAGTGGGGCACAGTCTGTGCCGGCCTCGGCCGCGCGGTGCGGTTCTTCAACACGACGCGACTGGCTGTCCCGCCCCCTGGCCACCTGCGCTCGCACGCCTACTGCAGCGACTGCGGCCACCGCCTCGATGATGCCGGCTCTGGGGAAATCCTCATCGCCGCTCTGGACTCGCTGACGGGGCCTGCGCACACGCGCGAAAGCTACATGGACTGGCTGCTTGCACCAGTCCCGACTCCCGAAAACTCTCCGTCGGCCGACTGAGCCAAGGAACTGCCCACATGCCCATTCGCCAGCTTGCCATCATCACTTATACGCGGCGCTTTCACGAAGCGCTGCGCCTGCTCTGCACCGAGACCCCGCCTCTCGAGCTGTGCGTGGCCTGGCTTGAGTCGGATGACGATCGCCTGCAGGAGTGGGTGCTCGAGCACACGAAGACTGACTGGGCCACTGGCATCGGCACCATCGACTCAGCGCACTTCATGGCGGACCAGGTCGAGGAGGGACGTGCCGAGATCGTAGCGCACGGTGTGGAACGCGTGATGCGGCATCTCCAGCGCGAGCCCATCGACGTCAGTTGGCGTCAAGGCCGCTGGGTCGCCGACGCCTGCCCGGCAAACCTGCGGCAGGACGACATCCGTCAGACCGTCAACGACGGCTTGGCGCTGCTATCCGACAGGGGTAAAGGCAAGGCTACCCTGCGCATCTCATCCCAGTATTCACTGACCGAGAGCCGAGAAAGACCAGTGTGTTTTCTCTGACCGGCGTTGGTAGGTACGTATGAATCCGAACGTCGCCAGGCCGAGCGCGAGCATCAGCCAAACCGGTGACTCGGGGACGGTCGCAGCAACCCCCCTGAACGCAAAGACCAGGTCGTTGTAGTCGTAGTCCCCGTTCAAGTAATCCTCCCAAGCCACGAAGGTCCAGGCGCTTTCACCACCATGAGTCGCGATGTAGTCGTAAGCTCGATTCCCTGGACCAATGTCAGGAATGTTCAAGTCCGCAAAATGTGCGAAATCGCGATAAGCGGCGTGATATTTTCCGTTCGAGGCGGCCACTCCCGCCACAAAAACGTTCGGCACCGTGATCCCTGTAAGCGTGAAGCTCAGGGTTTGGCCGTTATAGGTTGGAAGCCCTTGAACTGAATCTCCGGACGTATTGACAAAGTTGGTGAAGATGTTCCCGTAGCCAGGCAGTGACAGGGTGCTTTGTCCGCCCGCGTCCGCGTAGATGAAAACAGCGTCAATAGAATCCTGGGTTGCGACCAGCTGGCAAGAATTGCCGCCTGTGACGCTCACTGACCCAACAGGCTGGGGAGGCATGCACGCTGCTGCGTATGTAGGGGTGCCTGCAAGCGCTGATAGGGCACCCGCAATAATCTTCACCCATGGCGGCAGGGCGGAACGACCGATCTCGCGCATCACCATTACCTCCGCATATGCTGTCGTCGCGAGCAGTCTACGGGAACAAACAGGGCATGCCAAGAATCAACAGGCTTGCAGAGGACACAATAACGAATCTGGTCGCGGCAATAGATTACAACAACCGCGTCAATCCCTAGTTCGCACTTGGCACCGCAAGCCGTCGCCAGCAGAAGTGCCGAGCGTCATCCCGAGTCGCGCAGTATCTGTCTCTGGCGCGGAGAGATCGCGAAGCGACATTGAATATCTACCGTGAACATGATAGTTTCCGTGCTGCTTCGTATAGCCGGGACATCATGAGCATTGCCGAACTAAGAGCTACCCATCTCACGCCGGAATCCATCCATCCGCAGCTCGGTGCGCGCTTCAGCCCGAACCTCCACGCTTTCCTGAAGAACAAGCGCAACCAGTCGATGCTGCACTTCGGTCGCGTCTACAAGGACCCCGACGGCTCGCTGTGGCTTGGCTTCCCCGACGAGGATTTATTCATCGGCGCCCGGCTCATCTCCGTCCTGTGCGGCGGGACGCGCACAGGCACTGCAGCGTATGTCGATGTCGTCAAGGGTTTGACTGAAGTCGAGGGCTTCTGGAACGACTACCGACGCTACGGCCGCTGCGCAGTAGACCCGGCGCACAAGATGCACTTCGTCGGCGACGACACCCGCTGGACCATCAAGGGTGACCAGCGTGACTGCCTCTGGTGCGGCAAGGCCTCGCAGCGCATGCGCCGCTGGACCGAGGCGGTCGAGCGCAGCAAGTGGGTCTGAGCCCGCCAGAGACCGCTGCCACCCTCTTGAACACGACGACTCCCATGAGCCTCCTGCCGAACTCCATCCGCTCCGCGATCGCCACCTACGTTGGCCCCATTGTTCGCGCCGCGCGCGGTGTCTCGAGTGATTCCTTCGAGGTGCAGTACCTCGAGCTCGTGCGCAAGGTCCTTGCCGAGGGTTCGATGCAGGGCAACCGCACCAGCAAGCGCGCCATCAGCATGCACGGCGCCTACCTGCGATTCGACGTCAGCAAGGGCTACCCCGCCCTCACGACCAAGAAGCTGGCCTTCAAGTCCGTCATCGGCGAGCTCGTCGCCTTCCTGCGCGGCAAGACGAGCGCGGCCGACTTCCGGGCCCTGGGCTCGAAGGTTTGGGACCAGAACGCCAATGAGAACGAGGATTGGCTGGCCAACCCGTGGCGCGACGGCCAGGACCACATGGGAGATGTCTACGGCGCCATGTGGCGACGCTGGCCAGCCTTTCGGCTGCTGAACCTCGGGCACACGGGCGACGACGTGTCGGAGTCGCAGCGCCAGCGCGCCAAGCTCGCACGTGCCCTCGAGCGCGACTACCGCATCGTGGCCGACTCCTACGATGACAAGGGCGACCTGCAACTGGTGCTGTTCAAGGAAGTCGACCAGCTGCGCGACTGCCTGGACACCATGATGACGAACACCACCGACCGGCGGATGCTGTTCACTGGCTGGAATCCCGCGCTGCTCGACGCCATCGCGCTGCCAGCGTGTCACCACACCTACAACTGGTCCGTGAACGTCGAGAAGAAGGAGCTTTCGCTCGCGGTGACCATGCGCTCGACAGACGTGGGTCTAGGCCTCCCGTTCGCTGCATCGGCCGCCGCCTTGATGGAGCTGTTCGGCCGACTGACCGGTCTCGCGCCCAAGTGGCTATCGGTGAGCATGGCTGACGCCCACATCTACGAAAACCAAGTCGGCATGCTGCAGGAGCAGCTGCGCCGCATCCCGATGAGGGCGCCGCGTCTGGTGCTGTCAGACCGCATTCCCGCCTTCGCCGAGACCGGCAGGTACGAACCTGAGTGGCTGGATGCCGTGCACCCAAACGACTTCAGCCTCGAAGGCTATGAGCACCACGCTCCGCTGGCCGCGGCGATGGCTGTCTGAGGCCGCAATGACCAAGGACATCGCAACCATCCTGGACGAGGCCGTTCGTACGGCCAAGGCGGCTGAGGCCGCTGAACTGCAACTCTGCGACGCGCTGCAGGCGGCGCTGCGCACCCGGATGCCTATCGGCCTGGTCATCAACATCACGCCAGTGCATGGCCTGGCTGAGCACCTGCATGCGACCAGGACCATCAAGGGTGCCGACCGTGGCACCAAGGTCTTCCGCATCGAATCAGCCCCCTCGGTCGAGGTCAACCCGCGGCATCCAGCTCACGCCACCTGGACATGCCGGGCGACGCCCATCAGCGAGCGCACGGGCAAGGACATGAGCGGGGCGACTCACGGCCGCGACGCGCGCATCACCGTAACTTTGAAGGGCGCCATCTTCAGCGCGCACCTCCCGCCGGCCGCATGTCCGAAGGAGCACGCAGCTGGCGAGCGCCAGCGCATCCTGGACTTCATCAAGTCCACCAAGTCTCCCAAGGAACTGGCAGCATGAACTTCTCCCCCTCGCAACCCATTTCCGACGTCGAGCTCGGGCGGCGCCTGCCGTTGTGGCTCAGCCTGAATACGCTGCTGCAGTTTTTGGGCGCTGTCCTGGGCCTGGGCGGCCAGTACCTCATCAACGAGCACAACCCGCTGGGCTTCGTGATGTGGCTTGGCGCTAATGCGTCCCTGCTGTGGCTGCAGCTGCGCATGCGTCTGTTCATCCTCGTGCTGCTGCATGCCGCGTACTTTGCGCTGTGCGTGCAGGGCTTGCTCAACTGGACCCTTTGATGCTGTCCGCAACCCAACTTGCGCTCTGTTCGCAGGCCGCAAGGACAAATTCTTGGACAAGCCCAGCGAACTCGGCCGCCTGCATCTCGCGCGCAAGCGCGACGCCTACAACGAGGTGCACCACCGGTCCAATTTGACAGGTGACTACTGCCCGACCCTTCCATGCGGCAAGCCTCGCACTTCGGAGCGGGGAAGGAAAGCGCCGCGCCTACTGTCATGCCAGGCGCAGTTGGCACTTTGGCGACGTATGTGATATCCCGGTTACGTGAACATGAAGGCCTACCGATTCCAGATTAGAACTCGACCAGCGGTAGACGTTCGGCTGCGCCGCTTCGCTGGCATGTGCCGGAGCGTGTGGAACATGGCGCTCGCTGAGCAGCGTGCGCGACACGCGCGCGGCGAGAAGTACGCCGGGCATGCGCAGATGTGCAAGTGGCTCACGGCTTGGCGCAATGCGCCGGCGACGGCCTGGCTCGCTGACGGCCCCATCCATCCACAGCAGCAAGTGCTTCGCCGGCTCGATGTGGCATACGGCCGGTTCTTCTCGAGGGCGGGCGGCTTCCCGTCGTTCAAGCGCTACGGCGATGAGCCTGGCATCCGTTTCCCGGACCCGAAGCAGTTCACCCTAGACGCGGCGAACAGCCGCCTGAAATTGCCCAAGCTCGGATGGCTGCGCCTGCGCATGAGCCGACCAGTCTGTGGATTGCTGCGCAATGTGAGCATCACCAGAGAGGGAGTGAAGTGGTTCGCCTCCATCCAGGTCGAGATCAGTGAGACCGTGCCGGCGCTCGACGTTTCGCCGACGCTGGGCATCGACCTGGGCCTGACGGTTTTCGCAGCGGCATCGGACGGCACTTTGGTCGCGCCGCTGAAGGCGCTGGCTCAGCAGCAGGCTCGCCTGAAGCGCTACCAGCGCAGCGTGTCGCGCAAGAAGAAGGGCTCAGCTAACCGCAAGAAGGCCGTACAGCGCTTGGGCGCACTGCATCGGCGCATCGCTTACCAGCGCAGCGACTGGCTGCACAAGCTCACGACAGAACTGGCCGATGCGCACGCAGTCATCGCACTCGAGGACCTGCACATCAAGAATATGTCGGCCTCGGCGGCTGGCACTGCTAAAGCACCGGGCAAAAACATCCGGCAAAAGGCCGGCCTCAATCGGGGCATCCTGGATGCAGCGTGGGGCGAGTTCGCTCGTCAGCTCACTTACAAGGTCCAATGGCGGGGTGGTCAGGTCATCCTGGTCAACCCCGCATACACCAGCCGAACGTGCCGCATCTGCAGCCACGAGTCGGCGCAAAACCGGAAGACGCAGAGCGTCTTCAGCTGTGTGGCCTGCGGCCATACAGAAAACGCGGACATCCACGCCGCGAAGAACATTTTGGCCGCGGGGCACGCGGTCTGGGCGAAAGCGTCAGAAGACACCTCGCTCGATGCCTGTGGAGGAGAGGTCAGTCGCGCAGCGCCCGCAAGGACGACGCGTGCAGCTCCGGTGAAGCAGGAACCCACCGAGGCAAAGGTTTTTCTATGAGCTCCGCTCACAAGACCGGCGCAGCAGGAGTCCTCGGCCTTCAGGCCGGGGAGGATGTCAACATCGAGAAGCTCCACGCGTTCGCCGTTCGGGTCGGTGTCGAGTTGGTCGTACAGTTCCGGCTCAAAAAGCGCGTGAAAGCCGGCGTGGTCGCCTGCGTACTCGGTGAGGCGGCCTAAGTGCTGACAGTCGCCATGTCCAATCGCAGCCTCTCCGACACGAAAAACTTGCGTCTTCGCCAGCGTGCCTTGTTACGCAGAATTTGCGGGTAGTGCCGGCTGGGTGCCCGACAGCTAGGCACTGGCCTTCCATTCGCCGTCGGGGCCATAGTTGGCCGAGCCATTCATTCCCGCAGACTGGCACATAAGGTCGTATGCTGGTCGCATACCTCGACTGGGCGACACCTCCGCGGGAATCAGTACGTCCGGCAGAAGCAGCAACTTCCGGTCAAACCGATAGTGTTCGGAGCCAAATCCCATGCTGGAGGGCACCGCGAACACGACACGGTCGGCGCCGAGGAGCGACATGAACACGGCCATGTCCAAACGCAGGCCATGACGGTCCAACTCGCCGCGCACCTCATTGAGGAAGCGGTTAACGTATTCCTCGTAAGCGATGCCTGGCAGAACCGGGTCAGCCACATCGCCAAACGGGCACAGCACCCAAACGGCCTCAAAATATCCTTGCCGGAACAGTTGCGTGTAGCCGTCCGCCCGGTCGCCTCGGGTGGGGATGACTGCACACGCGCCATCGAAGTTTAGGTTGCCGGCGGTGCCGGTGCGCTGGCCAATCATTGGCATGTACGATGCGCCGCGCGCGTATGGCACCGGGTCAAGTTGCACGAGCCCGAGGGCGGCCTGCGTTGGGATTGCATGGATGACCAGCTGCGGCCCGTCTTTCAGCGGCGTGGGCGTCTCTCCGGTCAGCACCTTTGCCAGACGGTCTGACCGAAAGTCGCGAATTCTCTGAGACTGGCTTTCCGTTCGTACGAAGAGCGCTCGCAACTCAGGGACGTCCAACGGTCTCTTTCTCAGGCCATCGCGCACATACACATGCTGGTTGGTCCGTACGCGGTGTGGCGCCGCCCAGCTCTGAGGAACCCGAACGACAAGGACGTGGCCGACCTTCCCGAGTTCATTGACCTCGACGGCATGGACCTGCACGCCGGGCAGCCTTGGCTCGGCCAAGTTCAAGAGAAAGTCCTGAAGCCGACGAATCTCTTGGTCCACGCTGCCAAGCATCAAGGGACAGACAGCATACGCTTCCGCCGCGTCGTTCTCGTCGAGGCCGTAGATGATGTCGCCCCCGCCGGAGTTGGCGAACGCAGTGACGTCCGCTAGCAGTTCGTGCTTGGCGCTCCCATCCCAGGCTGTCGGCAAGTCGCGTTTGAAGTCGAGGTGCGGACCTTCTTGCGCATGGCCCGCAATCAGGCTTCGGATGTCGGCTTCGGTCGTCTCAAGCAGCTTTTGCGGCAGGCTCATACCGACATCGTAGAGCCAATACGGGACGCGTTGGCGTCGACACAGGTCGACGGGGCGTCATACGAGGCCGTAATGCTCCCCCTGCGAGTGGGATCACCGCTGCCGCTGCCTCAGTTGGGCCAATTCAGCCATCGGACGCGTTCCGTTCGACGGCGATCTGTTCCTGTTCATCGAAAGGCTCACGACAACCCGGTCGGCCGGGTGCCTTATTGAGCAGGCGGCATCATCGCGCAGGCCGTATGAGACCAATGTGAAAGAAGTGCCGGTTCGTACAGGACCACGGCTACGCGCGCTTCAAGCGCCCAGGGAGCGCATCATCTGGTTCCCTCGTTCAAGAGCTCCGTGATGAGTCTCCTGACCATGTACCGCAGGGCGCGCGGCATGTCATAAGAATCATCGCCTACACCGAACTGCCGGAGCCTACCAATGCGCTGCACCCTCCTCTTCACGGTCATGCTTGGCGCGTCCGCCCTGGCCGGCTGCGCGGCAAAGCTCCAGTTGATCGACCGTTCAATTAGCGTCGTTCATCTGGGCGAATCCATCGGCGGAACGTCAGGCAACACTGGCCAGGCACAAGCCTCCATCAAAGGCGTCACGTACCGCGGCCCGTGGGTCTACTCGGCCAACGGCGGCAGTTACTCCTTAGCCCTCGGGTCGGCCACGAGCACAGCATTAAGCGGCTCGCGGACGGTGACGGCAGCGGGAAACAGCACTACGCAGGTGTTCAGGACGTCAGCTCAGGGCTCCGGACTCATCAACCTGCGCGCGGACGACGGCCGCTTCATCAGGTGCGTGTGCAATTTCGCCTCCTGGACCGATACCGGCATCGGCCAATGCGTGCGCAACGACAGTCGCGAGTTCGACTTGGCCATCAGCAGCTGAGCTGGATCAGATCCTCCAGGCGGCGCCCAGACGAGCGTCGAACGTGCTCGTACCATCGGCCCCATCACAACAACGGTATCGAGACGCACCCATGGCCAAGAAAATCGACCGCACCCGCATCGAAGCAGGACGCTTCGAGCTCCCCAAGAAGCTTGCATTCCTCATGGAGGAAAGGGTTGAGTTCGTCAGCGTGACCGACAAAGACGGCGATTGGACCGTCGAGCTGCCCGTTGCCGCGGTCAAGAAACTGCTGAAGGCGCGGACCGATCTGAAGGCGGTGAAAGCAGAGCACAAGCTCGCCGGCGGTCAAAGTGCGGCCGCCCTTGCCGCCGCTGACGCCGGACACAACGAGACCCGGGAGGCCCTGGCCAAGGCTGAACGCCGCATCCGCGCCCTTGAGAAGAAGCTGCAGACAGCCGCTCCTGCGCCTGCCGCACAGCCCTCTCCTGCGGCTGCACCCACTTCGTCGACGCCGAAGCCGCTCAAGGCGGCAACGAAGAAGGTAGAGGCGCCTCGCAGCGCGGCCGGCCATCAGGAGGCTGCCGTGGAAGCCCCTCAGGTGAAGTTGAAGGCTCCCCCGAAGAAGCTCTCTGCCAAGAAGCCGACGGTCGTGGCGCAGCCCGCATCGGCCGCCCTCGAGTCGGCTGTGGACACCGTCCAGGCAGCAACCAACTCGGAGCAAGCACCGGTCATCGCCACGCGTCCGTCTGAAGCCGAATAGCCGCCTGGATTTGATCTTTCCATCGAGCGGACAGTTGCCGGCAAGCTGCCAACTGCTGCTCGTGTCGAGCGATAGAGAGTCGTAGCAACCCGGTCGAGGCCTGCGCCGCATTGACCGGGCGCTCCTTCTGCCAGCTCGCGACCCTACGCCTTGGCAGCGCCGCGGATAGCACCTTGTCGTGGCCCGGACGAAGTGCTATCCCTTGCCCCATGATTGCCGCGACGACATCGCCCATCCAGCCGAAGTCGGCCGCTCAGTGCGGCTGGCGGCAGTGCCTGTGTGACCGCAAAGAAGGCGCCCGGGTTGGCGACCACCGACACGCCCGCTACAGCAGCAAGCTTCCTTGGCAGCTCGGGAGTGCGCACTGATGAGCTCCCTGCTTCAAATTCTCCTGGCGCTGCTATCCATGGCGAGCCGGGCCGCCGCTTTCGGCCCGGCCCACGAGATGCTTCCATCGAAGGTGCGCCTTACGAGTTTCGGCTTCCTCTCCGTGTGCGTCGCCTTCTTCGGTGCGGCGCTCGTTCGGCATGTGGGCGTGGCCGGCTTCGATGCCCCGCAACTGCTGCCCGGACTAACGATGTACTTCGGCTTCCTGCTGGCCGTCTGCGGCCGGAAGTACGCGGCCGAGATGACGCTGCACTTGGCGGCTTCAGCCGGCGTGGACATCGCGATCTCGGCACTCGGCGTCTTGGGCCTGGACATCACCACCGATGCGGTTCTGCATCCTGCTCTGGCCTGGGAGTATCTGGCCACGGCTGTTGCCATCATCCGTCTGCACCTGGCGCGCCGGAGCGCCGGTGCGGCATGACCACAAGGACTCGACCATGAGCGCCACTTCGCGGAGTGCCAAGGACTACGTCGCCGGCGAGGCCGGCTACCTCTATCCTGGCGTGGGCGACGCGCTTCCGCCCGGGGGTGCCAAGGTGCTGCTCCTCACCGAGGGCGGCGTCACGGTGTCCGGCACCTGGTCGAACGATGGCCGCTATCTGGCCTGGAGCCCAATGCCGCGCAGGAGCGACTACCACTACCCGGCACAGGGCGGCGAGCAACCCGGCAGTGGCAGCCTACTGCTGCTCAGCCTCGGCGGCATCTGCATCTTCGGCCCATGGGCCAGCGATGGCCGCTACGTCGGCTGGGCTCCCATGCCCAAGCGCGACCGCGCCAAGGAGACGGCCTTGGCTGACTTACCGGAACAGGTGGGTTACTGGAAGCTGGCCGCATGAGCTACGACCACGATTACGAGACCGAGCCGATCGGCGGCGGGAACCCGTACTACCGCTGTGTGCACTGCAAGCGGTCCGACCCTGAAATCAACGGCGACATCAAGAAGCATGTGCCCTCCTGCGCGTATCGCCTAGCCAAGGAGGCCGGACGTCCGCTCGACGGGCTCAACGAGGTGAGAGCAACCAAGTGATGCGGGCGGTGGACGACGGTCGGCCCTGGCTCTTCTACAGCGAACGCGACTCGCAGGCGGCGCACCGCACCTGGAAGGCCAACTGCGGCCCGCACTCCATCGCAGCGATGCTGGGCCTGAGTCTGGACCACGTGCGTGAGCACCTGGTCGAGTTCCCCGGCTGGATGAGCCCGATGATGGTCGGAGAGACATTGCGTCACCTCGGTGCCGAGTACACGCTGCGCAAGGGCATGAAGACGCGCGGCATGTGCGTCGGGCTCAACCGCGTTCAGTGGGAAGGCTCCTGGCTGAATCCCGGCGTGCCGGCGGCCGCGGCCTACGCGCACACGCACTGGGTCGCCCATGTCGACGGTTGGGTGCTCTGCTCCCTGGTCGACCCGGCGTCCTGGGTACCTTTTGACGCCTGGGAGCGCGAAGTGGCCAAGACGGAGCCGCCCTGGCACGTCACCCACCACTACGGCGTAGCGGTGCCAGACGCGCTGCGCACAGGGGTGCAGGCTTCTCGCATCGCAACCCACAAGCCCGCCTCGCGCCAGTCACGTCGCACGGGCGCCGAGCAAGTTGAGTTGCTGTAGGGAAACTTGATTATCCCGGCGTTGCAGGCCATGCTAGAGCCTCCTTGAACGGCCGTGGGGCCGAGAGAACCGATTGGGAAAACGATGGATCTGACAAACAAGCAGATGGACGAAGCAATGGAGCGCGTCGAGGCCGACGAAGCCTACGCGCTGGCAAATGCAGCCAACAACTCCTCCGCGTACGTCGCCACGCGTTATGCACAGCTGTACGACTCTCCCGGCCGCCCGTTGCCTGTGCGTCAGGGCGCCGCCCTAGATGGCGTTGTCGGCCCGCTATTCCCGGTCGACAGTAAGCAGGGCAAGCGAACCGGGGTCTCTTCTTATCCCACATCCACCGGCAAAGGGATTCGAGCCGTCCTGCGTGATGACATGACTGGGGAGTTGGGCCACTTCCTGATCGAGACCGACGGCTTCAACGGCGTCGAGGTCACGGCAAAGGTCTGACCCCGGTGTCCGACCGGGAGGGCCTGGTCAGATGTTTACGGCCTGGGGGGCGGCTTGCACCGCCAATCATTATTGAGACGATCCAGAATTACCTGGACTCGCAATGGCAACGAATCAAGGGTAGTCCATCAAATTCAGGTGTGCGACGGCTGGGGAATGCCCAGAAAGATTGGATAGCCACCGAAGTTGCCAGCCAAAAAGCTGGACGGTCTACTCGTCCAATTTAGCCGAGGGGTGGTAGACACCGGTCGGCACTCAGGCTCGCAACGGGTGGTTAGATTGGGTACGGTCACTCGGACTTGGTGACTGAGCCGCGAGCCGCGCCAAAAGCGGCCTCGCACAGGTCGGCAGTACCGACGACCGCTCCGCGGCAGTGACCTGCCAGCCAACAGATGCCGCGGACGTGTTGGTGGCCGGACGACCGCTGTCACGAGCGGCGAACTGGTGCTACCGACCCGCTGCAGACTGTCGCCCAACGCGAGCCTCTGACTGCTTAGAGGCTTATCAGCCGGGCACAATCCCCGGCCATGACCACCACAACCGCCGCAGAGAGTTCGAACCGCATCCTGGGCGCGGTGCTGACCGGCGCGGCCGTGGGCATCCTGGGTGGCCTCATCGGGCTGGGCGGCGCCGAGTTCCGCCTGCCCATCCTCATCGGCATCTTCGGCTTCGCCGCGCTGCACGCAGTCATCTTGAACAAGGCTGCGAGCCTCATCGTGGTGACGAGTGCGCTGTTCTTCCGGATGGGCGCCGTGCCGGCCCATGAGATTGCAGCCAACTGGTCGACCATCGCCAACCTGCTGGCCGGCAGCCTGGTCGGGGCCTGGCTAGGGGCGGGCTGGGCGACGCGGCTGAGCAACCGCCGGCTCTACCAGGTCATCGCCGTCATGTTGGTGGCCATCGCGGCGGTGTTGCTGTTCGCGCATGGCATCCACTCTGACGGTGCGGTGCTGCAGGGCACGGCGCAGCTGGTGGGCGGCCTGGTCGCCGGCTTCGTCATCGGCGTGGTCGCAGCCGTCATGGGGGTGGCTGGTGGTGAGCTGCTCATCCCCACGCTCATCCTGCTCTACGGCGCCGACATCAAGCTGGCCGGCAGCCTGTCGGTGGCCATCAGCCTGCCGACCATGATTGTGGGCTTCGTGCGCTTCAGCCGCGACAGCGCCTTCGCCGTGCTGCGCCAGAACCGGCGCTTCGTGCTGGCCATGGCCCTGGGCTCGATTGCCGGCGCGGCCCTCGGTGGTCAGCTGCTGGGCGTGGTGTCCGATGCGGTGCTGCTGCCGGTGCTGGCGGCCATCCTGCTCATCTCCGCCGTGAAGGTCTGGCGGCACAAGTAGAGGGCGCCGTCAGCGCGTCGATGCCTCAGGCGTTTAGGGCTCGACGCGGATGCTGCGGCCACGCAGGCGCAGGCTGAGCTTGGCACCAGGCCTCACGCCGTGCTCGTGCGCAATGGTGCTGTCTGCTTCCATGACCAGGGTTGCCGGCGGCTCGCCGGCGACGCGGGTCAGAACCCGCAGCGTGCTTCCAACCTCGACCACCTCGATCAGTTCGGCATTGAACAAGGTGTCGTCCGGAGTCATCGGTCGCGTGGCGGTGTTCGACTGAAGCCGCACCTGGTCGGTAGGGATGGCAAAGCGACCAAGGCACCATGTGGGAACTGCTGCGCCAACGGCACACGCAGGCACAAGCCAGCGCCGGTGCGCGATTGCCGTCAACGGCGAACGTCTCCGGCCAGTCGCGTCAGCGCGAGGCATGCGGCCACGCCTAGGCACGCCGAGACCCAAAGCGCGCCCACGCACAAGCGCTCCACGGCCAGCCCGAACAGGACCGGCGAAGCGGCCTGAACGATGCGCGCCGGCACCATCAAGAAGCCCTGCCGCTGGCCATAGCCCTTCGCGCCGAAGAACAGCAGCGGCAGCGTCCCGACGGCGATGGTCAGGATGCCATTGCCCAGCCCGTGCAGCACCGCGAAAGCCATCGCGGCCGAGCTGCCGGACAGGCCGACGCACAGCGCACCCAGCGGATGGCCGAGCGTGGCCAGCCGCGCCGACAGCAGCGGGTGCGCGCGGCTCAGAAACGCGAACTCGATCAGCCGGCCCGACCAGCGCGGCGATACCCACGGCCGCCGCCAGGCTCGCACCGACTCCGAGCAACAGCTTGGGCAGGTGCGCAGCCATGGCCGTGCTGGTGAACCAGGACACAGCGAAAACGAAGGCCAGCAGGACGGCAGCGCCGCGCTGCCTGGCCGGCGGCAAGGTCGCCTGCTGCTCGGGCTTGCCGGCGGCATCGGTCAGTGTCGGCGCGTCGCGCTCGTCCGACGGCAGCATCGCGTTGAGCGGCAACGGGACGACCAGGTGCAGACCAGCCCACACAAGGCATGCCCCACGCCACCCCATGGTGCTCACCAGCCAGGCCGTGACCGGCCAGCCAACGGTGCTGGCGAAACCGGCGAACAGGGTGATGCCGGTGATGGTGCGCCGTGCGTTCTGGCCGTGCATGGGCACGGCCGTGGCGAACGCGGCTTCGTACAGGCCGCTGCCCATCGCCAGGCCCAGCACGGCCTAGGCCGCGAAGACGTGCAGCGGCTGCTGTGCCTGGCTCATTGCGGCCAGGCCGGCCGCGAACACCACGTTGCTGGCGATCAGCACCGGCCGCCCGCCGCGCCGGTCGATCAGCCGGCCGGCGAAACGCCCGATGGCCGCCGACATGAGCAAGGCCACCGAGAAGGCGCCGAACACGGCCGAGTTGGTGGTGCCCACATCGCGGACGATGGCGTCCGCGAGGATGGCCGGCAGGTAGTACGACGAGGTCCACGCCAGCGTCTGCGCCACGCCCAGCAGTACGATGGTCGTGGCTCGGCTCTGCACCTGGGCCGCGCTGGTCAGATGCTGCGCAGGTTGACCCGCTTGGACAGCGCCTCGGCGCTCTCGCGCCGCTCGCTGTAGCGGTCCACCAAGTAGCCCGCGCAGTCGCGCGTCAGCAGCGTGAACTTCACCAGTTCCTCCATCACGTCGACCACGCGCTCGTAGTACGGCGAGGGCTTCATGCGGCCATCTTCCCCGAACTCGGCGAAGGCCTTGGCCACAGACGACTGGTTGGGAATGGTCAGCATGCGCATCCAGCGGCCCAGCACGCGCAGTTGGTTGACCGCGTTGAAGGACTGCGAGCCGCCCGACACCTCCATGACGGCCAGCGTCTTTCCCTGCGTCGGCCGCACCGATCCGACCGACAACGGAATCCAGTCGATCTGCGACTTCATGATGCCGGTCATGGCACCGTGCCGCTCGGGCGAACACCACACCATGCCCTCGGACCACTGCGCTAGGTCGCGCAGCTCCCGCACCTTCGGATGGTCCTCGGGCGCGCCGTCGGGCTGCGGCAGTCCACGCGGATCGAAGATGCGCGGCTCGGCGCCCATGGCGTGCAGCAGCCGGGCCGCTTCCTCGGTCACGAGCCGGCTGTAGGAGCGCTCACGCGCGGACCCGTAGAGCAGCAGGATGCGCGGCGGATGGGTCGCGCGCTCGGCTGGCAGCAGCCGTGCCATGTCGGGCCGGCGGAAGTGATCGGCGTCGATGTTCGGCAATTCAGGGCTTTGCAATGCGGGCTCCCTTCGCGTCGATGACGGCCTCACCGTCTTCCTTGGTGAAAGCGCCTTGCTGCGGCTGCGGCAGCAGGTTGAGCACCGCTTCCGAAGGGCGGCACAGCCGTGTGCCCAGCGGCGTGACGACGATGGGGCGGTTGATGAGGATGGGTTCTTGCAGCATGAAGTCGATCAACTGCGCGTCTGTCCACGAGGCGCTGTCCAGGCCCAGCGCTTCGTAGGGCGTGCCCTTCTTGCGCAGCAGCTCGCGCGGCGTGACGCCCATGGCCGCGATCAGCCCCTCCAGGGTGGCCCGGTCGGGCGGCGTCTTCAGGTACTCGATGACTTGGGGTTCCTCGCCGCTATTGCGGATCATCGCCAGCGTGTTGCGCGACGTGCCGCAGGCGGGGTTGTGGTAGATCGTGATGTCGCTCATGGTCGGTTCCTTGCTGGACGGTGGACGCGCTCAGACCAGGCTCAAGCGCAGGGCCAGAGCCGCCAGCGTCACCAGCAGCACGGGCAGCGTGAGCACGATGCCTACGCGGAAGTAGTAGCCCCAGGCAATGGTGGTGCCCTTCTTCTGGAGCACGTGCAGCCACAGCAGGGTGGCCAGGCTGCCAATGGGCGTGATCTTGGGGCCGAGGTCGCAGCCGATCACGTTGGCGTAGACCATCGCATCCTTCACCACGCCGCTGGCCTGCGATGCGTCGATGGACAGCGCGCCGATGAGCACCGTGGGCATGTTGTTCATGACCGAGGACAACAAGGCCGTGAGCACGCCGGTTCCCAGCGCCGCGCCCCAAATGCCGCCTTGCGCGAACACATCGAGCAGCGCAGCGATGCGGTTGGTCAGGCCGGCATTGCGCAGGCCGTAGACCACCAGGTACATGCCTAGCGAGAACACTACGATCTGCCAGGGCGCGCCGTGCAGCACCTTGCGTGTACTGATGACGTGGCCGCGAGCAGCGACGGCCAGTAGCACCACGGCAGCCACGGCCGCGACCGCGCTGACCGGCACGCCCAACGGCTCCAGGCCGAAGAAGCCGATCAGCAGTAGAGCCAGCACCACCCAGCCGGCCCGGAAGGTGGCCGGGTCGCGGATGGCCTGGGCCGGCGTCTTGAGCTGGCCCAGGTTGTATTGCTGCGGCACGCCTCGGCCGAAGTGCAGCAGCAGGACCAGCAGGCTGGCCAGCACGGAGGCGATGTTCACCGGCACCATCACGGCGGCGTACTGGTTGAAGCCGATGCCGAAGAAGTCGGCCGACACGATGTTGACCAGGTTGGACACGATCAGCGGCAAGCTAGCCGTGTCGGCGATGAAGCCGGCTGCCATTACAAATGCCAGCGTGGCGGCCGGCGTGAAGCCCAGCGCGACCAGCATGGCCATGACGATGGGCGTGAGGATCAGCGCCGCGCCATCGTTGGCGAACAGCGCGGCCACGGCCGCGCCCAGCAGCACGATGAAGGCGAACAGCCGGCGGCCGTTGCCGCCGCCCGAGCGGGCCACGTGCAGCGCCGCCCACTCGAAGAAGCCGGCTTCGTCCAGCAGCAGGCTGATGATGATGACGGCCACGAACGTGGCAGTCGCGTTCCAGACGATGCCCCACACCACGGCGATGTCTGCCAGGTGCACGACGCCGAGGACCAGGGCCAGCACGGCGCCGAGCGATGCGCTCCAGCCAATGCCCAAGCCCCGGGGTTGCCAGATGACCAGCACGAGGGTGAAAAGAAAAATCAGGATGGCCGCGAGCATGGCGGGGGCCTTCAAAGGGGATGGGGGATATGGCCCGCAGGGCCGCAAGAGAGGTCAGCCGCGCACTCGATCAGCGCTTGGCCAAGTCGCGTGCGGACTGCTGGATCGTCAGCTTGTCGATGGCCGCGGCCGGAAGGCTGATGAGCATCCCCAGACGGTGCCGGATGGCCACTAGCGTCTTGTAGAAGGCCGCCTGCTTGTCTTCCAGGCTGCCCTCTACTTCCGAGGGGTCGGCGTACCCCCAATGCGCGGTCGCGGGGTGGCCTGGCCAGATTGGGCACACTTCGCCGGCGGCGTTGTCGCACACGGTGATGATGAGGTCCATCTGCGGAGCGTCGGGCTTGGCGAACTCGTCCCAGCTCTTGCTCCGCAGGCCTTCGGTGGATATGCCCACGCGCTGCAGCTCTTGCAACGCGAGCGGGTTGGGCTGCTGGTTGTCGCGCGGGCTGCTGCCGGCCGAGAAGGCGCGGAAGCGTTCGCCGGCCATGCCGTTCAGCAGGGCTTCGGCCAGGATGCTGCGGGCCGAGTTGTGGGTGCACAGGAACAGGACGTTCAGCGGCTTGGTGGTCGAAGTCATGGGGGGGTGTTGGGGTCAGGGGAAATCGGTCAGCAGCAGGCCTTGGCAGGACCGCAGCACGGTGCGGATGCCGGCACGGCCGCAGGGGCGCAGCAGGCCGCTGCAGCGGCGTTGGTCGGGGCAGGCTTACCGAACACCGGCGCATTGCCCAGCGTCTGGAAGTGTTCCCACGGCACGCCCTGCGGGTCGGTGATCCAGTGCTTGTCGCTGCGGGCGTAGCAGCACGTCGTCTGCCCCTCGTCGAGCAGCACCAGGTCGGCCGCTTCGGCGCGGTCCTTGAGGTCGACCACCTCGGTGGCCTCGTCCACCTGAAAGCCCAAGTGGTCCACACCGGGCGCAGCGCCGCGTGTGGAAATAGCGAAGTTCAGGCGCGGGTCCTCCAGCATCCACTTTGCATAGTCGCCCTCGATGCGCGCGGGCTCGGCAGCGAACAGCTTGGAATAGAAGGCAATGCTCTGGTGCAGGTCGGTGACGTGCAGGTGAACGTGGAAGCGCTTCATGGGGAGCCTTTCAGCAACGGCAGTCGGTCGCCGCGTCGGTGGTCGAGCACGCCGCGCCCTCGCAGCAGTTCTCGGTGAGGTAGCCCAGCAACTCGTTCATCGTGGTGAACGAGGCGCGATAGATGAGGTTGCGGCCCTGCCGCTCCTGCGTCACCAGGCCGGCATGCGTCAGCTCCTTGAGGTGGAACGACAGCGTGTTGCCGGCCACGTCCAGGTGCTCGGCCAACGCGCCCGGGGTCAGGCCCTCGGGGCCAGCGACGACCAGGGCGCGGAACAGGCGCAGGCGCAGGGCCTGCGCCAGGGCTGCGAGGGATCGGACGGCATCGGCTTCTTGCATAGATGAACTATACAACGATTATTGAATTAATGCTTACAGCCTCGCAGCAGCAGACAGGTTCTTCGCACCTTCTCCGGCGCGACCTCTGTGGCTGCTGTACTTCCTAGAGCAGACCTCTGACGCCGCCATCAAGTGACCGCAACTGGCCGGGAGTGCCAGTCGACGCGCTTGCCCGGTAGCCGCCATTGAGCACGACGGCCGCGCCGACACGCGCTTGGCGCGGTCGCGGTGGGCGACCTCATATTCCCGTCTCCGTGCTCAGCGTAGGGCGGCTTTTGGTCTGGTCGATAGCCGCCGACCGGGCGGTGCTATGCGACCGCGACTGCGACCGCACCAAGTCCACCGGCTGCTGGCCCGGCCAGATCGTCCAAGTGGAAGTTGATTGCCCACAGGTGCGAATGTCGGCTCGCTTCCACCCTTCCCTTCGCGCCGGCGCGGAAAATCCAGCGATCTCCGGTCAACCGATCCAGCTAAATCCGCAAAAGTCTAGCCAATTCAGCTTCCCCTCAATTATCCCTGGAGACCAGGCCCTGGCGACATCAGCAAGGTTGGCACTGTGCCGTGAAGGTGATATCTCTTGTGCATGGCACTTGAGTACGCACCGCAACAGCTGAGTCTCCTCGACCTCTTTGAGGCGCCCTCCGAGCCCACTCCGGTGGCAATTGCCGCCGCGACGTTATCCGCCGCCGACCCGCTGGCCGGCGTCGGGGCCTCCGCAGCGCCTTCCGCTGCCACTTTGGCGTCTGCCGAGTTCAAGGCGGTCTATGACCTGAGCACCGAGGACAAGGTGGCCCGGGCCAAGGAAGCCATCGCGCGCGTCTTCGAGATGGGGCACCCGGTCGCGGTGGCCTACTCGGCCGGCAAGGACTCGACCATCCTCATGCACCTCGTGCTCGAGGTCGCGCGCGAGCGCCGCGTGCAGGGGCTGAAGCTGAGCAAGATTCTGGTCACCCATGCGCAGACCCAGGTGGACAACCCCGCTTACGAGGAAGTCGCAAACTCCGAGATCGAGCGCGTGCGCGCCTACGCCAAGGCGCACGACTTGCCGCTGCGCGTCGACATCGCCTACCCGTCACTGAACGACACTTGGGCGGTGCGCATCATCTCCGGCCGGGCGCTTCCCACCTTCGCCAACTCGAGCTCGCGCGACTGCTCGGTGTCGCTGAAGCTCAAGCCTCAGGAGCGCCAGCGCAAGGCGGCCCTGAAGGAGCTGGCCGAGACCGGCAAGCCGGTCGTGATGACAGGCACCCGCTTCGACGAGTCCGACCACCGCTTCGACGCCATGATGGCGCGCGGCGAGCGCGACTCCGAAATCTGGGTCCAGGAGGTCCGCAGCGGTGTGGGCAAGCTCGTTCGCGAAGAGATGCGCCTGTCGCCCATCTGCTTCTTCAGCCAGGAAGACGTCTGGGTGCTGCTTGCAGAAATGCAGTCCGGCGACCGGCAGTCCTTCACCGACGCCGCGGCCATTTGGGAGGCATACCGCGACGGTGGAAACTCCAGCTGCGCCGTGGTGTCCGACGACGCCATGAAGGCCTCGGCGAAGGCCTGCGGCGCTCGCTTCGGATGCTGGAACTGCGCCGCCGTCGGGCGCGACAAGTCGCTCGAGGCCATGATCGAGTCGGACTCCAAGTACGCCTTCATGCGCGGCCTCAACAAGCTGCAGCGCTTCATCGTGGATACGCAGTACGACGTCACAAGGCGCCACTGGGTCGGCCGCACGGTGACCAAGGACGGCTACCTGGCGATCGGCCCGGACTCGTACTCGCCGGCGATGCAGCGCGACCTGCTGCGCTACTCGCTGACACTGGACCGAGACGAGCGGCGCGCGGCGCGCCATCTTGGAATCGAACCCCGCTTCACCATCGTCACGCTCGAGCAGCTCGTCGCCATCGACATCATCTGGTCGATGTCGGGTCACCAGCCGCGCGCCTTCGAGGCCATCCACATCTGGGAGGATGTGAACGAGCGCGGCGCCAGCTACTACCCACCCGAGGTCGATGCCTCGAAGTTCTCAAAGAAGATGCCGAGTCCGAAGTGGCTCTACGTCGGGCCCGACTACGACTCCGACCGCGGCTACAGCGACGTTTACTCCGGCGGCCGCAACATCCTGGCCGACCTCAACGGCGTGACGGAGTCCGCCGGCTGCGCACCGAACGTCGAGCTCAACGACGGCCGCATCATCATGTCGGTGGAGCGCACGCCCGCCTTCGAGGTCGATCGCGACGGTGCTGAAGACTTCATGGTCTTCTGCGTCGGAGAGGATCGCATCCATGAACGCCCGGAAGCCGCTGACCCGGGCGAGGCGTTCCGCCAGTACCAGATGCTGGGCACGTTCACGACTTCGCTGCGGCACCAGGTGGACCAGGACGACATGCTGCGGCGCGCCGACTGGCGCCGGCGCCATGGCGTGAACCAGATGTCCCCCAAGCAGCTGCTGGCGCGCTGCGTCAGCGATTCCCAGCGCGCCGCAGGGTTGCGCTGCCCGGAAGGCATGACGACGCTGGATGAGGACTACCAAGCACGTCTGGACGCCGAGCATGCCCGCCGCACCGCCGGGCGTTGGCGCCCTCAGCCTGAAACCGCGCCAATCGCTGCCAACGATTCGCCGGCGGCCCTGACCGCCTGAGCGCTGGCCGCTACGATTGCCCGAGGCCTACAGCGTCATGAACCCCCTTCTTCCAGACCCGCCATGAACATCGACACCCAGACTCTCGAAGCAGCATCCGCTGCCGGCCAGTTCCTGCTGCAGGCCGCAGCGACGCTCGGCACCCTTTCTCCTGAGCAGCAAACCCAACTCGCCGAGTCGAGCGCGCTGCCCGCACTCCTGGCTGCCAGCCTGCGTTCCGCCGAGCACCTCTGCCCGGAAGTTCGCCGCAGCATGAAGACGCATCCGCCTCGCGGGTTTCACGCCCCGCGTTGATGGTTGAGCGCGTCCGGTCTGAGCATCAGCCACCTTCCAAACGCATAAGCACAATCCTGTGAGGCCCTGGCCGACGGCTCCACCAGCCAGGCTGCGCGCCGAGCCGCGAAGGCCGATTCAGGGGGTGCTTCGCTGCGCCCATGCTCCAGGACTACGACGACTCGCTCCAGCGCTTTGCCATCGGCATCTTCGACAGGGAGGGTGCCGCGACGATGAATGGCTTGCAGGCAGTCCGCGCCGGCCGGACTACCGTCCTGGAACATCAGGTCCAGGTGTACCGTCGACTGGATGCCGCCCTGAGCACCGCTGAGGACCCGCCAGGGCATACCCTGGCCTGCCGCTCCGGCTGCAGCTATTGCTGCCACTACCACGTGTACGTCACAGTGCCGGAAGCGCTTGCCATTGCGGAGCATCTGCGGACACTTCCGGTGCCCAAGCGGGACGTGTTCCTGCAGCGCCTTCGCTCGAACGCCGCTCGTGCGAGTGAGCTCGGCAAGGAAGCGCACATACAGACCAACGTGGCCTGCGCGTTCCTGTCGACCGAGGGCGCGTGCGACATCTACGCGCTTCGCCCGAGTGCGTGCCGCCGGCATCACTCCTACGACGTCACGCCGTGCAGGACCACCTTCGAAGACCCTTCGTGTGCGGACCAGAACCCTATGTCCCCGGCCCGGCACGCAACCACAGACGCGTTCCACGCTGCGGCGGCTACGGTGGCGGCCCAGAAGGGCTTCGATATCGCACGCTACGAGATGAGCGGCGCCGTACTCGAAGCTGCCACCAACACGGCGAGCGCGAAGCGTTGGAAAGCTGGGAAGACGGCGTT
>CAKZXL010000475.1 GCA_937883885.1 uncultured Aquincola sp. | reverse complement strand
GCGCGTGGCGTTGGCCTCGGTGACCTTCTCGCGGCCCACGCCCTTGACCAGTTCCTGGTAGATGGCTTCGACGTTGTCGTTGTCGGTCTGGCTCATGGGCTTCTCCTTGTATGAGCGTTGAAGATGACCCGCTGGCGGCAACCGCCGTGCCTCGTCAGCACGCTCGGTCAACAAAGTCAGACGCCCAAGGCATCGAGCAGAAGACGCAGTGGTGCAACCCGGTGGCGCTGCGCCTCCAAGACCGGCTTGGCAAAGTGCTGGACATACACGGAGGGTGAATGCGCGGCCTGGTGGAAGCGGGCTTCGAAGGCGCGCTTGTGCTGCGCGCTGCTACGCGGTCGTTCGTCCCGGTGAATGGCCAGCAACCATGCCTCAAGGCAGGGCGTTGACTCGACGACCAGGAAGCCGAGCTGTCGTGCACGGCGACGTTGTTGGTCATGCCAGTCGACATCGGTATCCAGCAGCAGGATGCGTACGTCGTGCGCCAACCCGGCGCACTGCCGCTCAGCGTAGTCAAGAACTCCCTTGCCGCCCTTGCCCAGCGCCGTCTTGATCCTGAGGCTGGTGCCGCAGCCCCGCGGCACATAGAGCGCCTTCACGTGATCGAGGAACACAGCTTCCGCCTCGCCCTCTCCAATGGCGATGATGCTGCGCTTGATGCGCACCGGAGCGCCCATCGCCTCAGATCTCGGGAACGGCGCCCAGCGCGCCCGACATGTACTTCGCGTAGAGGTTGTGCGCGCTGGTCAGCCCTTCGATCGCGTCACCACGATAGGCCGTGCTCACGCAGTCGGACTTCTCGACAAACGTCACCTGTGCACGCCCAAGGACGCGCAAGACCTCCGCGGAGTGGCAGGTGAAGATGATCTGTGCGCCGTGCGGATTGGTTTCTTCATCATGGAACAGTCGCAACAGCGGCTCGATCATGTGCGGATGAAGGTCGCTCTCCAGCTCATCAATGAAGGCATAGCCTCCCAGCTGCAAGACAGGCAACAACTGCCGCAGCAGCAAGAATGTGGTCTGAGTGCCGCTGGATTCCAATGCCATGGGAAGTTCGAACACTCCCGTGCGGCCGCGGTGTACGCCCATCGGGTACCAGCGAGGGGTCGGGTCGTCGACCAGCGGCTCACCTTCGATGCGCTTCATCACTACGTCGGTCAGGCCGAGGTCCATGCCTTGCAACAACGAAGTCATCTGCAAGCGCACCGGCTCATTGGCCTGATAGAACTCAGCTGCAGTCACCAGATCCGCACCACGCGCAGGCGTGCGACCCATGACGTTCAGGTTGGTGCAAAGCAAGAAGTCGGTCAAGTGCATCGCCAGTTCGGAGCCGTACTGGCGAGCCCATGACACCAGCGAGACGTTCGGGCGGACCTTGACCGCTTCCGCATCGCCAATGCCCAGGCCACTTTGCTTGATGGTGTAGTTGCCCGAAGCTTGACGCTGCCGCGTAAATACATGGCGCGGACGATCGCCGGGTGCGGGCCCGCGTCGACGCAGGCTCTCCGAAAGTACGTGCGCGCGCTGCACAGACAATTGGTACATCCACCGCACACCGTCGCCATCCTCCCCGGTGACCGCGAAAACCGACGGCTCTTCCTGCGACCAAGCCGGCGGATGAAAGGCGATGGGCGCACCGGGCTCCAGACGAAAGGAGTCGCGAACGAACCAGGCCAGGAAGGGCAAGGCCTTGAGCAAGCCCGTCTTGCCCGCGCCGTTGGCACCCATCACAGCCATGGCCGTGCTCAGCCGGGTGCCCGAAGGTGCAACCCGCGACCAACCGACCACCCGGTCGCGCTGGTTCAGGACCAAGTCGACCCGCGCGGGCGCCTCAAAGCTGTAGAAATTGGAAAAGGAAAAGGAGTGCAGCACGTGCGTTCCAAACGACCAAGCGCTGCATTCTCCACCTTATCCTTACTTTCGACCGATTTTTCCCTTCAAACGTTGGATAAATCAGGCTTTAGCGTGCTCCAGCACCGCCCTCGACGGCGCCCGCCCGCCCCGGCGCCACCCCCGCCCACCACTGGCGCAGCGTGGCCACCATCACCTGGCGGGCGTCGGCGTCGCCGTTGAAGAGGGCGCTGAAGTACGAGGCCACCTGCTTGGCCGGG
>CAKZXL010000474.1 GCA_937883885.1 uncultured Aquincola sp. | reverse complement strand
TGAGCGGCAAGCGAGCGCTCAACCTTCCTTGGCCGAACGTGTTTCGAGGCCCAAAACTCGTGCCATACTTGGCCTCATGCGGTTGAATTTCCTATCCGTGATACGGATTACGTGATGACGCAGGCGCTGGCGGAGTTCATCCGCTACGACAAGAAGTGGGCTTTCGATGGCATCGCTTTTCGGTCCGTGCAATGCGAGGGTGGCGTGAACTATGTTCTGTTCGATAGAGGCGAGCCGGAGGCTATGCTGGCCCCGGACTGGCGGCCAGCCTTCCACCTGGCGATTGAGTGCGAGGCTGTCTCGATGCACGTGATCGAGGGCGTGCGTTATAGCCATGTTCCTGCCTCTATCCCGGTGCAGGCGACCAAGTCCTGGTGAACTGCGTATGGGCCACAGCGTGGCCTCGGGTGCGCTGCAGGCTACCCACGCCCCGCTGCGCCGGGCCTTGAAGACGCGCTTTGTTGCGAGAAGCTGGGCGCATGCTCAGCGACGAAGAGAAAGCCCGCATGCAGTCCTGTCTGCGCACCTTGCGCGAGGCCATGCCGGGCTTCGCCAGCCGCCGCGCGCAGTTGGTGATGATGGCCGAGGTGGCACATGTCCTTGGCACGCTGGATCGAGCGCGGTGGCAAGGAGGTCAGGGCGGGCCGGACGACAGAGTTCCACGTCTGCGCTGCGCCGATCGGTGGCGGAGAACGCCTGCGCACGCTGCTGTGGGATCGTGCCGGCGCTGCCGTGCTGACCTCGGCGACGCTGCAGGCCTGCGGCTCGTTCGACCTCTTCATGGAAGAGGCTGGCCTGAAGGCATGGGAGGGGGTGCATGCGCTCAGCCTGCCATCACCCTTCGACCATGCGGCGCAGGCCGAGCTGCACCTGCCGCGCATGCGCTCCCATCCGCTCGATGCCCAGGCGCATACCGAGGAGGTGGCAGCCATGCTGCCCGCCCTGCTCGAGGCGCAAGCCGGGTCTCTGGTCCTGTTCGCATCGGCAAGGCAGATGCATCAGGTCGCGCATGCGCTGCCGGAGGCGCTGCGCGAGCAGATCCTCGTGCAGGGAAGCACGTCCAAGCGCGAGCTGCTGGCGCGCCACAAGGCTCGCATCGACCAGGGCCAGCGTTCGGTCCTCTTCGGTCTGGCCAGCCTCTCCGAGGGGGTGGACCTGCCCGGCGCCTACTGCACGCACCTGGTAGTGGTCAAGTTGCCCTTCGCGGTGCCCGACGATCCGGTCGAGCAGACACGCCGGGAGTGGATCGAGGCGCAGGGGAGGTCCGCCTTCCATGAGCGCAGCGTCCCCGAGGTCGGCATCCGGCTGGCGCAGGCGGTGGGGCGGCTGCTGCGCACGCCCGAGGACCACGGCCGCGTCACGGTGCTGGATCCGCGGCTGGCGAGCACGCCGTGGGGCCGGCGCCTGCTGGCGGGCCTGCCGCCGTACCGACGTGTGCGCGGCGCGGCGCCAGGCTTGCCATCCGACGCGGCAACGGTCGATCGTTCGGCCGCGTGACGGCGCCAGCGGCGGCTCTTGAAGGTGCGTCGCGGTAGGAGATCCTGGGTGGACCAACACCGATCCACCCATGAACTCCATATGGAGGGCATCGGCGCGGTCGGCGTGCTCGAACC
Organism: uncultured Aquincola sp.; assembly: GCA_937883885.1. The sequence continues at coordinate 2,647 of CAKZXL010000474.1, read as the reverse complement.
CATCGTCGTGCGGCCTGTGCTGGGCACCGACCTCTTCGAGATCATCGCCGGTGAGCGCCGTTGGAGAGCCGCAAGGAACGTCTTCGGCGACGACTACGACATGCCCGTGGTCATCAAGGACGCCAGCGACGAGGCGGCCGAGGCCATGTCGGTGATCGAGAACTACTACCGCGCCGCCATGTCGCCGGCCGAGGAAGCCCGTGCCGCGCAGCGCCAACTGCTGCGCCAGCGCGGCGACAAGGAAGAAGCCGCCCGCCTCATGGGCTGGTCGCCCGAGGTGTTGGAGCGGCGGCTCGCGCTGATGGCCTGCACACCCGCAGTGCTCAAGGCGCTGACTACGCGCAGCATCCAACTCGGCCACGCCGAACTGCTCTCGGGCACCCCACCGGAGAAGCAGGACGGCGTGCTGACGCAGAAGGTGCCGGTGACCTTGCCGAAGTCCCAACTCGGACGCTATGCGCGCCGGCTGCCTGATGGTTCCCTGGTTTTCGCCGCTTCTGGTCAGACATGCGAAAAGGTTGAACCTTATGCATTCGTATCAGTGCTCAGGCCGGGCCGCCGGCTTTGATCGCATCGTGTAGGCCTTCTCAGTCCGGGAGAGTGTCGAGGATCCGAGGCCGCTACCACGGCATTCTCGATGGACATCTGCGTCCGGCCTATGCGGTGTCCGAGGCGGCATGTAATCAATGTGCGCTGCGTCACGCGTGCGATCGTCCGGGTGAACCGCCCCGGGGCGGTTCACTACCTGCAGCAATGGTTCGCGCCGAGCGACCCGGCGATGGAGCAGTCTCTGCACAACATCCCCGTGTTCCGCCAGTTCGCCGCGCTGAGGGCCGTGGCGCGGTTGCTGGACGAGACGACGATCCTTCGGTTCCGCCACCTGCTTGAGAAGCAGGGCCTGGCAACCGAAAGGTGCCATTGCGGGCACCTGTCTCGCGGTTTAGAGGCCGCCCGCAGGATTGTTCTGTGGCCGGTTCGCCCGAGCTGGCTCGTATGGCACAAACGCGGGCACCGATGCGGGTATGAGAGCTTTGGCCCTAGCGTTCATTCCGGCTGGACTGACATCAGGCCAAACCCCAGTGTTGATCCGAGTCAAGACTGTCTCAATCGCCGCAGCTGACTCTGAAGGCTCGAACGTACAGTGCCCCGCACGGTCAACAATCGTCGTTCTGTAGAGACTCACATCTCCACCATTGGCCTGCATCTTCTGAACATACGAATCGATGATGTTTGGAGGCACCACGTTATCTCCTGTTGTATGCATCCGCAAGGAAGGTATCTTGGGTGTGCCGTGGACTGTTCGTCCCGGCCCGTTCCAGAACGCCGAGGCGGCGGGTTCCGCCTGTACACGGGTCGCGTCCCGCAGTGTTGCAAGATCGGCCTGGAGATTGAGTCCATTTGTCGAGTAAAGCGATAGCACCAGACGCCCGACTGCCGGCTCGGCGCGGGCCAGAAGTTGGGAGTAGTCGATGCCCGCATTCCAAGAGAGTTGCCGAACTGCCGGAGATGTCCCTGCATGCTCAAACATGAATCGAGACTGTCCTCCAGGTTGGGCGGCGTTGAGAAGCACAGTGTCGAAGACTGCACTTTGAAGCGCACCGAGATCGAAGGGATCTGGCTGAGCTCGTGTGGCATTGCTCCACACCGGCCACTGGCCTACTGCAGCAGCAAGCGCAATCCTAGCCCGACCTTCCTGGCTCTGCTGAGCTAGCGTGAGAGCGGCGCGCCATTTTGCAGATTGATCTGCTACGGAAGCAAGATCGGAGAAGCCGACGACCTGCAATTCTGATGCGATCAGCGTCTTCAGCACGAACCACCCATCCAACATCATGTTCATGAGTGGTACCGGCTCATGAGCGCACCCTACAACAACGCCATCAACCTTCTCGGGATAGCGCTCGGCAAAATTTAGAGCAACGAAGCCGCCGCCCGAGTGTCCATACTGGATCACCTTCGTAGGCTTCCCATAGCGCGCGTTGAACATGTCGATGACCGAGATCAGCTCTTGCTGCTCTCGATCCGGATCATAGTTAAAGTTTCTTTGCGGATTTCGACCGGTACCCGAAAGCGCGTAGCCTCGCTGCAACCAGTAGCAACTCCGCGCGCCGTCCTTAGCGGGAACATAGTCAAGGTCGTTGATCAACAAGCCGTTCCAGCCTGTTGGCCGACGCATGCTCCACGGCGACCCGTTTGCAAAGGCGCCCTCGGCCTCCACATAGGTAACGGTCCCATTGCATCCTGTCACTACAACTTCCTGCTGTGTCGGCGGACCATCAGCGTCCTTGTCGCTTCCGCCGCACGCCGTTAGTACAGCTGCCGCTATCACGCCGACGAGGCGCCTCGATTGACAACTGATAGATCCGATTGCCCTCACCTGCCGGTTTGGTTCACTTTTCATGTGGTCTCCTTTTTACATGTTGGTCGGCGCCCGCTAACAGTCGAAAACGAAATCTACCCACTGCGAGCCTCAGGTGCATAGTTTGCCACCTAAGGAAAATAATATTAGGTAACTAATCTTGTGTCAACGGTGTTGGCGATCGTCTCGAACCGACCCACCGGAATCGCGCAATACTGACCCACCCCCAGGCTACTCTACAGTGCCTGCGTCAGTAGTTTGAGTCTGTTTCTCCTCGTTGGTTGGAGCGCC
>CAKZXL010000473.1 GCA_937883885.1 uncultured Aquincola sp. | reverse complement strand
TACTGCGGTGTCGAGCACAGTCGAGCATTCTGGCGGGTACCCGAAGAAGACCTGGATTCCACTGAGACCACGGGCGGCTTCTGCACTGCGGTGCACGCCTGTAGGGCAAGAGCGGCCGCGGCGAAAACATAGACCCCTCGCGAGGTCGTCGGGCGATCGAGTGCGCGCGGCTGTCTCATCGGTGTCCGCCTAATCCTTGGCTGAGCCCCATTTGACCGATCGGACTGCATCAGCGCAAGGGGTTTCAGGCCGCGACCTGCAGCGGGCAGAATGGGGAGAGCCGGTGGCAGCCGGCGGAAGGGCTGAAATGAGAAGCTTCGTTGCCTCGACGCTGCTGGTGCTCGGCTTCGCCTGGTTCTGTTGGTTCGTCACGCGCGCTTTGTGGCGCTGGGCCCTCGGCATGCGCAAGTCGAACGCCGCGCCCCGGCGCGGCGACAGCATTGAAGACGTGGCCAGCGACGTCGCGAACGCCAGCAAGGTTGCCGGAGCTTTCGCTGGAGTACTTGCGTTGATCGCGGCGCCCGCTGGTCTCATGGCCTTCGCCGTCTCGATCGGTCTCGTTGCTTCTCCGCTGCCATACCGGATGCTACAGCTCTCGCTGCGGTCGCGGGCGCCTGCGCTGCCTGCGCGGCTGCGGCGCGGCTGTACGCGGCAGCGCGCAAGCGCCGTGCATCTAGAGTGGCCTGACTTCCAGCTTCAAGGCGACCGTTCTCTGTCGCTCTAACCGACTACGTCCGCGGGCGGCGGAGCGCCACCACAGCGGCTCCGGCTGCTGCCAAGAGCAGTGTGCTGGGTTCGGGTACCGCGGGCGTGAACGAGCGCGTGTAGTCGACGCCGGTGGCCCCGAACGCTGTCGCGCTGACTTGCGTCATGTTGGAGTCGTAGAACTTCGCGCCGCCCCAGTAGGCTGAGTTGAACGCATCCGCAGTTGCGACGCCGTTCAGCGCTTGCGTGGAGGTCGAGAGGGACAAGTGCAACGACAGCGAATCGCCGAAAGTGATTGGCACGCGGAACTCCATGTAGCTACCCAGAGTCGAGCCCACGCGGGCAACGCTGTCGCCGAGCGGCACGAAGTCCAACGCGATGTCCTCGCTGTCCGCGTATGCAGTACCGGCGTACCTGTACTCACGAGCGTAGGCGCCCTGGTTGTTCAGGAGCACGCTGATGTCGCCAGCCGTCGACGCGCCCGTAAGACCCGCCTCCACGCCGGGGACGTAGCCCAGATGCCAGCGGTAGTCGAGTCGCACCGTGGCGAAGCCGGTTTGACCGTTGAGCGCGCCGCCGGCGTCGACGTGCACAGTGTCGTGCAACTCGACGGTCGCGAAGCCCGAGATGAAACTGCCCGAGGTAGTCGAGGAGACGCCGCTGGAAGACTTGAGCCCACCATCGATGGCCTGGCCGCGCGAGACCGCGGACCCGACGGCGGAGGTACCGTTCAGTTCCCTGGGTCCGATGGCGTCATCGAAAACAAGGGACCCGCCAGAAACGTTGTCAGAGAGGGTAATCCGCGTCGCCGCATCAGCGACGCCGGCGATGCAGACCGTCATCAGGACCGCAGTGACGTTCCGAATTCGCATTATTCTGCCCCTAGGCCAGCGGTGGCCGACGCTTCGGAAACGTACCGGTCCCTTATCGGATGCCACAACCCCTAAATCATCGGCTTGGCGGCGCGGGTGCTCACTGGCAGGGATAAACGGTCGCCCACGTCGCTCGGCTACAGTTCCGTCGGCAGCACGCCGGTCCACCGGCGAACACCAAGGCTGCAAGGGCGCCAACAAGGCCAGCATCACGATCAAGCTGTTCGAAGTCGCCAAGGCCCCTCGTTGCCACCGCCACGCGCTCAAATACTGGCGCGCCGGCGCCAAGGAGGTGCAACAGGGGCTTCGACTACAGGTAGTTCCTGTGCCACCTGGACCATCCTCTTGGACATCAAGAAGGTACGCACCGCGGCGCCTGGCTCGGACGACTCTCGAGCCAGCGCGTCGAAGCCGGGGTGATGCGGAGCCAGGCGCCAGACCACCTCGAACGCTTCCTGAGCACACTCGGGGGAGACGTCGGCGAATGTGGCGATTTCGCCGACCGCTCCAAGCGACACTTGGTCAGGCCGAGTCATCAGCTCGAGCTTGTGCGCGAGCCGCTCTGAGTTGGTCGAGCACAGCAGGTCCATCCACTCGGTCTGGTTCCGCGGCTTGAGGTCCTCCGGTACCACGTCCGGCACGCCGGCGAGCACCAGGGACTCGAATGTCGCAACCGTGCCGTGCATGAGGCAGCGCGCTGCCAAGGAGTAGCGCGTGGTGCCCTGTGAAACGAATGCGTCGTTGTGCAGGGGGATGCCGGCCTGAATCTGCTTCCAGGCAGCCCGAGCCGCTTCGGCGCCACGCTTGCCGTGCACCAGCTCCACGACGAGCTGCGCAGCGCGCGGCTCCCTGCAGCCGAGCAGCTTCCGCAGGATGATGTCCACCCGCAAGAACATGGTCTTGTCGATCAAGACAGCTCGCCTGAGCTCTTCCTCGAGCTGCTCGATGGACGCGGTCACCTCAGACGCTCCTCTTCGGCCGCGCACGACTGGCCTGCGTCGCGCCCGTGGCCGCCTGCGCGGCAGCCAACTCGATGCCCTTGTTCATCAGGAACGAGCGCACAAAGGCGCCTTCCTCCGAGGCCTCTTCCGCCAGGTCATCGAAGCCGCAGTGCTCCGGGTTGACCTCCCAGGCCAGCTGCAAGGCCTCGCTGGCGTGCCCGCAGTCCTTTGCGTTCGCCGCGGCGACGCCGACCAGGCCGGAGATGAGGTCCATGCCTTGAAAGGACGGATGCTCTCGCTCGGACTTTGTCGTGCACAGCAGATCCAGCAGTTGGGACCGGTCTGAGGGCCGCACCTCGGGCGGTACCGAATCCAGAGGCACCTGCAGCGCGACCTGGCGCAAGATGTCCAGGCGCCCGCGGAACATGCAGTAGGCAGCGAAGGATGCGCGAACTGGTGCCGGAGAGTCTTCGCCAGCGATGACGATGCCTCGTGCGACGACAGTCCTCCAACCGACGAGCGCGGCATCTGCACCGAGCCCGCCGCCGAGCAGCTTGGCCACGAACGGGGCTGCAGCCGCACCATCGTCTTTCAGGAGTTCCACGAGCGAGCTGCGGACTGTCTCGCATGCGGAGACGTCACGGCCGGCTGTGGCGGCCGCGCGCTGCAGGCGCGACATCAGCTGAAAGGTCCCCCTCGCACTCACAACGCAGCCCTCCGGTGCCGAAGGCTGCGAGGCGCGTTCGTGCTCACCGACGTAGCGGCGCGGCGAGAACTCAGCACAGCCATGTCGACACTTAAAGGTCTGTTCACGGAAAGACTTGCCTTGTACAAGGTTGGCTACGCAGCGGCGCGCGTGTTGTAGTCAAAGTCGTGTTGACTGCGGATGTAGCGCAGCGAATAGAATATCACAAATACGATAAGGCGGATCGGATGACATCAAGTGCACTAGAGCAGGCCATTCGAGCGTGCGAGTTCTGGGCGGGCATGGAGTACATGAACCTCCCGAAGGTGCCGGACCCTGATGAGCGACAGAGCATTTTCCACATCGACAACGATGCGGACTTGCCGTGGAGGCACAAGAGACGCATGGGTGCACTGCGGCACTGGCGCGACGACAAGGTCAAGGCACAGGTCGCGTATTGCGGCTTGATGACCAAGCGCGATTGCACGTCCGCGATCCGAACGATGCTTCAGGAGCCTGCGTTGGGTGCCGAGGATATGCGCAGCCACGAAGCGACCGCGGTGGTGCTCATTCCCTTGGACGACACCGGAAGGGTCTGCGGCGAAGTCTTCGTCTCAAGTTTCCCTTGGCTCATGGGTCGGCTGTCGGCACATGTGGGTGCAGGCAAGGCCCGTGGCAACGTCGACCTCACAGGGTTCGACGAGTACCAGGACGACCTCATGCGGGGCGTGCGTCGCCTGCTGGAGAAGCTTCAACTCGTACGGAAAGAAGAGGCGCACGACACCCCAAAGGCGTCAGCAGCAAGCCGCGATGGCCAATCCGGCGACGCGGCCAAGCAGGCTGGACAAGGAGCCGAGGGGTCTGCGTCGCAGGGGCAGGAGCCGGCGCGGCCCGCACCTCCGCTGACGCGCGATCGCCCTGGGGTCATCGGGGGGCCGGCTGACATGCTGCCGCTCGAGCTCTCGCACGTCCAGCAGGTCCTGGACTTGGTTTGGAACAGTGCTGGCTGGCGCCCAGACTGTGGGCCGTACACCCAGGCGGGGTCGGCGGACTCCAGCCACCTTCTGCGCATCAAGGTCATGACCATCAGCCGAGACGATGAGCGGTCGGTCGACCTGGGGGCAATGAATTCGCTCATCGCCAACGACGTGATTCGAGTCCGCGCCAAGCTCGTCGCCGGCGAGTCCATCGGCCCGGCATTGCAGCAGTACCTGAAGTTGGTGGAGCCGCCCTCCAGGCTGGATCTTCGCGACGGCAGCGAGCGCGGTGGACTGGACCACTTCGTCGCCATGCTTTCGCCGACCAAGCTGCCGTATGGAGCCTGGCCCGACTTCCCTTTGGTGTCGGCTCAGCAGTTCGCCGTGAACATGGCTCGCGAGCATCTGTCTGGGGGTGGGTTGTACGGCGTCAACGGACCACCCGGGACCGGCAAGAGCACGCTGCTGCGCGACGTCATCGCCTCCTGCGTCGTCGATCGTGCCCACGTCATGGCCAGCTTCTCCAAGCCGAGCGATGCCCTGGTCGGAAAGGCTGACATCGAGGGATATCAGTACGGTTACTGGAAGCTGCACGAGAGGCTCCTGGGCCACGGCATCGTGGTGGCCTCATCGAACAACGGGGCCGTCGAGAACGTCATCAAGGACCTGCCCAGGTCGAGCAGCGCGATGATGAAGTCCGGCGCCACGTACTTTCGCGCCGTCGCGGAGTCCGTGGCCACCGGACCAAAGCGCAAGGGCGATGAGCCGGTTCGTGACGTCGCAAGCGCCTGGGGCTTGGTAGCGGCGCTGATGGGCAGTAGCAAAAAGAAGAGCGCCTTCCTCAGTCGTTTCTGGTTCGATACCAAGGTCGAGCCGAAGACAACGCCGAATCCAGCTCGGCTCC
>CAKZXL010000472.1 GCA_937883885.1 uncultured Aquincola sp. | reverse complement strand
CGCACTGGCGCGTGGTTGGAACCCAGGTTGGATGACGGGAGCCGTATGACGCGAGAGTGTCACGTACGGTTCTGCGAGCGGCTGCGGGGGAAGTTCCTGCGGCCGACTCACCACTTCGGGATGAAGGCCCACATTGGCGCGGACGCCGAATCGGGGCTGGTGCACACGGTGCGGTGTACGCCGGGCCACGTCAACGACGTGGTTGAAGCCAACAGCCTGCTGCACGGGCAGGAAACCGAGGCCTGGGCTGATGCGGGTTACCAGGGTGCTGCCAAGCGGCCCGATGCCAAGCCGGGCGTACGCTGGAACATCGCGATGCGCCCCGGCAAGCGCCGGCAACTCGATGCGGCCAGGCCGATCGACCGCCTGACCGACGAACTCGAGGCGATCAAGGCCAGCATCCGGGCCAAGGTCGAGCATCCCTTCCGGGTGATCAAGCGGCAGTTCGGGCATGTGAAGGTGCGCTACCGCGGACTGGCGAAGAACACCGCACAGCTGAACACGCTGTTCGCGCTGGCCAATCTGTGGATGGCGCGCAGACAACTTGCGGGAGCCGGGACATGAGTGCGCCCGCAAACGCCCGGTGCGGCGTAGAAGGCGCCGCCGAAGCGCTCCTGATGCGCCATCCCTGGCCTGAACCGGACAAAAGGGCGCACCAATCATGCAATTGCGCTGGCTTGGCATATCCGTCGGCGCGTTGTGCAGAGGTTCCTTAGCATGCTAAGCGCCCCAGGCGCTTGCAGGCCAGAAAGCGAAAAGCCCCGGTGAACCCACCGAGGCTGTAGCGCCAACCAGGAACCCCCGATCCACTTGGCGCAAGAGTGTATGGGCGTTGGCGCTGCGGGCCTCTGCATGTCTGCTTTCGCAGGCTTCCCATAAATTAAAGAACACTTTACTATGAAGGCCGGCTGCTCAAGCCAGCTTTCATACGATGCGCACCACCGGCACCTACGTCACTACCACCACGCTGGGCGAGGCGGTGCAGGCGTTCGTCCCCCATGCGCTGCCGCCAGCCGACCCGCCGCTGGCGGCTGACAGCTACACCGCAACCAACCACCGCGCCGAGATGGCCCTGGCCCGGCTGGGTGGCGTGGCTGGCCTCGTGCCATCGGTCGACTGGCTGCTCTACAGCGCCATCCGCAAGGAGGCGCTGCTCACCTCGCAGATCGAGGGCACCCAGGCCACGCTGACCGACCTGTTCGACGACGAGGCCGGCCAGGTGCTGGCCAACACGGCCGATGTCGAAGAGGTCACCAACTACCTGCGCGCCTTCCGGCTCGTGCGCGACAACCTGCGCAGCGAGGCTGGCCTGCCGATCTCGGTGCGCTTGCTGTGCGACGCCCACAGGCTGCTACTCGACGGCGCACGCGGCGCTGGCAAGCAACCCGGCGAGCTGCGGCGCTCGCAGAACTGGATCGGCGGCGCGCGGCCAGGCCGGGCCACGTTCGTGCCGCCGCCACCCGACCAGGTGCCAGGGCTGCTGGCGGACCTGGAGCGCTTCATCCATGACCCGGAGCCGGCGCTGCCACCCCTCGTGCGTGTGGCCCTGGTGCACGTGCAGTTCGAGACCATCCACCCGTTCCTCGACGGCAACGGGCGCATCGGCCGGCTGCTGATCGCCGCGCTGCTGGAGCAGTGGGGCCTGCTGCCCGAGCCGCTGGTCTACCTGAGCGGCTACCTCAAGCAGCACCAGGCCGAGTACTACCGGCGGTTGTCGGCCGTGCGCAGTACCGACAAGGAAGGGGGCGACTGGGAAGGCTGGGTCGGCTTCTTCCTCGACGGCGTGGAGACCGCGGCCACGGACGCCGAGCGTGGCATCGTCGCGATGGCGAGCCTGATCAACGCCGACCGCAAGCGCCTGCTGGCTGCGCCCCGCGTGGGCGCAGTGGCCCTGCGCCTGTTCGAACTGCTGCCCCTGATGCCGCGCTTCACCATCGAGCAGGTGCGTCAGAAGCTGGACACCACCTTCCCCACCGCCACCGCGGCTGTGAAACTGCTGCAGGACCTGGGGATGCTGGCCGAGCTCACCGGCCAGAAGAAGAACCGCCTGTTCAGCTACGCTGCTTACGTCGAATTGCTGGCAGGGAGCCCATGACGGAGGACCAGCTCGAACAAGAGTGCCTGGCGTGGCTGGCCGATGTGGGCTGGCAATACCGCTATGGGCCGGACATCGCGCCCGATGGCGACGCGCCCGAGCGCGACAACTACCGCCAAGTGCTGCTGCTGGGTCGGCTGCGTTCGGCCGTTGCCGCGCTGAATCCGTCGGTACCCACAGCGGCGCGTGAGGACGCCATCCGCCAGGTGCTGGACCTGGGCACACCGGTGCTGCTGGCCGCCAACCGCCACTTTCACCGGCTGCTGGTGGGCGGCGTGCCGGTGCAGTACCAGCAGGACGGCGAAACGCGCGGCGACTTTGTGCGTTTGGTGGACTGGGCCGAAGACCCCACACAACCTGCGCGCAACGACTGGCTCGCCGTCAATCAGTTCTCCGTCACCGGGCCGCACCACACGCGCCGGCCCGACATCGTGCTGTTCGTCAACGGCCTGCCGCTGGTGCTGATCGAACTGAAGAATCCAGCCGATCTGAACGCCGACGTGTGGAAGGCCTTCCACCAGATCCAGACCTACAAGGCGCAGATCCCGGACATCTTCCAGACCAACGAGGTGCTGGTGGTGTCTGACGGCAGCGAAGCGCTGTTGGGGTCGCTCTCGGCCGACAGCGAGCGCTTCATGGCCTGGCGCACGATCGACGGCAACACGCTCGACCCGCTGGGCGAGTTCCATGAGCTGCAGACGTTGGTGCGAGGCGCGCTGGCGCCGGCCTACCTGCTCGACTACCTGCGCTACTTCGTGCTCTTCGAGGACGACGGCCAACTCGTCAAGAAGATCGCCGGCTATCACCAATTCCACGCGGTGCGCGCGGCCATCGCACAGGTTGTGACCGCGTCGCGCCCGAACAGCGATGCGCGGCTGCGTGGCAAGGGTGGCGTGGTCTGGCACACCCAGGGCAGCGGCAAGAGCATCACGATGACCTGTTTCGCGGCGCGCGTGATGCAGGAGCCGGCGATGGAGAACCCGACCATCGTCGTCATCACCGACCGCAACGACCTGGACGGCCAGCTCTTCGGCGTGTTCAGCCTGGCGCAGGACCTGTTGCGCGAGCAGCCGGTGCAAGCGAACACGCGGCAGGAACTGCGCACGCTGCTCGGCAACCGCCCGAGCGGTGGCATCGTGTTCGCCACCATCCAGAAGTTCATGCCAGGCGAGGACGAGGACACGTTCCCGCTGCTCTCCGACCGCCACAACATCGTCGTGATGGCCGACGAGGCGCACCGCACGCAGTACGGCTTCGAGGCGAAGCTGAAGACGCCGAAGTCGGCGCCCAAGGCGTCGGGCGCGCTGACCACGGGCGATGGCCAGGCTCCCGCGCACCGGGCCGAGTTCGCACCGACCGCGAAGTACCAGGTGGGCTATGCCCAGCACCTGCGCGACGCGCTGCCCAACGCCACCTTCGTGGCCTTCACCGGCACGCCGGTGTCGGGCGAAGACCGCGACACGCGGGCGGTGTTCGGCGACTACATCAGCGTCTATGACATGCAGCAGGCCAAGGAAGATGGCGCCACGGTGGCCATCTACTACGAGAGCCGGCTCGCCAAGCTGGGCCTCAAGGCCGACGAGATGGCCAACATCGACGACGAAGTCGACGAACTGGCCGAAGACGAGGAAGAAGGCCAGCAGGCCAAGCTCAAAAGCCGCTGGGCCGCGCTGGAGAAGGTGGTGGGCGCCGCGCCGCGTGTCGCACAGGTGGCGGCCGACCTGGTGGCGCACTTTGAGGAGCGCAACAAGGCGCAGACCGGTAAGGCCATGGTGGTGGCCATGAGCCGCGAAATCTGCGTGCACCTCTACGACGAGATCATCAAGCTGCGGCCCGACTGGCACAGCCCCGACCCCGAGCAAGGCGCGGTCAAGATCGTGATGACGGGCTCGGCCAGCGACAAGGCGCTGCTGCGGCCCCACATCTACAGCGCCCAGGTAAAGAAGCGGCTGGAGAAGCGCTTCAAGAACCCGGCCGACCCGCTGCGCCTGGTGATCGTGCGCGACATGTGGCTCACCGGCTTCGACGCGCCCTGCGTGCACACGCTCTACGTCGACAAGCCGATGAAGGGCCACAACCTCATGCAGGCCATCGCGCGCGTGAACCGCGTGTTCAAGGACAAGCAGGGCGGATTGGTGGTCGACTACATTGGCATCGCGAACGAGCTGAAGTCGGCGCTCAAGGAATACACCGCAGCACAGGGCCGCGGTCGGCCGACGGTGGACGCGCACGAGGCCTACAGCGTGCTGGCCGAGAAGCTGGATGCGCTGCGCGGGATGCTGGCCGGCACGAACGGCCATGGCTTCGACTACAGCGACTTCCTCACCGGCGGTCACAAGACGCTTGCCGGCGCGGCGAACTACGTGCTGGGCCTGAAGGACGGCAAGAAGCGCTTCGCCGACCTGGCGCTGGCGATGAGCAAGGCCTTCACGCTGTGCTGCACGCTCGACGAGGCCAAGGCGGTGCGCGAGGAGGTGGCCTTCTTCCAGGCCGTGAAGGTGATCCTGACCAAGCGCGAGATCACCGCGCAGAAGAAGTCCGACGAGGAGCGCGAACTGGCGATCCGGCAGATCATCAGTTCGGCCGTGGTCTCCGAAGAGGTGGTCGACATCTTCGACGCCGTGGGCCTGGACAAGCCCAACATCGGCATCCTCGACGACGCCTTCCTGGCCGAGGTGCGCAACCTGCCAGAGCGCAATCTGGCCGTCGAACTCCTGGAGCGCCTGCTCGAAGGCGAGATCAAGTCACGCTTCGCCAGCAACGTGGTGCAGAGCAAGAAGTTCTCGGACATGCTGGCCCACGTGGTGCAGCGCTACCAGAACCGATCCATCGAAGCCGCGCAGGTGATGGAAGAGCTGGTGGAGATGGCCAAGAAGTTCCGCGACGCCGCCTCACGCGGCGAGCAACTCGGGCTGAACGAGGACGAGGTCCGCTTCTACGACGCGCTGGCCAACAACGAATCGGCGGTGCGTGAACTGACCGATGAGACGCTGAAGAAGATCGCCCACGAACTGGCCGAGAGCCTACGCAAGAACCTGACCGTCGACTGGTCTGCCCGTGAGAGCGTGCAGGCCAAGCTGCGGTTGATGGTCAAGCGCATCCTGCGCAAGTACAAGTACCCGCCGGACCAGCAGGAGGATGCGGTGGAACTGGTGCTGCAGCAGGCGAAGGCGCTGGGGGAGGCGTGGGCGTAGCGCTTTGGGAGGGACTGACTTCCCCGGCAGCTTCCGTATGGCGACAGAATCGACGGCACCATGACATCGATCCCCGGCACCCTTCCACAAGAAAGTGAAGCTCAGCGAATCGGTCACATGGCTGGCCGTTGCCTTGGCGTCGGCCAACCAGATTCGTGGAGACTCAAGCCGCTTGATGGCACTGATGACTTCGGGCTCGACTATCAAGTCCAGACGGTAGTTGATGGCCAAGTGCGGGACATTTTCCGCGTTCAACTTAAGGGCACAGCAGCGCCAGATGCGAGCGCAGATGGATCCTTCTTCTCCATACAACTCAAAGCCAGCACGGTCCGCTATTACGAAGGGATCACCGAGCCGATCCTGTTGGTACTCTGTGATCTCAGTGGGGTGACCCACCCAACTCAGGGTCGGCTCTATTTCTGTTGGATCGAAGACGAACTGCGACGCCTGAATGCCGCCGACATGCCGGCGCTTCAGCAGTACGTGACCTTCAGAATACCCGCGGCAAATCGGCTACTGCCGGATACGGATCTCAGTGCGCATCTATCGCACTCGCGAGCGGTCTCCAAGTCTGCGCGAGCGATCGACGCAATCGTCCAGGCGGCACGCCCGGACCTAAGTGAAGACGCTCGTGCCGACTTCCTCTCTCGTGTAGCCGGCGGATTGGAAGCAAGGGGCTACCCGTTGGTCCATGCCATTGCGGAGCCTGCCACGACGCCATGGCCCGAGGCTCCAACGGGCTCGTTCGCTTGGCACCTTAAGGAGGCAGCGCATCAACTTCGGTCGGGTGACGCGGATGCAGCGCAGGACCAGCTCAAAGCCGCAGCGATGCTTGCCGGTCCTCACACCGCACTGGAACTCGCCGAGCGGTCGTTCCTTGAGGCCCGAGTGCACGCCCTTTGTGGTGACGAGGACGCCGCGCGCACCTCCTATGAGGACGCTGTCAAGTTGTCGGCGAACCAGCCGCGATACCTGGCGGCTTGGCTGGAATCAGAACTGCGCTGCAGGCATCGCGACGGCAGGGCCAGTGTCGATGACTTAATCAGGAGCGCGGAACAGGCGGATCAATCAGACGCCTCTGTAAATTCGGTACGGTCCCGGTTGCTTGCGATTGCGGGGAGATTGGTAGAGGGTCTCGCAGTGGCCGCGAGCATCCAGGGGTTTGAAGGGCACGCCGCCGCCGCGATTATCCATACGATGTCGGGCCAGTCCCATGAAGCGCTGCAGGACTGCGACGCCGGCCTGGCAGAGCCAAACGTACCGGAGCGCTCCCAACTTCTATTTCTCATATTGCGCGCAAGGGCAAGGTTTCGCCTGGCGCTTCAAGAATGGTTTGCCAGCACGGAGTCCGAGATCCTGCCAATGAGCGGGCCGGCTGGCGCTGACCTCGGACTGCTCCAAATCGGTTGGGCCGACATAGAGGCTGCGGTGCTCCTGCTGATGAAACATGGATGGCCGCAGAACGTTGAGTTCATTGCGGATGTCTGGGCTTCCTCGGCATCTATCCTCGGCCGTGGCGAGCAATCGCTACCGCTCTTGCTCCAAGCAGCGAGAGCACGGCCGTCTTACCCCACACTGCAGTCGGCGCTGGAGACGCTCGCGGTGGCGACGGGTGAACTGGAGTATGCGCTTGAGGCGAACGCGCGGCTCCCCGTTGACGGCTCCACCCAACTTAGGCGAATCGCATTGCTGCACATGGATGGGCAGCATGCAGAGTGCATCGAGCTTTTCGAGCGAGCTCTTTCAGGGTTTGACCACACGGACAACTCTTTTCCCAGTGTCGTCGCGTCTGCTGCCCTGTCGGCGGACAAGATGGTGCGCTCCGATCTCGCCGATCGTTGGGCCGAGATACTCGGGAGTCGGCCTGAATGGGCTGCACAGTCAGCCTTGCTGGCGTACTTTCGAAGAGTCCTAGCCAGTCCGCTGGAGCGCGAGAGCGCGGTGAATGAATTGATTGCTCAGTTCGACGCTCTTGCATCCCCACCAGACATGGGAATGTTGGTGCTGAACGAACTCGATCCGGCTAGCGACTCGCAGGCGACGGTGATCATACGGATTGCGGGGGTAGTTCAGACTAGATCACTGCTCCCTGTTGAACTGGCCGTGAAGCTGGCTCACGCCCTAGTGACCAAGGAGCGGTGGGACGATCTTCGCTCCTTTGCCTCCGATTGCATTCGTCGACTCGGTGCCCGATCTAAGTTTGGCGCCTTCCAGGCGCTTGCACTGGACCGACTTGGACAAACGCCAGACGCGATAACGCTGCTTGAGGCCCTCCTTGAGGGCAGCGACGTTGACAGTCTTGCACTGGACACCTTTGTGAACATCGCAGTCCGATGTGGGATGACCGAAGGTGCAATACGGTCCGTGGAGACGCTCCTTGCGCGCTCATCGCGACCCGAGCGGCGCCTTGAATGTCTGCGTCTTCTCTTTGGCCTTCTTCACAGGACCAACCCCACCGACCCGCGATGTGTGGACGTGGCATGGCGTATCGGCAGGCAAAGCAGGCCCGACCACGAGGAAGAGGAAGGACTCTTTCTCGTGACGATGTTTGCGGCGACTTTGTACGTCCCGTTGCTCGACTCAGACCCGCGTTTGCCTGAGATGCAGCGCCGCGTCCAAGATTTCACGCAGAGATTCCCGGAGTCGAGGATCCTGCGGTCAGAAAAGTTGCCCGAGGAATCGTCGCCAGACGCACTCCTTGAGATGCTGAAGCGGATATCGGGGTACGACGAAAGCAGAGAAGAGTGGCGTCGAAGTGTTGAACTGCAATTGAGTCGCGGAGCGGCGCCAGTTCCGTACGCGTGGCGACCCAAAGTCATTTTGCACAACATCCCCGATGTGCCTACTCTGTGGGAGTTCTCAAAGCGATCAAACGCCGATCAGCAGGAACTCCATTTGCAGATGGTGCCAGGCGCGTGGGAACGGGTAAGTGCTTCGCAAATGCGAGGCCGCGTCCCGCTTCTCGACATGACAACGCTACAGGTCGTTCACGACCTCGGGATATTTGAACTCCTCTTTCATCTCTTTCCGAAGATTGCGATAGGTCAGAGAACGCTTGTCGAGTTGGCTCAGTTGTGCTCGCCGATGACTGGAAGCTTCGTCCGCGACAAGTGCCTCTCCATACAAGGCATGCTTAAGTCGAATGTGAACCGAATCATGCAGCCACTCGCAGACCTCCATGAGAAGCCGAGGCGAGCCCAGTTCGAGCCCCTGGAGGAAATCAAGCAGCTCGCGCAACGGTCCGACTATGTCGTCTACTCCGACGATGCCCTGTTTCGGATCTACTGCTCCGTGCCAGCGGGCGCGAAGGCGATATGTACTTTGGATATTCTTTCTGCCTTGGATGAAGGTGGTTGGTTGACTCCACAGGCTGTCGCCGAAAAGTTGGCCAAGCTGTGCATGTGGCATGTTGGCCTGTCGGTGATCGAGCGCTATCAGCTGGCAGCGCTGCCCGATGCGTTGGGAGCAGTTCGCGACATACCTTCTGGGGTTGCGGCGCTTCGTTCTTGGTGGGTGTCCAACGCGATCTTTGGTGGCATCTGGGGTGGCTCACGGCCGTACGTCGAGCTCCGGACCGAAGCAGGCCAACTCTTGCGTAGGTTGATCTCCGATTCTGAGAACTCCGTCGACAGCATTTCGGCGCTGATGGCTTTGTGGCATGAGAAGTCTCGGCTTCGAAGTGATGCCCCCACGCCACCGGTGCTTGTGGCTGTCCAACTTCTCGTTCAGGCCGCCATCTTGAGTTCGCCGCCTTCGACGACAGAGGCTGTCCGCCTATGGGCGGTCTTTCGTGCGCTGGTTGAGAACGAGTATGGCGCGCAGATGGACGAGCGCAAGGAGCAGGATGCGATAGCGTTGGCGGCGGAAGCGGCAGCTCAAGTGGACGTGTCGCAGGCGCCGAAGTCGGCGACGTCGTTGCGGAGCCGGCTTTTGCAAGGGCTTACGGCTGGCACGCAGGACGAGGCGACCTTTGGCAGAGCGTACGACGCCGCGCTTGTCGCAGCAGCGACGACAGCCGCCAAGAAGAAGTGAACCGGTTTGCCTAGGCTGCATAGGCGTCAGCGTGCCGCTGAGCAACCAGCCTCGTCCGACCGCTCCCTGCCGGCTGCGCAAATTGGCCTCGCCGTAGCGATTGACGGCCGCGCTAACTGCGAGCCTGCTGTTCGCCTTTGTCCGGTAAACCTCTTGTCACCGGGAAGGTGTCGCGCATTGGTTGGTTGCCTGGGCGCACCTTTCGTTGCTTCACTTCTAGCCTGGTGCGCAACGGGCTCGCCTCAGCGCGCACAGCGTGCGTGTCTCGATCGCATCGCTTGAAGCGCGGACGTTGAAGGCCGCGGGCTGTGACTGATAAAGGACGTTATCAATCACAGCCCTTTCGACTGCCATGTTCGCCCCGTCCCAGCTCGAACTCCTGTCCGCCGCGTCCGTGCCGGCGCTCCTCGCGCCTGACGCCCGCGCCAAGGCCCGCACGCTGGAGTTCTTCACCGCGCACATCCGCAATCCGAACACGCGCAAGGCCTACGCGCGGGCCGGGCAGCACTTCGCCGACTGGTGCGAGCGCCTCGGCATCGGCGACGTGCGGCAGGTGCAGCCGATCCACGTCGCGCTGTACGTCGAGCAGCTCGACCTGGCCGCACCGTCGGTGAAGCAGCGCCTGGCGGCGTTGCGCTCGCTGTTCGACTGGCTGGTGGTGGGGCAGGTGATGCCGATCAATCCGGCGGCGGCGGTGCGCGGGCCGCGGTACTCGGTGAAGACCGGCAAGACGCCCGTGCTGTCGGCGAGCGAGGTGCGCGACCTGGTCGAGTCCATCGACGCTGAGTCCCTGATGGGTATGCGCGATCGGGCCTTGATCGGGACCATGGTCTACACCTTCGCGCGCGTCGGTGCCGTCACGAGGCTGCGGGTCGAGGATGTCTACACGCAGCGGCGGCGACTGTGGGTGCGGCTGGACGAGAAGGGCGGCAAGCGCCACGAGATGCCGTGCCACCACCGGCTGGAGGAGTGGCTCTACGACTACCTGGACGCCGCCGGCATCGCCGACGATCTGGGCGGGCCGCTGTTCAGGTCGGCGCGAGCTGCCACCGACACGTTGACGACGCGGCCGATGTCGCAGGCCGACGTGTACCGGATGATCCGGCGGCGCGCGGAAGCTGCCGGCATCGCCACGGCCATTGGGTGTCACTCGTTTCGCGCGACCGGCATCACCGAGTACCTCTTGAACGGCGGCAAGCTGGAGATCGCGCAGCAGATGGCCAACCACGAGTCATCGCGCACGACGGGCCTGTACGACCGGCGCGGCGACCAGATCAAGCTCGACGAGGTGGAGCGGATCGGCGTCTGATCGCTGGTGGCGGTGAACGCTGCGCGCGGCTCTTGACGAGTGAAGGTCGGGGTCAAGCATGCCCGGCATGTCCCTATGCCGGAGTGCACATCTTGAACGACGCTGAATCGCGGGGCGAGACGCCCGAAGACTTCCGACTCCCGGGTATCCCTGAGCTTCGACCTGCCGATGCCAGCTGGGAACGACGATTGATGGACTGGCGCGAGATGATGCTGGTGCGTCCGCATGCCGAATTGCCGGAGGTGCTGGCCGGTGCGCGAGGTGAGTTGTCCTTGCGGCGCGTGATGGGTCGCCACCAGGCTTCGCGTTTCGGGCACAGCTTTGGTGGCAAGCGCGTGCCCCGCGATCCAACCCATCCGACGGCCGGCCGGTACGAGATTGACTTGATCGTCGTGACACCGCGGCGCATCGCGATCGTCGAGGTCAAGCACTGGAGCGGCACGTTGCGGCTGGATGCTGATCGATGGGTCTACCAGCGTCGCTCGGGCGAAGAGCAGGTATTCGAAAGCTTGATTGCGCACAACGAGAACAAGGTTCGGGCGCTGCGGCGCTATCTGCGCGCAGAGGGCGTCGATGTTCCTGCCACGCGCTTGACTCAATGGGTGGTGTTCACCCATCCACGCCTTGAACTCGACGACCGTCTGGCTGCGCTTCCGGGCGTGATGACGCTCTACGATCTGCAGACCTCGGGCTCGCGGTTCGGCCGTGAGGTATCTGGACCCGAGTTCCTGTTGGCCAGATTGATCGAGCGGTGCGCAGAGCCGAGTACCGCGGACATGCTGACTGAAGGCCTGCTTGAGATGCTGAGGCCTGCTGTGACGGCAAGGATCGCGGAGGCCGTCGGGCGGCTGCGCAGTTGGGACGTGCTCCGGCTCCATGGCGGGCGCCAGCTGATCGGCGACCTTCTGTGGGTGCGGGTCGCCGGCAGGCGACTCGATGGGCTGCCTGCCGGCCGGAAGGCGGCGCTGCACTGGTGGCGCGGAAAGCTCGGGGGCCTGGTGCCTCTGGTCGGGCTGGCGGCGTTCGGTCGGCTCCGCGGGGACCTCTTGCCCGAAGGCCCGCTCAGGGTGGACGATTGCGCGTACTTCCACGAGGCCGGCCGTCCGAAGCCATCGGTCATTGCCCTGCAGTACGTCGACGAGATGCGAACGGGATGATTCAGGAGTTGACAGATGCTTCGATACGGCGATCGACTGGTGCTCAGTGAGCTTGACATCCGGCGGTGGACCCGAATCACGGGTTTCGAGCCGACGGCGATCTCGACTTTCGCCGATCTCGAAAGCTACGTGCGCGAATGCAAGCGCTACTACATCGGCCCGTCGAAGGACTCGGCGTTCATCCACTGGCTCATCGATCTGGAGTTCGAACGCTGTGGTGGCCGTGCAGCGGAGGACCAGCCCTTGCGGGCGGCCCGCTCGGGGGTCGAGCATCAACGCGCTGCCGACGAGCGCGAACTTCTCTGGAACATTGCGCTCAAAGGTGATCGATCAAGGCGGCTTGAGTTGATGAGGCTGCTGGAAGCGCAGGGCGTTCCACGTCCTGAGTAGTGTTCTTATCAGGACGTCATTTGGTAAAGCCAAATCCATGTCCGCCGCAACACGCCGACATCAGGGTTGATGGTTCAAGCAGCGGCTACTTGGACGCCAGTGG
>CAKZXL010000471.1 GCA_937883885.1 uncultured Aquincola sp. | reverse complement strand
TTGGCGCTGGGCATGATTCCGACCACGAGCGGCGCAGCCACCGGTGTGCCCCCGCAGGCCTCCAAGCTTCATGCGATGCGCCAGGCTGTCGGCGACGGGCCGCTGGCCGTTGCCAGCGGCATCGACCCGGAGAACGTCTACGAGCTCGGCCGCTTCCTCACGCACATCCTGGTGTCCACGGGCATCTCGTCGTCCTTCCATGAGTTCGACGAAGGCCTGTTGCGGCGCCTGATGGGTCAGCTGGAGGCCTGAGCGGCATGCCTGGGGACATGACCGAGCGAATGAGCGCCGCGGATTACCTGTCCATGCTCGCCAGCGGCGCCAGTGCATCCAAGGGCCCTGCCAAGCGCAAGAACAAGTTCGGCAACCGGCGCGGCCTAGTCTGCAACGGCGAGAAGTACGACTCCGGCAAGGAGCTCAAGCACCACCAGATGCTCGAGCTCGCCCGTCAGGCGCGGGACCCGTCCGAGCGCGTCGTGCGCATCCGGCGCCAGGTGCCCTTCGACCTTCTCGAGAAGCAGGAGGGAGAGCGAGAGATCCGATACTTCGCCGACTTCGTGGTCGATTACGCTGACGGGCGCAGCGAGGTACACGACACCAAATCACCGCCGACGCGTGCGGACAAGGCCTACGTCATGAAGAGGAAGATGATGCTCAAGTTCCACGGAATTCGGATTCGGGAGTTCTGATGGCCCGCCAAACTCGAATCACCAATGTGCGCCCCGCTGGCGTCGACCACCAGGTCGTGACGGTGGAGGGCGGCCGCAACGGTATCTACCGCCGCGAGCCATGTCCCAAATGCCCGTGGCGCCGCGACGCCGTCGGCGAGTTCCCTGCCGAGGCCTTTAAGCACTCTGCGAGCACGGCCTACGACATGGCGCCCAACACGTTCGCATGCCACAGCAGCGGGGTGGAGAAGCCCGCCGTTTGCGCCGGATTCCTGCTGCGCAACAGCGAAAACAACCTTGGTGTCCGACTCATGCAAAGCCGCGGTGAACTCGACCTATCCCAGGTGCACGACGGTGGGCATGAGCTCTTCCCGAGCTACCGTGCAATGGCTGTCGCCAACGGTGTCGATGCGCAGGACCCGGCGCTTGCTTCCTGTCGAGCAGACCACGAGTAGCAAAGTCGTGGCCAGCGGCGTATCCTCGGCGCCGTTGATACATCCCCTTCGTTGTGGCAACTGCTGTCGGGGACGCCGGCCCGCTTCGGGCCGGCTCTTTTCTAAAAGTGCGGCCGGCAGGCGCCGTCACCCCAGCTTGTTTACCGCGACCTCGTCAGCCTGCAAGCATGAGGAAGGAGACGGTCGCGAAAACGAATGCAGCGACAGCTGCACCGAGCGTCAGCGCTACACCACGCCAGCCCGCATCCAAGTCCGCGCCCGAGAGGGCGAGGAGCGTCGCAGCGCCTGCGGCGGCAGCCATCCCCACCACAGGCGCCAGAGAGCCTTCAGTTTGACGCTGGATCAGCGAGCCTAGGTATGTGCCGCCGGCGGCCGCAAAGGGCACGTAGAGCAGGTCAGCCTGGCTCGGGAAGCGGAGTTCGACGTCGAAGATGCGCATAGGGGTGCCTCAAGTCATCCTATCGCACGGCGCTCGGGCCCAGAACCCCCGATACACTGGGCCAGACATGACGGCCATCCTCGAAAGATTCCAGGAACTCAGCGTCTGGCAGCGCGGCTCGGAGAGGGCGCCGCACAAGCCTTTGCTCATCCTCTTGGCACTTGGCGCGCTCTCCCGTGGCCAGACGTCACTGAGCTTCGAGCAGGTGGAGCCCAAGCTCGTTGAGCTGCTCAAGGAGTTCGGACCTGCCCGCAAGGCGTACCACCCCGAGTACCCGTTCTGGCGACTTCAGAACGACGGGTTGTGGGTCGTGGAGGCCGAGGGGCCTATGCGCGTACGCTCGAGCAATGACGACCCCTTGCGGACCGAGCTGCGGCGGGCCAAGGCGCGGGGTGCCTTTCCGGACGATGTGCAGCGAATGTTCCGCAGGCAGCCGGGGGCGATCGGCGCTGTCGCCCAACAACTGCTTGAGCAGTCGTTCCCGCAGACCCTGCACCAGGACATCCTCGATGCGGTCGGCCTGGGCGACGACTTGGTGGTCGCCACAAGGCGCCGGCGGGACCCGAACTTCCGGAATGCCGTGCTCGTCGCCTATCAGTACCGGTGCGCTATGTGTGGACTCGACCTGCGCGTCGGGACCCTGACGATCGGACTCGAGGCCGCCCACATCAAGTGGCACCAGGCGCGCGGGCCGGACTCGGTCGACAACGGCATCGCGTTCTGCTCTCTGCACCACAAGCTATTCGACTTCGGCGCCTTCACGGTATCCGACAGCCATCAGGTGCTCGTCTCCGAGCATGTCAACGGCTCATCGACCGTCGAAGAGGTGCTGCTGCGGCATCACGGCCTGGTGATGGCCGTGCCACGGCGCTCGGAGGAACTTCCGAAGCCGGAATTTCTGCGCTGGCATTTGAGCGAAGTGTTCAAGCAGAGGCCGCTTCCATAGCCTGAAAGCTACCTGCATCGGCCAGAGTCGGGCGCCGTCGACTTTTAGGCGCCCCGGTCAGAGTTTTGGTTCATGGACGCGCTTCGTCGCCTTTCAGGCACGTCGCATCTTTCGAACGGATCGCCAAGCTAACAGGCCAGACCGTTCCATCCTGGAACGATAAATTCGTCAGCACTCGGGCGACACCATCATTTTGAGTCATGACCCGAGCCTTTGCAGCGGTGAAGAAGCGGATGCCATTGCACTGTACGGAACGATCTTGGCCCCACTGGTTACGTGAGAGCCAGGTCTTGCATTGCAGAGGGCTCTGGGCGGCAAGGCGCGCGCGGTTTGCGGAACTCTCAAGGGTACGAAGGTCTTCAACTGAAGCAAATCCGAAACCTGTGAATCTCACCCACTCACAAGGTTTCCCTTTGAGCAGTCGCTGATATTGGGCTTTATTACGCACGTCAATGGCCGCATTTACTGCCGCATTCTTTCCGATCCGCGATACGCCGACGTCCTCTAGCTTCGTGACGCCGTCCCTTTCCAGGTATGCATTCAATGCGAGTTGACTTGTGGTCTTTGGCAGGTCGTATCGCATTTCATAGATGGCGCCGTGGACCTCTCTGAACTGTATCGTGACCATCGTGTCATCGACATAACTCCTCTCTCGCTGACCCTCCGTCAACCAGAAGCACTCAGCGCGGCTTTCGGTCAACGTGTCCATCTGTGCAATGACGCGCTTGACGTCGTCGCACGCAACCTCTTTGGTGCGACTGGCAATGTCTATGAAGTAGTACCCGAAGCCTGAAGCGCTTGCGGGCGCGCCGGGCAGACCGATTGCTGCCGCCACGAGCGCGACTCCGGCGCAATTAAGGATTCTCGACATCGTTTTCTCCACCCCCTGTCGTACATATTAGCAGCGCTGCCAGCGAGGGCGCACGCACGCGTTATCTGGGTGGTTACGTCGGTCGGCCCATCCGATTCACGCCAGGGTGGGCATTCGCCGCCCGCCGGCTTTGATCGGAAGCGGCTCACGTGGACGCCGGCTTTGGCATGAGCGGCCGCACGAAGACAGCGTTCGCGACGGGCCGCGCCTTGTCATCACACCAAACCAGCGGTGACAGGTGCGCCCGATACGGGTGCACGTACGGCGTGGTCAGAATGGCCTTACGGTCAGCCTTCATCGCAGCCGCGCGCTCGTCGTCCTGCAGCCTCCCGTTGCGACCAGAAGTGCTCCAGAAGAAGTCTCCGACCTTGGCGGCGGCCTTGCGCAGGGCCTTGTGATGCGCGGCGCGCAGCCATCGGGTGTCCGTGCCCAGCAGCTGCCCGAGCGCGCGGTCGAAGGACAGCTCTACGCTCTGCTCAGTCAGCGACGGGCCCGAGTGCTTCTTGTCGCCGCGGCGACCGTGGCTGCGGAGTTGGTGGAAGCTGTCGTGCTTGCGGTTGGCGCGGATGCGCCGCTGCGTGAACGCAGGGTTCGAGTTGCCCTGCGGGATGTGCTCTCCGGGCGGCACATCGTGCGCCACGAACTTGGTGCCGGCTGCGGTCGCCATTTGCCACACGGGGCCTCGAAGCTTTGCCCGCTGGGCCTCAGAGCGTGAAAGGCGGCCTGCCACAACCCGGCGCTGCTCGGCGCTGCCGTAGCCCCACAGAACGCTGGCCGCGTAGGCCCGCATGTACACCATCTCGAGGTTGTAGCCGTCCTTGCTGTAAACGCCGATGGGCACTGCAAGGACCGCGTCGATGGTGTAGCCCGAGCGGTTACGTTCGTTCAATGACACGACTTCGTTGAAGACCCGGTTGAACAAGCTCTCTGGAACGCCGGCGCCAGGGCCAGCGCGCAGCACCGGCTCCCACTCCATGGAGCCCTCCAGAAGCGCGGGGATGGAGCCGTACTTCCGCAGGGAGATGGGCTCGTCTTTCTCATTGAGCCAGTCATCCAACCCTTCCCACCGGCGCAGCTCGACCTCCGAGGCTGGCAGGACCGTCGACATCCACAGCAAAGTCTGGCCGCCCGACTTCAGCTTGGTTTTGCCAAGCTGGAGTGTGATGCGCTTGACCCAGCGCCATGTCAGCACGTTCGGGTACGGAGCGCGATCCTCGTCAGAGGCCACGACGTAGAGCATCAACTTGGCCTTGCCGGTGCGCGTCAGCAGCAGCGGGCTCACCCCAGACGTCTGCAGGTATTCCTCGACCATGGCGCGCAATACCGGCGTCATGTGGCCGGCCGGCACCATCAGCGTCAGAACGTCGTTCAGCGCCGCCTTGTCGTCGATCGTGGGCAGAGGGGCACCACGGCGCGCCGCCCGCCAATTCCGCACGGCATTGCCGAGCCCGGCCAGGGCCTGCTCGTGCGTCAGCCCACCAAAGTCCACTGCAGCTTGCAACAGGTAGGCTCGGGCGTCGCGTTCAGCTTTGGCCTCTCGGCCCAGGTAGTCCTCCAGGCGCCTGAACAGGCGCAGGTAGGACACGCCCATCGAGCGGTTGACCCGGCTATGGCGGAAGCGGCTTACCACTTCGACGTCGACGTCGTCGATGCACATCCACCAAGCGTCGTCGTGCGCATTGCTGTCGCCGACCTTCAAGAAGCAGTTGACCTTCTCAACGGGGCCGCGGTTGCTATGCGGGTCGTGTGCTTGTAGGGAAACGGCCAGCTCACCTGCTTCCTTGAACACGACGAAGGGCGTCTCGAACTGGGCTGCCGTCGCACGCAGGAAGTTGCGTCGCTTGAGTTCCCCGGCAGCCTCCTTGATGCCAGAGCTGTTGAGCAGGTACACGCGCGAGCCACTCTGCAGCATGCGGTTCTTCTCCTGCCACCAGGACTGCAAGGAGGGAAGGCTGTCGCCGATGAGCCGGTCGCCGTCTTCGTCCGCCAGGAACCGGAAGTAAGCGGCCTGGAAGTCGGCTTCCATGAACTGCATCTGGCGTTCGTGTGGGTAGAAGTCGCCGAAGAGCTTCAGGCGATGGTCCAGGCCACACAGCAGGATCAGGAAGCGCTTGTAGATGAGCGCCATGTTGTCGAAGTCCTTGGCCGCCTGGCCGAACTCGACGTCCCGCAGCGCCAGGCGCTTGCCGTCGATACCGACGAACGGGCGGTCCATCTCCTTCTTCGAGGGGAACAGGCGTGCGGCGCCCTCGTGTGACGGTGAGCTTGAATAGACGACGTGAACGTTGTCGCCGTTGCGCACCAGCAGGAACACCAAGGCGTTCTGGATGTTGTACATGAGGCTCGCGAACGGGTCGCTGTACTGGCGCGAGTGTCGCGTCATGGCCATCGAGACGACGCAGCGCTCGGTCGGCAGCACCTGGTTCAGCAAGCCCTGGTCTGTGCCCAGGGCGGCAAAAAACTGCTCCTTGTTCCGGAAGTCGAACTCAGCCGTGACGTCTGCCCAGACGGCGAATTCCTCTTCGGCGTAACGCTTGCCTTGGATCACCGTCAACGGCTCTGAGGTGGGCGCGTCGGGGCCAGTCTTCAGGTCATACACCTCGACTCCGCGGCCGGTGTACAGGTCCAGCGATTCGATTCCCTTCTTGATGCGCTCGACCATCTTCACGGCACCGGACGTGCGAGCGATGGCGACGGCGGAGCGTTCGTGGATGTAGGGCGTCAACGACTCCAGCGTCTGAGCGATCGCCTTTGTCTGCGTGGTCAACCAGTTCGCCTGCGCACGGGCGACCACAGCCTGACGGCCGGCGAGGTCGCGCAGCTCGGCCACGCCCTGTTCGTTGATGCCGCCGTCAATGAGGCCGCCGACATCGGTGGCCACCGAGACCTTCTTGACCGTCAGCGGATTGCCCTTGGCAGCTGAGCGACGGGCGGCGCGGCGGTGCGTCTTGGCGATGTTGCGGGCCTTCTCAGCCGTGGCCTCCTGCTCCCGCTCGCCTTCCACGACCTTCTCACGCTCCAGGGCGGCCAGGCCGGTCTCGACGTCCTCTTTCACCGCAGCCAGCAGCAGATGCTGGTCGGAACTGGTGCGGGCAAGCTCGGACTGCATCTCGGCGACGCGAGTGATGACGGCCTGCTGTTCGACATCCCGAACCTTCTCCCCATCGGGATTCGGAACGAACACGTCGAGGAAGTCGTCGACCAGCATGTTGAAGGTGCTGTCCCTGCGCTGAAGGCGCGGATGAATACGCAGGGTCACGGAGTGCACCTTGCCGTCGAATTCCGTTACATCCATGAGGAGCAACGTTTCGCCCTTCGGCGCGTACTGGCCACCGTCCTTCAAGGCGGTCCAGTAATACCCCGGCTCCAGGGCCTGGAAGCGCTCAAGGCGGTCGAACTGGCCATCCTCCGGGGCGTGCTGCGCCTGCAGCACCAGGTGCCCTTGGGTCGCGGCGTCGGACGGTTGCTCAGGCTGGTCGTTGATGGTGCTCATGCAAGAGGGATAGCACTGCAGCGAAACGCCGACAAGCTGGGTTGCGGGCCGGCAGGCGAAGGACTGCCTATCGGCCGAACGCCGTGGATTCCGCCGGTCGCACCGACAATGGCGCCCACCAAACACTGCGATTCCCCCATGACCTCTGCTGCCACCATCGCCTGCCACTCGGGCTCGTTTCATGCCGACGACGCCGTCGGGGTCGCGGTGCTCATGTCTCTGCACCCGGACGCGTCGCTCGTACGCACGCGCAATCAGGACCTGGTGTCGGGCGCTGACTTTGCGGTCGACGTCGGCGGCCAGTGGGACCCCTCGCGTGGCCGGTTTGACCACCACCAACGTGGCTTCGATGGGCGCCGCGCCGACGGCACCTTGTATGCGAGCGCTGGGCTCGTCTGGAGCGCGCATGGGCGCGACTTCGTAGCGGCCCTCGCCGGTGCTGCAGCCGACGCCGCGACCGTGAGGCAGGTCGCCGATGAGATCGACGACGAGTTCATCATCCATGTGGACCGCGCGGACACGGGCGAGGCCCATGGTGCTCCGGGCACCTTCGGCTACTCGGCGATGGTTGCGCAGTTCAATGCGACCTGGCTCGAGGGTGCGGATGCGGGAGGCCGTGCGAAAGCTGAGGACGCCAGCTTCATGGAAGTTGTGCGCTTCACTCAGCAGCTGCTCCAGCGCATGGTGCATCGCAAGCTGGCGCGCGCGGCAGCGGTCAGCAAGGTTCGTGCGAGCCGCCGGCTGGAGGGCGGGCGGTTGCTTGTGCTCGATCAGGGTATGCCCTGGCAAGACACCGTGCTGCGTGAGAAGCCGGACGTCTTGTTCGTCCTTTTCCCCGATGACGGCACCAACCACTGGGTTGTCAGGACCGTTCCAGTCGAGTCGGGATCGTTTGACGCGAAGCTGGACTTACCTGCGGCCTGGGCCGGACTGCGCGATCAGGAGCTTGCTGCAGCTTCCGGAGTCGCTGACGCCCGGTTTGTGCACAACAACCTGTTCATCGGAGGTGCCTATAGCTTCGACGGGGCGCTCAATATGGCCCGGGCGGCATTGGAAGGCGCACCGGCGGCAGCGGCCGTTCAGAAGGCGTAGGCCTTGGTGAAGTACAGGGAGGTCCAGCCGCCCGCTGGAGCGAGCGTATGACGGCCGGAGCCGCTAGCGGGGTGACGGGGCGAGGCAACGCAGAAACGCAAAAGCCCGGCTGTGCCGGGCTCTGCTCCAAGCGGTGGGAGGCCGTTCAGTTGTTCGTCGTGAAGCTCCAGGTCTTGGCGACCGCGGTGCCACCCGACTTCAGAGTCGCCGTGAAGGTCGCGGTGTAGACCGCGCCCTTGGCCAGCGGCGCCAGCGGCACCAGCACGGCGAAGCCTTCGCCCAGATTCGAGTCGGCCGTCAGCGTGACACCGGAACCGGTCAGGCCCGCGTTCGCAAGGATGCCTGCAGGCACCACGTTGCCGCCAGCGTCCTTCAG
>CAKZXL010000470.1 GCA_937883885.1 uncultured Aquincola sp. | reverse complement strand
CACACGGAACGCGCTGGCGATCAGCTCGACCCGGATCGCTTGCGCAAGTCGATCGAAAGCACGCTCCCCATCTCAGAGGTTGCGGTCGTGCGTCGGCAGGGTGTTCTTGTCGCCTACGCCATGCTCCAGCCTCAAGAGGCTGGCCAGTGGTTCGTCACAGGCTTCAACACCCATCCCGAGCATCGCAGCGCACCGGTGTTCCGGGCTCTCTTCGGCCAACTCCTTGCCATCGCATCGCGCCGAGGCATCACTTCCCTGCGCAGCAACGTCTACAAGACCAACCGCCTGTCCATGGCCTTCCATGCTCGCCTCGGGTTCCAGGTCACTCGAGAGAATGCAAAGGGAGTTGAGTTCACGGCCAGCGTTTCGGAGTTGCTGGCAAAGAGCCGTCTGGTGAGTCCCTTGCCCGAGAAGTTCTAAAGCTCCCCCCGGACGTCCGCAGCAAGCTGCCAGACCGCGTGGGCGAAAGCCTGGACATCGATCGCGCACGCGACGCGGCCTGGGATGCTTTGGCTGCCCAGCGCGATGCCGAGCTCGAATCGGGCGCTGTACAACCGGCCCCGGTTGCCAAGGTCCTGGCCCGCCTTCGTGCGGCGCTGGAGTGAATCCGGCCATCCATCCTGGCGCAGACCCCGACCTCGCGCACGTATCCCGTTTCTCCGCACGCGAGGCTGCTGTCGGCTACCGCTGCACCCCCCACCGCCTCACCGTCACCCGCTCCAGCGTGTCGAACACCAGGCTTTCCACCGCCAGGCCGATGAGGATGACCATCGCCAGGCCGGCGAAGACGCGGTCGGTGTAGAGCTCGTTGCGGTTCTGGAAGATGTACCAGCCCAGGCCGCCCTGGCCTGAGGAGGCGCCGAACACCAGTTCGGCCGCGATCAGGGTGCGCCAGGCGAAGGCCCAGCCGATCTTCAGGCCCGAGAGGATGGCCGGCAGGGCCGAAGGCACGAGGATCAGCAGCACGTAGCGCAGCCCACGCAGGCCGTAGTTGCGGCCGGCCATGCGCAGCGTTTCGGGCACACCCTGGAAGCCGGCATAGGTGTTCAGCGCCAGCGGCCACAGCACCGAGTGCACCAGCACGAAGATCAGGCTGCCATTGCCCAGGCCGAACCACAGCAGCGCCAGCGGCAGCAGCGCGATGGCGGGCAGCGGGTTGAACATCGCCGTCAGGGTGCCCAGCAGGTCGCGCCCCAGCTGGGTGGAGACGGCCAGCGTGGTCAGCGCGAAGGCGGTGGCAATGCCCAGCAGGTAACCCTGCAGCAGCACGCCGATGGAGATGCGCGCCTTAGTCAGCAGCTCGCCGCTGCGCAGGTCGTTGGCAAAGGCCAGCGCCGTCTGGCTGAAGGTGGGCAGCAGCAGGTCGTTGTCCTGCCAGCGGGCGATCAGCTCCCACAGCAGCGCCAGCGCCAGCAGGATCACCGCCTTGCGCACGGCCGACTGCTGCCAGATGCGCTGGCCCAGTGGCAGCGCGCGCTCGGCGGGGGCGTCGGTCAGGGCTTCGGGTTCGCGCTCGTATTCCGGGCGCACCGGGGGCGTCAAGGTGGTCATTGGTCGAACAGCAGGCCGTGGATGCGCTGCGCGGTGGCCTGGAAGTCGGCGCCGCCCAGGCTGTGCAGGCCGTACTGGTGGCTGTTGATCTCGGCGCGTACGCGGCCGGGGTGCGGCGACAGCAGCAGGATGCGGTTGCCCACCACCAGCGCCTCTTCGATGGAGTGGGTGACGAACAGCAGCGTGAAGCGCACGTCGTCCCACAGCGCCAGCAGCTCTTCCTGCATGCGCCGGCGGGTCAGCGCGTCGAGGGCGGCAAAGGGTTCGTCCATCAGCAGCACCTTGGGCTGCATGGCCAGCGCACGGGCGATGGCCACGCGCTGCTTCATGCCGCCCGACAGCGTGTGCGGATAGGCATCGGCAAACTTCGACAGGCCCACCTTGGCCAGGCAGTCCAGCGCCCGTTCTTCGGCTTCTTTGCGGCCCAGCTGGCGCGCGGCCAGCAGCGGAAACATCACATTGGCCTTGACCGTCTTCCAGGGCGGCAGCTGGTCGAATTCCTGGAACACGACGATGCGGTCGGGCCCCGGCTGGTGCACCGCCTGGCCGTCGAGCCGGATCTCGCCTTCACGCGGGGCGATGAAGCCGCCGATGGCCTTGAGCAGCGTGCT
>CAKZXL010000469.1 GCA_937883885.1 uncultured Aquincola sp. | reverse complement strand
CCGCGTGGTGCGGCCGTTGCGGGTGGATTCGATCAGCGTGCCGTTGCCGGTGCTGCCGCTGCCCAGGCTGCGGAATCTCAGCATGCGTGCGGCTGGTTCAACGGGTACGCGGCCGGCACCGGGCCGCTCCCAAGGCGGCCGCGCCACCCGCTCGGCGGGTGGTCCCGCGCCGCAGGTGTGCGACCGGGTGCCCCATTTACTTGAGGTCGTCAGCCAGGATGCGGACGATGCGCTGGCCGATGTCGCCGTTTTCCGGCTGGCCGGCCGAGGTGTAGACGGCCGCCGTGGTCTGGTTGCCGGTGGACTTCAGGTTGATGCGGTAGCGGCCCGGGCCGGTCAGGGTGTTCTTGCCCTTGTCGTCGCCCCAGGTGAACAGCTTGGAGAAGAAGCCCGGCTCTTCCTTGCCGGCCATCTTGGGATCGGCATAACGCACGTAGTAGATGCCGCCGGCGCGGTCACGGTCTTCCACGGTGAAGCCGCCACGGTCCAGCGCCAGGCCCACACGGCGCCAGGCCCGGTCGAAGCCTTCGTCCACCTGCAGCGTGGCCGCTTCGGTGCCGGCCAGCACGCGGGCGCGGGCGTTCACCGGCGTGCCGGGGGTGGCGGGCGCACCGCTGGGTGCCGCGGCGCCGGCCGAGGCGATGGCCTGGTCGGCGCGGGTCTTGTCGGTGCCCAGCTTGACCATCAGGCGCTGCAGGAATTCGGCTTCCAGCTCCGGGTCGCTGGGGCGCACGGTCCAGTTGGTCTGGTCGCGCTCGCGGCTGGTGTAGACCTCCTGCATGCCGCGGTGGCTGATGTACACCTCGGTGCCGCCGGCCACGCGTTCCACGCGGGTGCGGAACTTGTCGCGCTCACCGGTGGAGTACAGCGAATCGAGCACCCGGCCCAGCGTGCGGCGGATGATGTCGTCGGCGATCTTGGCGCGGTTTTCGGCCCAGTCGGTTTCCATCACGCCGGCCTGCGGGCTGTCGGTGGCCAGCACAAAGCCACGCTCCTGCCAGAACTGCTGCAGCTGGGGCCACAGCTGCTCGGGTGTGGAAGGCACGAACAGCCAGCGCTGGTTGCCGTCGCGCAGCACGCGGATGTCGCCAATGGCCTGCGGGGCCACGGTGGGCGTCGCCTCCGGCGTGTTGACGGCGCCCGGCACGTTGGCAGTGGCCTGGTAGCCGGCGGCGCTGACGCTGCCCGAGGCGGTCTGGTAGCGGCCATCGCGGGCCAGCTGCGTCAGGTCGGGCGGCACTTCCAGCGGCGAGCTCGACTGCTTGGACTTGCTGCGGTAGTCGATCTTGTCGCCCGACATCAGGTTCTCGACGCTCGAGCACCCGGCCAGCGTGGCCATGAGCGCCAGGACAGCCAGCGCGGTAGTGGAACGGTTCAGTTGACGCATCGGGAGAGGCCGCCGGCGCTGCGGGGCGCCGGGCGAGAAGTTGTCGGACGTGGAAGAAAAAGGCGCGGGGCGTTCGGCTTACAGCACGCCGCTGTCGCGCAAGGCCTTGTCGACCACCGGCTGCAGGGCTGCGTCCAGCGGTGTGAGCGGCAGGCGCAGCGCCGGGCCGCAGAGGCCCATGCGGTTCAGCGCCCACTTCACGGGGATCGGGTTGGGTTCGCAGAACAGCTGCTTGTGCAGCGGCAGCAGCTGCAGGTGCAGTTCGCGGGCGCGCAGCGCATCGCCGGCCACGGCGGCCTTGCACAGCTCGTGCATCAGGCGCGGCGCCACGTTGGCGGTGACGCTCACGTTGCCCTGGCCACCCAGCAGCATCAAGGCCACGGCGGTGCCGTCGTCGCCCGAATACACCGAAAAGCTTTCGGGCAGTTCGCGCACCAACCAGGCGGCGCGTTCGATGTTGCCGGTGGCTTCCTTGATGCCGATGATGCCCGGTACCTGCGCCAGGCGCAGCGTGGTTTCCACGCTCATGTCGGCCACGGTGCGGCCGGGCACGTTGTACAGCACCACCGGCAGGTCCACCGCCTCGGCGATGGTCTTGAAGTGGCGGTAGATGCCTTCCTGCGTCGGCTTGTTGTAGTAGGGCACGACCTGCAGCGAGCAGTCGGCACCCACGCTCTTGGCGAAGCGGGTGAGCTCGATGGCTTCCTGCGTGGAATTGGCGCCGGCGCCGGCCATGATGGGCACGCGGCCCGCCGCCTGCTCCACCGCGACGCGGATGATCTCGCAGTGCTCTTCCACCGAGACGGTGGGCGATTCGCCGGTGGTGCCGACGACACCGATGCAGTCGGTGCCTTCAGCGATGTGCCAGTCGATCAGCTTGCGCAGTGCGGGGTAGTCGACGCTGCCGTCTTCGTGCATCGGCGTGATCAGCGCGACGATGCTGCCAACAATCGGGTTCATAGCGGTACCGGCTTCTTCCTAATCGACGGAGTTTAACCGTCGGCCGGTCGGCCCCTCACAGGGGATAACGAGCCGGCTCGGCGCCCGGCGCCCCCGGCCGGATGGCCGCGACGCGCTGGACGAAGCGATCGGGCGAAGCCAGGAAACCGTCTTCGTACGCGACGATGCGCAGGCCTTGCGCCACCGTCAGCAACTCGCCAGGCCGCAGCAGGAAATCGGGCCGCGAAGGCTTGCCGATGCGGGCCTGGCCCTCGGTAAAAGTTTCGTAAATCAGCACGCCACCAGGGGCCAGGCACTGCAGCAGCGTGGGCATCAGCGGGCGCCACAGGTAGTTCGTCACCACCACGGCGTCGAAGGTCTCGCCGGGCAGCGGCCAGGGGCCGGCTTCGATGTCGGCCACGATCAGGTCGCCCAGCGGCTGCAGCGGTGCCAGCGCCTGCGCGTCGCGGTCCACGCCCGTCACCGCATGGCCGCGCGCGGCCATCCAGCGCAAGTGGCGGCCGCTGCCGCAGGCCACGTCCAGCACCTTGCCGCCGGGGCGTATCAAGGGCGCCCAGCGCTGCACCCAGGCCGAGGGTTCGGTACCGCCGTGCATCAGAAGCAGGCCCACATCTGGTTGGCCAGCTCCACCATCAGCGTGGGCTGCAGGTAGGCCGCGAACACCGCGCCCAGCACCGCCAGTGCGGCGGCCCAGGCCAGCAGGCGGCGTGTGGCGGGGCTGGGCCTCATGCCGCCACCGCCACCGGCTGGCGGGCGATCGGACCTTCACGCACCGGCAGGTTGATGGCGGCCGCGAACAGGCCCAGCGCCGCGGCCAGCCACCACACCACGTCGTAGCTGCCGGTGGTGTCGTAGAGCTTGCCGCCCAGCCACACGCCCAGGAAGCTGCCGATCTGGTGGCTGAGGAACACGAAGCCGCCCAGCGTGGACAGGTACTGCACGCCGAAGATCTG
>CAKZXL010000468.1 GCA_937883885.1 uncultured Aquincola sp. | reverse complement strand
TTGACGCTCGCATCGGTGCGCACCAGGCAGAAGATCCAGTCGCCATACTGGCCCAGCGTGGTCCAGGTCTTCTGGCCGTTGACGATGTACTGGTCGCCCTGGCGCACCGCGCGGGTCTTGACCGAAGCCAGGTCCGAGCCCGAGCCCGGCTCGCTGTAGCCCTGGCTCCACCACACCTCGCCGCTCATGATGCCGGGCAGGTGCCTGGCCTGCTGCTCGGGCGTGCCGAAGGCCATGATCACCGGCGCCACCATCACCGGGCCGAAGGGCACCACGCGGGGCGCACCGGCCAGCGCGGTTTCTTCCTCGAACAGGTGGCGCTGGATGGCATTCCAGCCCGGGCCGCCGAACTGCTTGGGCCAGGCCCAGCCGTGCCAGCCCTGCTTGCCCAGGATCTTGGCCCAGCGCTGCAGATCGTCCTTGCTCAGGCGCAGCGCGTTGTGCACCTTGTGGCTGATGTCCTGCGGCAGGTGGGCATGCACCCATTGCCGGATCTCTTGGCGGAAGGCTTCTTCTTCCGCGGTGAAGTTGAGGTCCATCGGTTGTCTCCTGCGGGAATCAGGCGTTTTAGCACGGTCGTTCGATTCAGGTTTGTCTCTGCCGCGACAAACCCGCATCGGGATAATCCATGGCATGCCCGCCGCCGTCCATCCGTTCCGATGAGCACGTCCATCGATGCCCTGCTGGCCGATCCGCGCCGCATGCGCGTGGCCGATGCCGACGTGCTGTCCCTGGCCCTGATCGACGCCCGCAACCGCACGCTGCGCTGGCTGGCGCTGTTCGAAGGGCAGCCCGAAGAACGCCGCCTGCCCGCGGCCGATGCCGCGGTGCTGGCGCCCGCCCGCTGGCTGGCCGGCCATGCCGCCTGGTACCAG
The DNA here is from genome assembly GCA_937883885.1 of uncultured Aquincola sp. Next base: position 5,632 of record CAKZXL010000468.1, on the reverse strand, counting down.
GAGCGCTGGATCGCCCGCAACCTGCAGCGCGCCCGTGGCGAACAGTCCGACCGCCAGCGCGCGCCGCTGGCCAGCATCGACCCCGGCGCCGACGGCTGGTGGAACCCCGAGGCGGTGGGCGGCGCCGCCCGCTGGCACATGGCCTTGCCCGACTTCAGCACCACCCGCAGCTACCTCGCCGACACGCTGGAGGTGACGGTGGACTTGCTGGCCGGCGAAGACGACGACGACCTGCACTGGTTCCGCGATGCGCTGCTGTACGAAGACGCGCTGGTGGAACGCTTTGCCGCGCTGGCGCAGGCGCTGGGCCTGCCCGACGCCACCGAGCTGGCCGATGCCGCACCGGTGCTGCCGCTGCGACCGCCGCTGGTATTCGGCGCGCAGCGTTTTGCGCTGGGCTCGCAGCCGGGCGGCTATGTGCCGCCGGCCGAGCAATGGGCGCATGAAGAGGCGGTGCCCGAGTTCGAGATCGACGCCCAGCCGGTGAGCTGGGCCCAGTACGCCGAATTCGTGGAAGACGGCGGTTATGACGAGGCCGCCTGGTGGCACCCCGAAGGCTGGGCCTGGGTACAACGCGAAGGCCGCCGCAGCCCGCGCGATGTGGAGCAACTGCGCCACGGCGTGCTGCTGCGCCGCTTCGGCCGCCTGCAGCGGGCGCCGGCGGCGCAGCCGGTGCTGCATGTCAACTGGTACGAAGCCGATGCCTGGTGCCGCTGGGCCGGCCGCCGCCTGCCCACCGAGGTGGAATGGGAGCTGGCCGCGCTGCAGGGCGGCAGCCGCGGCTGGGCCTGGCGCGGCGTGCGCGAATGGGTGGCCGGGCATGCGCGCGCCTGGCCCGGTGGCCGTGCGGCCATCGACGGCCGGCTGCGGGTGCTGCGCGGCGTGGCGGCGCTGGAGCCGGCGCGGCTGGCCCACCCCAAGGTGCGGCGCTTTGCGGCGGCCGAGCGCGACGAAGGCTTCACCGGTTTTCGCAGCGTGGCGCTTTAGGGGGTTGAGCGCGCGCCAGCGGCACAGCGTTTGCCGCAGCCAGGCTTTCGCCGGTCCGCGCCGCGTGCATGGGCCGACCTGCACCCCTGCACCGAAAGCCTTCTGACCGATGAATTTCAGCTCCATCACCGACACCGTGAGCGGCACCTTGCTGCTGGGCATACCCTTGAGCCAATGGCTGTGGGGCCTGCTGGTGGCCTGCGTGGCCTACCTGTTGCTGACCCTGTTGCTGCGCGTGGCCGTGGGCCGCGCCGCACACCTGGCCCAGCGCACCACCACCCGCATCGACGACTTCCTGGTCAACGTGCTGGCCGGCACCAACCGCTGGCTGATCCTGCTGGCCGCCGTGCTGATCGGCCTGGGCGCGGTAGAGCTGCCCGACCGCTGGCACAGCCGGGTCGAGCACCTGTGGTTCCTGGCGCTGGCGCTGCAGATGGGCCTGTGGATGAACCGTGCGGTGCAGGCCGGCCTGGCGGCCTACCACCAGCGCCATACCGCCGGCAGCGCCAACCCGCAGCAGGTGAGCGCGGCCGGCACCTTGATGGCCTGGGGCCTGACCACGGTGGTGTGGGCGGTGGTGCTGCTGTCCATCCTGGCCAACCTGGGCGTCAACATCACCGCCTTCGTGGCCAGCCTGGGCGTGGGCGGCATCGCCATTGCGCTGGCGGTGCAGAACATCCTGGGCGACCTGTTCGCCTCGGTCTCCATCGCGGTGGACAAGCCCTTCGAGGTGGGCGACTTCATCGTCATCGGCAGCACCGCCGGCACGGTGGAGCACATCGGCCTGAAGACCACGCGCATCCGCAGCCTGCAGGGCGAGCAGATCGTGGTGTCGAACACCGAGCTGCTCAAGCAGACGATCAACAACTACAAGCGGCTGCTGACGCGGCGCATCGTGTTCAGCTTCGGCATCACCTACGACGCCAGCGCCGAGCAGGCGGCGCAGGTGCCCGAGGTGGTGCAGCGCATCGTGCAGGCCAGCGAGCGCCTGAAGTTCGACCGCGCCCACTTCAAGGCCTTCGGCGAAAGCTCGCTGGACTACGAAGTGGTGTACATCGTGCAGGACCCCAGCTTCAACGTCTACATGGACGAGCAGCAGCGCATCAACCTCGCGCTGATGCGCGAACTGGCCGCCATCGGCGTGCAGTTCGCCTTCCCGACCCGCACGGTGATCGTGCAGGGGCCGGTGGGGGTGGAAATGCCGGTCAGATCCGCTTCAGCAGCTCCGCCTTCTTCGCCGCAAATTCCTCATCGCTGACGATGCCCTTGGCGCGCAGGTCGGCCAGACGTTCCAGCGTGGCGAAGACATCGGTGGATTCGCCGGCAGGCGTGGCGGCCGCTGCGTCGTTCCAGGCCGGCGCGGGGGCCGGCGAAGGCGCATAGGCCGGCGCGGGTGCCGACCCGCCGTCCGAGGTCCACACCACCGGCAGCGAGGCCACGTCCACCACGCCGTACTGGCTGTTGAAGCTCAGGCTGCCGCTGCCCGACTGCTGCTGGCCGAAGCCGCCGATGCTGTGGTCCAGCGTGTCGTACACCGTCACCCGGCCGCCCAGGTCGATGGCCAGCCGGTGGGCCTGCGCGAAGTAGGCATAGCGCACGTTGTTCTGCGCGCCGGTGCTGTTGGGCCAGCGCAGGTCGTCGGGCCACCAGTCGCCCTGGCTGTTGCCCGAGGCAGCGGGCACGAACAGGCTGGAGGAGCCGGAGAAGCCGCCCTGGCTGCTGCCGTAGCCGCCGCTTTGCTGCTGCTGGCCGTCACCACCCTGGCTTTGCGACTGGAAGCTGCCGCCCTGCAGCAGCCCGGGCTGGCTGGCCACCAGGTCGGCCAGTTCGGCGCACAGGCTGTCCACCCGGCCCTTGAGGTGGTTGTTGAACATGTCCGAGACCATGGTCATGCCGCCGCGCATCCACTGGCCGCTGCCGGCGAATTCGGGGTGGCTGAACTGGGCCATGCCGCCGTTGCCGTTGACCACGGCCTGCAGCATGTGGGTCACCGCGTCCACACTGAAGCCGTGGCGCTGCGCGATGCCGGCCACGGCCTGCTGGCCGGCCGAAGAGAGTTCTCGCATGGAAGCCTCGTATCGTGGTTGATGGCCACGATTGTGAGGCTTCAGGTGTTGCTGGTTGCCCGCACTTCCTCGATGGTGGTCAGGCCTTGCAGCACCTTCTCGATGCCGTCCTGGCGCAGCGTGCGCATGCCTTCGGCCAGGCCGGTGTTGAGGATCTCTTCCACCCGCGCGCCGGTCTGCACCAGGCGGCGCAGGTCGCGCGACATCGACAGCAGCTCGTGCAGGCCCACCCGGCCCTTGAAGCCGCCGTCGTCGCAGTGCTTGCAGCCCGGCGCGTGGTAGTGCATCAGCTTGCCGTTGCTGCCGAAGCGCTGGGTCCAGTCGGCCAGCAGCGCGTCTTCGGTCTCGGCGGCAAAGCGCGGGTCGTTGGGCGGAAACACATGCAGGTAGTCGTGCAGCAGCTCGTCCACCTGCTGCTGGCTGGCCGGGCTGGCTACGCGGCAGTGGGCGCATATGCGGCGCACCAGGCGCTGGGCCAGCACCGCCAGCAGCGCATCGGCGAAGTTGAACGGGTCCATGCCCATGTCCAGCAGCCGGGTCACGGTCTCGGGCGCGCTGTTGGTGTGCAGGGTGCTGAACACCAGGTGGCCGGTGAGCGAGGCTTCCACCGCCATCTGCGCGGTCTCGCCGTCGCGGATTTCACCCACCATGATCACGTCAGGGTCGGCTCGCAAAAAGGCGCGCAGCGCCTTGGCGAAGGTCCAATCGATCTTGGCATTGACCTGCACCTGCCGCAGCCCGGCCTGGGTGATTTCGACCGGGTCCTCGGCCGTCCAGATCTTGCGCTCGGGCGTGTTGATCTTGGCCAGCGCCGAATGCAGCGTGGTGGTCTTGCCGCTGCCGGTGGGCCCCACGCACAGCACCATGCCGTAGGGGCGGCCCACGGCTTCGGTCAGGCGCTTGTAGTTGCGCTCGGAGACGCCCAGCTTTTCCAGCGGCAGCGGCTTGGCCGAGGCCAGCAGCCGCATCACCACGTCTTCCAGGTTGTTGTTGGTGGGGATGGTGGCAATGCGCAGCTCCAGCTTGTGCTGGGGGCTGAACTTGGCGAAGTTGATCTTGCCGTCCTGCGGCTTGCGGCGCTCGGAGATGTCGAGGTCGCACATGATCTTGATGCGCGCGATCAGCGCCGCGCGGTAGGTGTGCGGCAGCTCCAGGTAGGGGCGCAGCACGCCGTCCTTGCGGTAGCGGATCTTGAGCTTCTCGCGGCCGGGGTAGGTCTCGATGTGGATGTCGGAGACGCCCTGGTTGTAGGCGTCGATGATCATCTGGTTGATCAGCCGCACCAGCGAGTTGTCCGACTGCTCGATCGGCTGGTCGTCCTCGGCCTCCTTGGCGCTGTGGCTGTGCTGCAGCTCCAGCGTTTCCACCAGCTTGCTGGCGTCCTGCGGCTCGAACTCGATGGCGGCGCTGGGGTCGTCCACCCGCGCGCCCGAGGTGTCGATGCCCAGCCGTTCATACACCGTGGGCAGCGCCCGCATCACCTGGGCCGACGTGGCCAGCGTGGGCACCACCTTGAGCTGGGTGACGAACTCCAGCTCCTCGATCACGGCGCGGCGTGAAGGGTCTTCCAATGCCACGATGAGGCGGCTTCCTCGCAGCAGCAGCGGCAGCGTGACCAGCCGGTTGGCGGCCGCGAACGGCAGCTTGCGCGCCGCCTCGGCTTCCACCGGGAAGTGGGCCACGTCCACCACCGGGTAGCCCATCTTGCGGGCCAGCGCGGTCTGCAGGTCCTGGCGCGAGACCAGCCCCTGGCGCACCAGCATCTCGCCCAGCGGCACCGAGCGGTCGTGCTTCTGCTGCGCCAGCGCATCGTCCAGCTGCTGGGCGGTGATCAGGCCCAGCGCGGTGAGCGCCTCGCCGATGCGCACCATCGGCATCTTGGCCTGCTGCTCGATCGCTTCGAGCAGCTGGTCGGGCGTGACGATCTGGCGCGTGACCAGGATGTCGCCCAGCTTCTGCGAACGCATGCGCTCCTGCTCCTGCACCACCTGCTCGATCTGCGCGGGCGTGGTGGCCTGCTGCTCGACCAGCAGCTCACCCAGCCGGGTGCCGAACTCGACACTGGCCATCGCCTCGCGCGGCACCAGGCTGCGCTCGACGGTGCCGGCGTCGTCCAGCGGCTCGAACAGGAAGACGCCGTAGTCGGCTTCCACATGGCCGATGGTCATGCCTTCGGTGCTGCTGCCGTCGCGCCAGGTGATCTTGTAGGGCACCGACGGCCGGTGGTCGACGATGGCCGCATGCGGGTCGTTGTGGGCCGCGCCCAGCGTGGGCAGCGGCGCCTTGAGCGTCAGGCGGCGGAACTGGTCGAAGCGCAGTGGAATGGCCGCGCGCGCCGGCAGCACCTTGACGTGGGCGATGCCGGCCTCGGGCGTCAGCGACATCAGCTTGCCGGGCCGGGCCTTGCCGCTCAGGCCTTCCAGCTCGCAGTCCTCGGGGCGGCTCTGGCGCACCGGCTCTGGGTAGCTGGCGTAAGGGGGGGTCGGCCACTTGAAAGGCTCATAAGCCGGACCCCGGTCGGGGGCCAGGTCGGCCGGCACCGTGTCTTGCATCGAAAACTCGAGCGGCGGCAGGGAAAG
>CAKZXL010000467.1 GCA_937883885.1 uncultured Aquincola sp. | reverse complement strand
GGCGCTTACGCCTGCGGCTCATCCCCACCCGAAGTCAGCAACGGAATGCTGCCTTCCGAGCCCGCACCCAGCAGGCCCACGCGGGTGTAGATGCCCAGCTTCTGGCGGGTGTCCTGGATGTCCAGGTTGCGCATCGTCAGCTGGCCGATGCGGTCGGCGGGGGTGAAGGCGCCTTCCACCTTTTCCATGCTCAGCCGCTCGGGCTGGTAGGTCAGGTTCTCGCTCACGGTGTCCATGATCGAGTAGTCGTTGCCGCGGCGCAGTTCCAGCGTCACTTCGCCGGTGATGGCGCGCGCCACCCAGCGCTGGGCCGATTCGCGCAGCATCATGCATTGCGGGTCGAACCAGCGGCCCTGGTACAGCAGGCGGCCCAGCTTGCGGCCGTTCACGCGGTACTGCTCGATGGTGTCTTCGTTGTGGATGCCGGTCACCAGCCGCTCATAGGCGATGTGCAGCAGCGCCATGCCCGGGGCTTCGTAGATGCCGCGGCTCTTGGCTTCGATGATGCGGTTCTCGATCTGGTCGCACATGCCCAGGCCGTGGCGGCCGCCGATGCGGTTGGCCTCTTCGAACAGCGCCACCGCGTTCGGGAAGGTCATGCCGTTCAGCGCCACCGGCACGCCTTCTTCGAAGCGCACGCTCACCGTCTCGGCCTTCACGGCCACGTCTTCTCGCCAGAAGGCCACGCCCATGATGGGCTTGACGATGTTCATGCCGGCGTTCAGGAACTCCAGGTCCTTGGCCTCGTGCGTGGCGCCCAGCATGTTGCTGTCGGTGCTGTAGGCCTTCTCGACGCTCATCTTGTAGTCGAAGCCGTTGGCGATGAGGTATTCGCTCATCTCCTTGCGGCCGCCCAGCTCGTCGATGAAGGTCTGGTCCAGCCAGGGCTTGTAGATGCGCAGCGCCGGGTTGGCCAGCAGGCCGTAGCGGTAGAAGCGCTCGATGTCGTTGCCCTTGTAGGTGCTGCCGTCGCCCCAGATGTTGACGCCGTCTTCACGCATGGCCACCACCAGCGCAGTGCCTGTCACGGCCCGGCCCAGCGGCGTGGTGTTGAAGTAGGTGGCGCCGCCGGTGGAGATGTGGAAGGCACCGCACTGGATGGCGGCGATGCCTTCGGCCACCAGCTGCGGGCGGCAGTCGATCAGGCGGGCGATGTCCGCGCCATAGGCCTTGGCCTTGCGCGGAATCTCTTCGTAGTCGCTCTCGTCGGGCTGGCCCAGGTTGGCCGTGTACGCGCAGGGAATGGCGCCCTTGGCGCGCATCCAGTGCACGGCGGCACTGGTGTCCAGGCCGCCCGAGAAGGCGATGCCGACGCGCTCGCCGGCGGGAAGGTTTTGCAGGATGGTCGCGGCCACGATGGTCTTTCGAGGGTGGAGCTGGGAATTCGGAAAACCCTCAAGTCTAGGCGGTGCGGCGCTCGCACCTCCCGCTGGGCTGCTTCGGCGGCCGTCGCCGCGGTGACATGCGGTACCGCGGGCATCCGTTCTACTGGGCGGCCAGGCCCACGATCTACCATCCCGCCATGAACGCACCCCAGGTCGAGATCATCGAAGAAGGCAGCGGCGCCGACACCATCGTGATGCTGCACGGCTGGCCCGACACGCACCACCTGTGGGACCCGCAGGTGGCCGCCTTCAAGGGCCGGTACCGCTGCGTGCGCTTCACGCTGCCGGGCTTCGACATCAGCCGCCCCATCGCCCGCGCCTACAGCCTGGACGAGGTCATCGCCGCCATCGCCGCGGTGGTCGACCGGGTGAGCCCCGGCAAGCCGGTGATTTTGCTGGTGCACGACTGGGGCTGCTTCTACGGCTACCAGTACCTGGCGCGCCATCCGCAGCGGGTGCAGCGGCTGATCGGCGTGGACATCGGCGATGCCGGCTCGCGCGCCAACCTGGCCGAGATGGGCGCCAAGGGCAAGTTGGGCGCGGTGGCCTACCAGCTCACGCTGGCCAGCGCCTGGAAGCTGCGTGGCAGCGTGGGCGATGCCATCGCCCGCCGCACCGCCAGGTTCTTCCGCGCGCCCGCGCCGCAAGAGCGCATCGGCGCGCAGATGGGCTACCCCTATGCGGTGCAGTGGTTCAAGGAAGCCGGCGGCTTTGGCCGGCCCAAGGCCTTTGCGCCCACGTGCCCCATGCTGTTCTTCTACGGCGAGCGCAAGCCCTTCATGTTCCACAGCAAGGCCTGGGCACAGAAGCTGGCCGCCAAGCCGGGCAACCGCGTGGTGGGGCTGCCCACCGGCCACTGGGTGATGGTGGGCCGGCCGGCCGAATTCAATGCAGCGGTGCTCGACTGGCTGGCCTCGCCGGTGCCGGCCGGGGCGGCCGAGGGGGCCGCGGCTGCCGCCGCTTCGCCTTGAGCATGCGCGCCTCGATGGTCAGGTGCAGCAGCGTGGCCAGCGCCAGCGGCACCAGGTAGTACATCGCGCGGTAGATCAGCAGCGAAGCCAGCAGCTCCCCGGCCGGTATGCGGTCCGACAGCAGAGCGACGAACACCGCCTCCAGCACGCCCAGGCCGGCCGGCACATGGGTGATGACGCCGGCGATGGCGGCAATGAGCAGCACGCCCAGCACCGTGGCATAGCCGATGCGCTGGTCCAGCAGCGTCCACACCATCGCGCCCATCAACATCCAGTTGGTGCACGACATGGCCAGCTGCAGCAGCGCCATGCGCCCGGTGGGCAGCGGCAGCTCATGCCCGCGCACCACCAGCAGCCGGCGCTTGGAGGCGAAGCAGGCCACCACATAGCCCGCCGCCACCAGCAGCAGCGCGCCGCCCAGCCATTGCAGCGGCGGTCCGGCGATGCGCCATTCGGCCGGCACTTCCAACAGGCCGGAGGCGAACACCGCCCCCGCCAGCACCAGGTAGCCCAGCCAGTTGGTGAGCATGCTGATGCCAAGGATGCGGCCGATGCGGGCGTTGTCCAGCCCCAGCCGCGAATACAGCCGGAAGCGGAAGGCCACGCCACCCACCAGCGACCCCAGGTTCAGGTTGAAGGCGTAGCTGATGAAGGTGGTGAGCATCACCTGCCAGGCGGGCAGGCGGTGGCCGGTGTAGTGCCGACCCAGCAGGTCGAAGCTGCTGTACAGCCCGTGGCTCGCGATGCCCAGGCCGGCGGCGAGCAGCAGCGCCGGCAGCGGGTGGTTGCCCGCAGCCGTCCACACCTGCGCCCAGTCGATGTTGCGGGCCTGCTTGACCAACAGCCACACCACCAGGCTGAAGAACAAGAGCGTGACGATGCGCCGCGCCCAGGGCCACCAGGCGCGGGCGGTCAGGCCCCGGCCCTTGGGGTTGTCCATCGGGCGGGCCCGGCTACAGGCGCAGCGGCGCCACCGTCGGCCGCGTGAGTTGCGGCAGCCGCGGCGCCCAGCGCGGAAACTTGCGGATGAAGTGGAAGACGATGTAGCTGCGGATCGTCGACCACAGGCTGGGCGGGTCGATCTGCGTCGCGTCCACTTCCTTGCAGGCGTTGTCCATCAGGTGCTGCAGCCGGCCGCTCAAGGTGGCGTTGAAGTCGCGGTCGCGGATGACGACGTTGGCCTCCAGGTTCAGCGACAGGCTCAGCGGGTCGAGGTTGCTCGAGCCCACGGTCGACCATTCGTCGTCCACCAGCGCCACCTTGCCGTGCAAGGGCCGCTCGCAGTATTCGAAGATGCGCACGCCGGCCTTCAACAGGTTGGCGTACAGCGTCTCGGCCGCGGCCTTGGCAATGGGCATGTCGGGCTCGCCCTGCAGGATCAGCACCACTTCCACGCCGCGGCGCGCCGCCTTGCGCAGCTCGCGGATGAAGCGGTAGCCCGGAAAGAAGTAGGCATTGGCGATGACCACACGCTTGCGGGCCGACCGGATGGCCGCGCGGTAGTGCCGCTCGATGTCGGTGGTGTGGTCGCGGTTGTCGCGGGTGATGAACATGGCCTGCGCCTGGCCCGCGGCATCCAGCGCCTTTTCGGCCTCGGGCTTGGCGCGGCGCAACCAGCGTCGGCTGGGCTGCACCACGCGCGCCGCAGCCTTGGTGAAGGCGTGGATGTGGCCGACGATGGGGCCGTGCACTTCCACCGCATAGTCCTGCTTGGCCTCGGGGCCGTAGTCGGCCAGGTGGTCGGCCGAATAATTGATGCCACCCACGAAAGCCTGCTTGCCGTCGATCACCACGATCTTGCGGTGCATGCGCCGCAGCATGTTGCGGCGCCAGCCCAGGATGGGCGGGGCAGGGTCGAACACGTGCAGCACCACGCCGGCTTCGCGCAGCGGGTCGGTGAAGGCGGGCGTCAGGTCGGGCGAGCCGAAGCCGTCGATCAACAGGTGCACCTGCGCGCCGTTGGCAGCGGCCTTCAGCAGCGCCTCGTGCAGGCCGCGGCCCACCTTGTCGTCGAACAGGATGAAGGTCTCGACGTACACCTCATGTTGCGCGGCGGCGATGCACTCGAACACGCGGGGGTAGAACGCTTCGCCGTTTTCAAGCAGCTCGAAGCGGTTGCCCGCCACCCAACGGTTGCTCATACCGCGATCTCCGCCGCCAGGGGCGCATGGTCAGACAGCTTGTCCCAAGGCTTCTTGGGCAGGATCACCGGCGCATGCACGCGGGCATTGCGCACGTAGATGCGGTCCAGCTGCAGCATCGGGAACGCGGCCGGAAAGCTGCGGGCCGAAGCGCCGGTGGCATGGGCATACACCTCGCGCAGGCCGGCCCGCGCCAGGATGCCGTGGGCGCGCACCCGCCAGTCGTTGAAGTCGCCGGCCACCACCACGGGTGCATCTTCAGGAATGCGCTTGTGCATCATCTGGCACAGCAGCTGCAGCTGCTTGACGCGGTGGCGTTCCTGCAGCCCCAGGTGCACGCAGATGGCATGCAGGTCGCGGCCGTCGGGCAGCTTGAGCACGCAGTGCAGCAGGCCGCGCTTTTCGGGGCCGGCGATGGACACGTCCAGGTTCTCGTAGTGCGCGATCGGGTACTTCGACAGCACCGCATTGCCGTGGTGGCCGTGCGGGTACACCGCGTTGCGGCCATAGGCGAACTCGGGCCAGATCTCGTCGGCCAGGAATTCGTAGTGCGGCGCTTCCGGCCAGCCCGCCCAGCGGGTGGAGTGGCGGGTGTGCGTGCCCAGCACTTCCTGCAGAAACACCACGTCGGCCGACACATGGCGCACTGCTTCGCGCAGCTCATGCAGGATGAACTTGCGGTTGAAGAAGGTGAAACCCTTGTGGGTGTTGACCGTCAGCACACGGGTGGTCACCGCGGGGGTGGCGGTGCCCGTTGCCGGGTCGGCGGGAGCTTCGGCCAGGGCGCTCATCGGTGCGTGGCAGGGGTGGTAACCATCCCGCCAGTTGTACCGAGGTGCCCGTCCGCAGGCTGTAGGAAAGCGCGCCGCGCGCGCGTGGCAAAGCGCTGAATCAGCGCGCCGCGGTGCGCAGCGGCAGCGTGTCCGCGCGGGCAAACAAGGTCTGCAGCGGCCGGGTTTCGGGCAGCACGTACACCACGCTGCGGCCGCGGCCCAGCACCGGAGCGATCACGTTTTCATAAAAGGGCACGGGCACCACCACGCAGCCCAGCGACACCCGCCGGTCGGCGAGCCGGGGCGAGGCCAGGCGCTGCTCGCGCGCCTGCTTCGAAGGACCCGGGCGCAGCCGGTGGATGGCAAAGGCGGCGTCGTAGTCCAGCCAGACGATGTCTTCGCCCTGCACGTTGCGGCCGGGCTCGGCCTCGAAGCGGCCGGCGGGCGTGGTGCGCTCCTGCGGCGCCACGTTGCCGGTCTGCGCCCGTTGGCCCACGCCGGGGGTGATGTCGTCGCCGGGCGCCAGACCCAGCAGCACCGGCGTGCGGGCGATGGGGTGGCCGCGACCGTCGAACACGGTCAGCAGCGCCTGCTGCTTGTCGACGATGGCGAAGGGCAGGCCACGGTGGTCGGCAGCCTGCACGATGTGCTGCCAGGCTTGGTCGGTGGCGGTGCGGGGGGTGCTTCCGTCGGCCGCGGGGCCGCTGGCATTGGCATGCGCCAGCGCGGCGGGGCTGCCGGCAGCGGCGAACAGGGCGGCGAGGGCAAACGTAACCGAGCGGCGGTGCACCAAGGACATCTGGCTTTCCACGGGGACTGTGCGAACAGTGCCTATCGGCACCGCGCCGCATGGTATCCAGCGGAAGTCGGACGCAACTAAGGGAAAAGACGGCACTTGGCCCGGAATTTTTGCGGTAGGAATGACCGGTACGGCCTGGCCTCCGGGTCAACCCGGAGTGGCGATGCGCGCCGTCGCGGCCGCCTGCCGTGCCTGCACATCGTACGAATGGAACACCGTGTGCACCGGGCGGGTCTCGGGCAGCACGTAGATCACAGCCTTGCCCTGGCGGAACAACGGCTCGATCTGCGCCTCGAAAAAGGCCACGGGCACGTTGATGCAACCGTAGGAGATGCGGTTGTCCGTGGGCGTGGGGCTGGCCAGGCGTTGCAGCCGGCGCTCGGCAGCCACCAGCGGGCGCACCCGGTGCATGGACACCGCGGCGTCGTAGTCCACCCACACCACGTCTTCACCGGTGGCATTGCTGCCCCGTTCGCCGATGAAGCGGCCGGCGGGCGTGGTGCGTTCTTCGGGCTTGACCAGCGGAATCGGCCGCTCGCCGATGCCGGGCACCGAGTCGTCGCCCTTGGCGGCGCCCAGCAGCACCGGCGTGCTGCCGGACAGACGGCCCTGCGCATCGAACACGTAGACGCGCGCATCGGTCTTGTCGACGATGACGAACGGCCGGTCGCCGTGGTCGCCCGCGTCCACCGACCAGTTGGCCACGTAGCGGGCGTCGGGCGAGGGTTGCTGGTCGCCGAAGTCGGCCAGGCGCGCCGGCGGTGGCACCGGCGGCGCGGGTGGCACCGGCAGGCCGGGCGTCAGCGTGGCAGGCGGCGCGACCAGGGCCAGCGTGGGCACCACAGCGGCGTTGCTGGCCGGCAGGATGTCCAGCGCACGGCCCACCGGCGGCAGCGTGAGCACCAGCACCGCGGCGGCCACCAGCAGGCCCCGCTGCACGCCTTCCACCACCTCGCAGCGCGGCCGGTCCTCAGGCTGCGAGAGCGCGGGTGCGGGTCGCAGTCGGCCGGCGGCGGTATCGGCGGGGCTCAGGCGCGGTTCGGGCGCCAGGGGGCGGTGGTGCAGGGCCATGGCAGCGTCCTGTTCAAGCTGGCGGGCACTCCTGCCCGCTGCATGGACAAAAGGAGCCGCGGCGCAAGGCCGGGCTCCTCTCGGTCCGGCGCGTCGGGCCGCAAGGGCCCGGTGCGCCGGGAGCGCGCGCTCAGGGCGCGCGTTCGGTCCGCTCAGTCGCCCGCTCAGTTGCGGTCGGCACGGGCCGGGCGCTGGCCGTTGTTCATCGTGCCCATGTTGCTGTTGGACGAGTTGTCCATGCTGCTGCCCGACATCGAGCCCGACGAGGTGCTGCCGCTGTTCATGTTGCCCGTGGTGGACCCGGTGGCGCCGGTGCCGCCGTTGGTCACCTGGTTGCTGTTGTTCTCCTGCGTGCCGGTGCCGCGCGGGTTGGTGTTGCTGTTCATCGTGCCGGCGTCGGTGCGGGCGCTGGGGGCGGCGGTGGAGCCGCTGGTGCTGCCGCTGGTCGTGGAGCCGCTGGACATGCTGTTGTTGGGGGCGGTGCCGTTCTGGCTGCCGCTGCTCAGCTGGCTGTTGGTGGTGCCGGTGGTGGAGGTGGCCGACCCTTGGGCCACGGCCAGACCGAAGGAGCCTGCCAGTGCGGCGGCGGCGATGATCGCGGTGATCGACTGCTTGGTGCTCATGTCCGTACTCCTAGTGGTGATGAGTGGTCTTCAAGGCCGGCTTGTCTGGCCTGGAATCCACTCTAGGAGTCCTGCCGAGGCGGGTGAGTCGGCCGCAGGCCCCGGTGCATGTAGGACATGAGCACGGCGCCGCAGGGGGCGCCGAGGAACGCTGATTACGCCTGGATACGGTGTATCCGGAGGGCTGTGTGCCCCGGGGTTCAGTGGCGCTTGGCCAGCCGCGACAGCATGGCGGCCACTTGCGTCTCGGCCGCCACGGCCTGTTCCAGCGGCGAACGGCACAGGCCCGAGTGCTCGTAGTGCAGGTTCTCGTACAGCTCGGCGGTGGCCGGGTGGGCGGCCAGCACCGCATTGAGCGCCTCCTGAGGCAGCCCGTCTTCCTGCAGCAGCGACTTCAGCCGCGCCACCAGCTGCTGGTATTGCGCGGGCGACGCGGCGCCCGGCTGGTTCTCCAGCCGCTCCAGCAGCCGGGCCAGCGCGATGATGGTTTCGAGGCGGGCCCGCAGCTCGGCCGAGCGGGCGGGAGAGGAGCTAGAAGAGGCGGCCATGAGGTGTCCTTGCGGTGTTGAAGGGTGGCCGGCAGGGCTGGCCATGCACTTCAACTGCGGGCAGGGAGCGTCAGTTCAAGGCCGCGAGCGTGAGCGAGTGCCCTCGGTTCCGCCGGGCCGCCCCAAGGAACCGAGCTCCCCCTCGGGGGGACGCGAGCGTCAGCGAGCTTGGGGGCCCCATTCAATCCGCCCCGCTCTCCGCGGCGATCTGGCGCAATGCCTGCAGGTACACCTCCGGCGGCTGCCCGCCCTGCAGCAGGTGGCGGTGGTTCACCACCACAGAAGGCACCGCGCGGATGCCCTGGGACTGCCAGTAGGCCTCGGCCTCGCGCACCTCCTCGGCGTAGTCGCCGCTGGCCAGCACCTCGCGCGCGGCTTCGGGGTCCAGGCCCACCTGGCCCACCACGTCCACCAGCACCTCATGGTCCGAAGGGTCGCGGCCCTCGGTGAAGTAGGCCACCAGCAGCGCCTTTTTCAGCGCCAGCTGCAGCGTGGTGTCGGGCTGCAGGCCGGCCCAGTGCAGCAGCCGGTGCGCATCGAAGGTGTTGTAGATGCGGGTGCGCGCCCCGATGGTGAAGGTGAAGCCCACCTGCTCGCCGCGCTGGCGGATGGTCTCGCGGTTGGCCGCGTTCTGCTCGGCGCTGGTGCGGTACTTGCGGCTCAGGTGCTGGTCGATGTCTTCGCCTTCGGGCGCCATGTCGGGGTTGAGCTCGAACGGCTGGAAGTGCAGGTCCACCGCAATCTCGCCTTCGAGCTCGGCCAGCGCCGATTCGAGCGAGGTGAGGCCGATGGCGCACCAGGGGCAGGCCACGTCGGAAACGAAATCGATCTTCATGGGGCAGGGCATTGAGTCGGCAATGGGCGTATTGCATCACCGTTGCGCAAGACCACTATCCTTGCGCGCCATGCGACTCCTGTTGGTGGAAGACGACCGAATGATCGGCAGCACGCTGCGCCAGGCGCTGCGGCTGGAAGGGCACGCGGTGGACTGGGTGTACGACGCTCGTGCCGCCCTCAACACCCTGGGCAGCGAGGCCTTTGCGCTGGTGCTGCTGGACCTGGGCCTGCCCGAGCCTGGACGCCTGGGCAGCGGGCTTGACGTGCTGCGCCAGATGCGCGCCCGCGGCGACCTGACGCCGGTGATCGTGCTCACCGCTCGCGATGCGCTGGAAGACCGCGTGGCGGGGCTGGATGCCGGGGCCGACGACTACCTGGTCAAGCCCTTCGAGCTGGACGAACTGGCCGCCCGCATGCGCGCCGTGCTGCGCCGCCATGCCGGCCGCGCGGCGCCGGTGCTGCAACACGCCGGCATCACGCTGGACCCGGCCACACGGCAGGTGGCGCGCGACGGCGCGCCGGTGCTGCTGTCGGCGCGCGAGTTTGCCCTGCTGGAAGCGCTGATGGCCCGGCCGGGCGCCATCCTGTCGCGCCAGCAGCTCGAGGACAAGCTCTACGGCTGGGGCGAAGAGGTGGAGAGCAACACCGTCTCGGTCTACATCCACCAGCTGCGACGCAAGCTGGGCGCCGACGTCATCCGCACCATGCGCGGGTTGGGCTACTACCTCGGCCAGCGTGGCGACGCCGCCGCGCCCGAGGCCGACGCATGAGGTCGATCCGCGCGCGGCTGCTGGCCTCGCTGCTGGGGGCGCTGCTGCTGGCGGTGCTGGTGCTGGCCGGCGCCACCTACCGCAATGCACTGCACGAGACCGAGGCGCTGTTCGACTATCAGCTCAAGCAGATGGCGCTGTCGCTGCGCGACCAGGGCGAGATTGCGCCGGGCAGTGCCGATGCCGACCTCGACTTCGTGGTGCAGATCTGGTCGGTGGATGGCCGGGCCATCTATGCCTCGCGCCCGCACCCGGCGCTGCCCACCCGCGCCATCCTGGGCCTGGCCGACGTGCAGGTGGGCAACCAGACCTGGCGCACCTACAGCGTGGCCACCTTCAGCCGCGTGATCCAGGTGGCGCAGCCGCGGCAGATCCGCGAGCGCGTGGCCGCCGACGCCGCCTGGCGTGCGGTGCTGCCGCTGCTGCTGATGGCACCGGTGCTGGCGCTGGCGGTGGGCTGGCTGGTGCAACGATCACTGGCGCCTTTGCAGCGCCTGTCGCGCGAAGTGAAGCTGCGCGACGCCGAATCGCTGGCGCCCTTGCCCGACGGTGGCCTGCCCGACGAGGTGGCGCCGCTGGTGGGCAGCCTCAATGCACTGCTGCAGCGGCTGGGCGCCGCCTTCGACACCCAGCGCGCCTTCGTGGCCGATGCCGCGCATGAGCTGCGCTCGCCGCTCACCGCACTCAAGCTGCAGGTGCAGCTGCTGGGCCGCGTGCGCGACGAGGCCGCCCGCGCCGAAGCCACCGCCGCGCTGGCCGCCGGCGTGGACCGTGCCACGCGTCTGGTGGAACAGCTGCTGACCCTGGCCCGCAACGAACCCGGCAGCCGCCAACCCACCCTCAAGCCGTTGGACCTGGGCGCGCTGGTGCAGCAGGCCCTGGCCGACAGCGCCACGCTGGCCCTGGCGCGCGGCAGCACGCTGGCGCTGGATGCGGCCCCGGGCCTGGTGGTGCAGGGCGACAACGCCGGCCTGACCGCGCTGGCCCGCAACCTGGCCGACAACGCCCTGCGCCACAGCCCGCCCGGTGCCACGGTGCAGGTGAGCGTGCAACGCCAAGGCGATGTCGCGGTGCTGACGGTGGACGACAGCGGCCCGGGCATCCCCGAGCCCGACCGCGCCCAGGCTTTCGACCGCTTCTGGCGGCGGGAGCCGGCGCACCAGGGCATGGAAGCGGCAGGCGGCAGCGGGTTGGGCCTTGCCATCGTGAAAGGCGTGGCCGACCGGCACGGAGCCCGGTTGTCTTTGGAGACTTCGCCGTTGGGTGGGTTGCGGGTGGTGTGCGTGTTTCCGTTGGGCGCTGATGCTTGAGGCTTGATGTGCTGGCGCGCTGGGCCAGCGGGGTACTTACCTCCGGGACTGTCCCCCGGCTTCGGCTACGCCGAAGCCTCCTCCTTTATGTCCCTGCGGCAAGCACCCCCGCCGGCCCCGGCACTGGCCACTGCCCGTGGTGGATGTGCCGTTGAACAGCGCATCGCTGGGGCTGAGTGGCTAGTGCGAGGGGTGTTTCGTCCGACGCGACAGCGAGCCCCAGCGAGAGGGTGGGGTGCTGGGCGCAGGGACATAAAGGAGGAGGCTTCGGCGCAGCCGAAGCCGGGGGACAGTCCCGGAGCTCAGTACCCCGCCCGCTCGCCGCGATCAAGCACATACGGCCCCGCCCAAACCAGCCAGTCTTAATCTTCGCTTCACCCCCGCCTAATCTCCGGCTCACCGCCGCTCTGCATCATGGCCAGCAAGCGGAATCCCCCGCAAAGCCCCGAGCAAGGAGAGCAAGCCATGACCCGAATCAAACCCCTCGTCGGTGCCCTCGCCGCCGCAGGCGTGCTGGCGGGCGCCAGTGCCGGCGC
>CAKZXL010000466.1 GCA_937883885.1 uncultured Aquincola sp. | reverse complement strand
AGGCCATGCTCGGCCAGCGCGGCCACGGCACCGGCCTGGCGCGCCTGCGGCAAAAAGTCGTGCGCATCGAAGCGCTCGCCACGCAACGCCACGAACAGGTCGCCCGGCTGCAGCGTGCGGGTGTCGCTGTGCACACGCAGCACCGGCGTGGCGGCATCGCCCACCAGCAGTGCATCGGGCAGCAGCGCGGCCAGCTCGCCCAGGGTGGTCATGGGGGTGCCGTTCATGCGCCCGCTCCTGCACTGGCACCAGCGCCGTTGGCGATGTCGCGGGCCTGGCGCGCCGCCAGCGCGGCCATGGCTTCGGCCGCGTCGGAGAACGGGTGCTTCACACCCTGGATCTCCTGGTAGTCCTCATGGCCCTTGCCGGCCAGCACAATCACGTCATTCGGCGAAGCGCTGTTCACCGCCTCGGCGATCGCGGCGCGGCGGTCGGCGATCACGGTGGCGTCCACATGGCCACGCTCGATGCCGGCGGCGATCTGCGCCAGGATGGCCTCGGGGTCTTCACCGCGCGGGTTGTCGCTGGTCAGCAGCACGCGCTGCGCCAGACGGGCCGCGATGGCGCCCATCTGCGGTCGCTTGGTGGCGTCGCGGTTGCCGCCGCAGCCGAACACGCACAGCAGCTGGCCGCCGCGCGCCTGCGCGAAGGGGCGCAGCGCCAGCAGTGCCTTTTCCAGCGCGTCGGGGGTGTGGGCGTAGTCCACCACCAGCTCGGGCAGCGGGGTTTGCGAGGCAAGCTGCACCCGCTGCATGCGACCGGGCACGGGCGTGAAGTACGGGACCACGCTGCACGCGTCGTGCAGCGAGATGCCCAGCGCCCGCAGCCCGCCGATGACCACCAGCAGGTTGTGCACGTTGAAGTCGCCGATCAGCGTGCTGCGCACCACGGCGCCGCGGTCGCCTTCGATCACCTCGAAGGCCAGGCCGCCGTCGGCATAGCCGATGTTCTGCGCCCGCAGCCGCGCGGTCTGCAGGGCTGAGACGGTCCAGCGCTCGGCCGCCAGCGGCTCGCGCGCCAGTTGCTGGCCCTGCGCATCGTCGATGTTGATGACCGCGGCCTTCAGGCCCGGCCAGTCGAACAGCGCGCGCTTGGCGGCCCAGTAGGCCTGCATCGAGCCGTGGTAGTCGAGGTGGTCCTGCGTGAAGTTGGTGAACAGCGCCACCCGCACCCGCAAGCCGTCGAGCCGGTGCTCGGTGATGCCGATGGACGAGGCCTCGATCGCGCAGGCATGCACGCCGCCGGTGTGGAAGTCGCGCAGCGCGCGGTGCAGCGTCACCGGGTCGGGCGTGGTCAGGCCGGTGAACCGGATCTGGCCGTTGGGCTCGCCGATGCCCAGCGTGCCGATGACGCCGCAGCGCCGGCCCAGCGTGGCCAGGGCCTGCGCCGTCCACCAGGCGGTGGAGGTCTTGCCGTTGGTGCCGGTGGTGGCCACCACGTCCATCTGCGCGCTGGGGTGGTCGAAGAAGGCGTCGGCGATGGGGCCGGTGGCGGCCTTGAGCTGCGGCAGCGAGGCGATGCGGGCGTTGTCGAAGGCGAAGGCTTCGACGCCCTCATGCTCGACCAGGCAGGTGGCGGCGCCGGCCACCAGGGCCGAACGCGCGAACTGCCGGCCGTCGGTGGCGTAGCCGGGCCAGGCGATGAAGGCATCGCCCGGTTGCACCTGGCGGCTGTCGGCGCGCAAGGTGCCGGTCACCCACTCGCGCAGCCAGCGGGCCGCGGCGTCGGGGGATTTGAGGCGGGTCAGGGACACTTAGAAACTTTCCTGTGCGGCCGGGATGTCGCGGGTCACGATCTGCGGCTGCACTTCGATGTCGGGCGGCACGCCCATCATGCGCAGCGTGTTCTGCACCACCTGGCTGAACACGGGCGCGGCCACGGTGCCGCCGAAATATTGGCCATTGCTGGGTTCGTCCACCATCACGGCGACCACGATGCGCGGGTCGCTGATGGGCGCGATGCCGACGAACCACGCGCGGTATTTGTTGCCGGCGTAGGAGCGACCTTCCTGCTTGTGGGCCGTGCCGGTCTTGCCGCCCACGGAGTAGCCCACCGCCTGCGCCTGCGGCGCGGTACCGCCCTTGAGCGACACGCTGTGCAGCATCTCGCGCATGGTGTGCGCCACTTCGGGCTTGAACACCGGCGTGCCCTGCACCGCATGCTCCTGCTTGAGCATGGTCACCGGCGCCAGGTCGCCATCACGCGCGAACACGGTGTAGGCCCGCGCCAGCTGGAACAGCGAGGCCGACAGGCCGTAGCCGTAGCTCATGGTGGCCTGCTCGATCGGGCGCCAGGTCTTCCAAGGACGCAGCCGGCCGGTGACGGCACCCGGGAAGCGCAGCTGCGGCTTCTGGCCCAGGCCGACGGCGGTGAAGACGTCCCACATTTCCTTGCGGTCCATCTGCATCGCCATCTTCACGGTGCCGACGTTGCTGGACTTCTGGATCACCTCGCTGACCGTCAGCACGCCATAGGCGTGCGAATCGCTGATGGTGCTGCCGGTGATGGTGATGCGGCCCGGGGCGACGTTGATCGGCGTGTCGGGCGTGACACGCTTGGTCTGCAGCGCCCAAGACACCACCAGCGGCTTCATCGTGGAGCCGGGCTCGAAGGTGTCGGTCAGCGCGCGATTGCGCAGCTGCGCGCCGGTGAGCTTGCGGCGGTCGCCGGGATCGAAGCTGGGGTAGTTGGCCAGCGCCAGCACTTCGCCGGTCTTGGCGTCCAGCACCACCACGCTGCCGGCCTTGGCCTTGTGCTCGGCCACCGCGTCGCGGATGCGCTGGTAGGCGAAGAACTGCACCTTGGAATCGACCGACAGCTGGATGTCCTGGCCATTGGCCGCGTCCACCTGCTGGCCCATGTCTTCCACCACGCGGCCCAGGCGGTCCTTGACCACCTCGCGCGATCCGTTGCGGCCCTTGAGCTCGTTCTCGAAGGCCAGTTCGATGCCTTCCTGGCCCACGTCTTCCAGGTTGGTGAAGCCCACCAGGTGCGCGGCCGCCTCGCCCTCGGGGTACTTGCGGCGGTACTCGTTGACCTCGTACACGCCTTCGATCTTGAGGGCGCGGATCTTCTTCCAGAGCTCGTCGTCCACCTGGCGCTTGAGCCAGGCGAAGCGGCTGCCGTCGTCCAGCTTCTTGTCCAGCTCGGCCGAGGGCATGTCCAGCAGGCGGGCCAGTTCGCGCCGCTGCTCGGGCGTGGCCTTGACGTCGCGCGGGATGGCCCAGATGGAAGGCACCGACACGCTGGTGGCCAGCAGCAGGCCGTTGCGGTCGAGGATGCGGCCGCGGCTGGCGCGCAGCTCCAGCGTGTGGGCGTAGCGCTTCTCGCCTTCGCTCAGGTAGAACTCGGTGCCGATGGCCTGGATGTAGACCGCGCGGCCGATCAGCAGGCAAAAGCCCAGGCCCACCAGGGCCACGATGAACTTGCTGCGGCCGGGCGGCGTCTTGGCCGCCAGCAGCGGGCTTTGCGCATACGACAGGCTGCGCACGCTGGCCGCGGCGCGGCGGCGGTCGCCACCGTCCTTGGGCGGCTTGGGGCGCTTGGTCATGCGCGCACCGGTGGCCGGCGCCTTCTTGCTGAACAGGCCCATCAACGCACCTCCGCCGCAGGGGTGGATGCCGATGCCGCAGCGGCAGCCGGTGCCGCCGACACGCCGGTATCGGCCACGTACTGGGTCACGGCCGCGGTGGCGGTGCGCATCTGCAGCCGGTCGCGCGCCACCCTTTCCACGCGCAGATGGGTGGCCTGTTCCTGGCGCTGGGCTTCCAGGCGCTTGTAGTCGATGTCGAGCTTGGCCTGCAGCGTCTTGGCGCGGTCGATCTCGTTGAAGAGGCGCCGGGTGTCGTACGTGGTCTTGACCAGGTACAGGCAGCTGGCCAGCAGCGCGGCCAGCAGCACGATGTTGAGCCTCGTCACGACGGCTGTCCTTCCAGGTCCGGCGACTTGCGTTCGGCCACGCGCAGGATGGCCGAACGCGAGCGCGCATTGGCGGCCACTTCTTCGGCCGACGGCTTGATGCGCCCCAGCGACAGCAGCCGCGTGGGCGCCGGCTCTGCGAACGGCGCGCGGCGGTCGTAGACCTGCTTGCTCTCGCGCGCGATGAAAGTCTTGACGATGCGGTCTTCCAGCGAATGGAAGCTGATGACCGCCAGCCGGCCGCCGGGGGCCAGCAGGTCCACCGTGTCGCTCAGGACCTGTTCGAGCTCCTCAAGCTCGGCGTTGACGAAAATCCGAAGAGCCTGAAAGGTGCGCGTGGCAGGGTTCTGGCCCGGCTCACGGGTCTTGACCGCACGAGCCACGACCTCGGAAAGCTGGCCAGTGGTTCGCACCGGGTCCCCGCTTGCGCGCCGAGCCACAAGCGCCTTTGCAATCTGCACAGCAAACCGTTCTTCGCCATAGTCCTTCACCACCTGTGCGATCTGGCGCTCGTCGGCGCGAGCCAGGAAATCCGCGGCGCTTTCGCCGCGCGTCGTGTCCATGCGCATGTCCAGCGGGCCGTCGAAGCGGAAGCTGAAGCCGCGCTGCGGGTCGTCGATCTGCGGGGACGACACACCCAGGTCCAGCAGGATGCCGTCGACCCGGTGCACGCCCACGCTGGCCAGGCGTTCGCGCATGTCGCGGAAGCTGGCATGGAAGATGGAGAAACGCGGGTCTGAAACCCGCGTCGTCGCTGACTGGTCTTGTGCAGCGGCGATGGCGGCGGGGTCCTTGTCGAAGGCGATCAGGCGCCCCTGCGGCGACAGCCGCCGCAGCAGCTCGCGCGAGTGGCCGCCACGGCCGAAGGTGCCGTCCACATAGATGCCGTCGGCACGGCTGAACCAGCCTTCGACGGCCTCGTTCAGCATCACGCTGACGTGGGAGAAGGCGGCGGCGGGCTGCACGGTGCTCATCACAGGCCCAGGTCCATGAAGGCTTGCGCCACGTCGCCCTTGGACAGCTGCTCTTCTTCGTAGGCGGCCAGGCGCTGCACGTCCCACAGCTCGAAGCGGTGGCCGGTGCCCAGCAGCATCACGTCCTTGTCCAGGCCGGCCCAGGCGCGCAGCTCGGGGGAGATGAGCACGCGCGAGCCACTGTCGATCTCGACATCCACGGCGCTGCCGACGAAGAGCCGGCGAAACAGGTCGCCGTTGGTCTTCATGGCCATGATTTCTTCGCGGAAGTGCTCCCACGCGGGCCGCGGAAAGATGAGCAGGCAGTGGTTGGGATGCTTGGTGATGGTGAGCTTGTCTTGCGACAGAGCGGTCAGCACGTCGCGATGGCGAGCCGGGACGGTCATCCGCCCCTTCCCGTCCAGCGTCAACGCTGACCCACCCTGAAACACGAAACTCACCCGCTTCCCCCACCATTCACCACTCCGCCCCACTTTAGCTCACGCACCGCCCCGGGTCAACGCGGCGCGTCAGAAAATTCAATGAAATCAACTACTTACAGCCGCATCGCGAAGTAAGTGGCTGCAAAAATGGCTTCAAAAATAAGGACTTGCGGGGGGCAGTGAAAGTGATGGGTGAGCTGCAGCAACGTTGGGCGGGGCTGTCAACCCGTTCACACACTCGTGGCTGGACAGCCGCGAGCAAGGCCCCTAGTATCCCGCGAACTATTCATCCAGGGATTCATGGCCGGCACTTCGGGCACCGTCACCGACCACGCTCAAGCACTGCAGCGCCTGCTGCGCTCAGGCGCGATGTCGGCCGCCCAGCTGATGGAGCGGCTGGACATCAGCCAGCCGACGCTGTCGCGAACTATTCAGCGACTCAACGGCGCAGTCACCAGCTTTCGCACCAAGGGCGACCGCACGCCGCGTTACGCGCTGCTGCGCGACCTGCCCGGCGGCGTGCCACCCCGGCAGCGGGTGTACCGGGTGCTGCGCAGCGGCAGCATCGAGCCGTTCGCCGACCTTGAATTCCTGCACGGCGGCGCCACGCTGGAGCGCCGCGGCAGCACCACGGTGCTGCATCCCGGCCTGCCGCCCTACCTGCGCATGGCCGCGCCCGCCGGCTACCTGGGCCGCGAACTGGCGATGGCGGCAGCCGGCGACGCCCACTTTCCGGCCAGCCTGGCCGACTGGCACGACGACCACCGCGCCGCCTGGCTGCTGACGCGCGGCTTCAACCTGGCGGGCAACCTGGTGTTCGGCGACCAGTCGCTGCAGCGGGACATGGACTGGCGCGGCCTGCCGCCGACGCCGCTGGACCAGCGCGCCGCGCAATACGAGGCCCAGGCCAGCACCGCCAGCGTGGGCCCGCATGGTGCCGGCCTGGGCGGCGACCAGCCCAAGTTCCTGGCGTTGGTGGAAGACCGGGGTCATGTGCTCGTCAAGTTCGCGCGCAGGGGCAGCCGCATGGCCGAGCTGTTGCCGCTGGAACACCTGGCGCTGCGCGAGCTGGCCCGCGCGGGCGTGCCGGCGGCGCAGACGGCCTTGCTGGTCACGGCCGAACATGTGTTCCTGGAGGTGCAGCGCTTCGACCGCGTGGGGCGCCACGGCCGGGTGGGCGTGCTGTCGGCCGGCGCGGTGGACGATGCACTGTTCGGCCGGCGCGATGCCTGGCCCGAGTTCGCCGCGCGCTGCGAACAGGCCCGCGTGCTGCGCGCGGCCGATGCCCGCCACGTGGACACGCTGGCCGCCTTCAGCGAGCTGATCGGCAACAACGACCGCCACTTCGAGAACCTGGCGCTGCTGATCGGCGAAGACGGCAACTACGCCGGCCTGGCCCCGGCCTACGACATCCTGCCGATGCGTTATGCCTCGCTGGGCGGCGGCGTGGACCCGGCGCTGCTGCCCATCACGCCCCGGGTGGGCAGCATCGGCGCCCGCCCCGAGGTCTGGGGCCGCGCCTGGCAGGCCGCCGAGCGCTTCTGGCAGGCCGCGCACACCGAAGACCTGCCGGCGCCCCTGTCGCCCGAGCTGCGGCAGCTGGCCGCCGTCAATCTGTCAGTGGCGCGGGCGTTCGTGGCGCCGCTGCTGCCGGCGGGGCGCTGAGGCGGCGTCGGGCGGCCCGCTCGCGCAGCTGGTCACGCACGCTGCGGGCATGCCGGCCCTGCGGCGGCACGATCTGCGGCGGTCCGTCGCCGTCCACCCGGTAGGCGGCGCAGCTGAAGGCGTCGTTGACGCCGACCCCGGCATCGATCCGCTCGAACTGGGCCATGTCCTCGTAGGCGTGCAGGTCGATGGCGACCGGCGGCGGCCCTGCGTCACCGACCGCGCTCCAGGCGAACACACTGAACGGGCAATCGCGCCGCACCGACCGGTTGTCGACGACCAGCAGCTGCGTTGTGCGGGGCTGCGTCCGGGTCACCACCGCCGTGCGGCCGACGATGCGCAGCCGCGGGCAGTTGAAGTGCAGGTTGTAGAAGTCGATGCTGCCGGCCGACAGCTGCACATAGCCGAAGCTGCGGCCTTGGCATTCATACCAGCCATCGAGCTGGGCGTGAGAAGGCGTGCCGAAGGCCAGCGCCAGCGCCGCCAGGCTGAGGCTTGCAGCAAGAGGGGGCATGTCAGGGCTTTGCGCGGAACGACGGTCGCACCAATATTCACGCATAACGCTTCACAGTGCATCACCGGCACTACTCTCGGCCTTGTTGTTTTGCTGCGTTCCCCCACCCGCGAACCACCATGCCACTGACTACCCTCCCATCGCTCTTCGCCCACAAGGCCTGGTCCAACGACGAGCTGTTCACGGCCCTGGCTGCCGTGGGCGACCAGCAGGCCGACCAACGGCGCCGCTGCATCCGCACGCTCAACCATATCTACGTGGTCGACCGCATCTTCCAAGCCCACCTGAGCGGCGAGCGGCGGCCCTTCGATGCGACCAACACCCCGGAAACGCCCACGCTGGCACAGCTGCGCCGCGACGTGGCAGCCACCGACGCCTGGTACCTGCAGTACGTGTCGGGTCTGTCAGCCACCGAAGCGGCCGAGGTCATCAACTTCCACTTCACCGACGGCGACGCAGGCCGCATGTCACGCGAGGAAATGCTGATGCACGTCATCACGCACGGCGGCTACCACCGCGGCGCGGTGGGGCAGATGCTGGGGGCGCTGGACCTGCCGGTGCCGCGCGACCTGTACACCAAGTTCCTGCATCAGGCCGAGCCGGGCAGGCGCAGCCAGCCTGGCTGAGCCGCCACCACGTTCATCGCGTCCGCCTGCGCGCCCACGCCAGCACCCCCACGCCGCCCAGCCACAAGGCCAGCGTGCCCGGCTCGGGCACCGGGGGCGTGAGCACCCGCACCGAGACGGCCAGGTCGGCCTGACCGACGTCGATGAAGCAGCTGCCGCAGGTGAAGGGGTTGTCCGAGTAGCGCTCGAACAGCACCCGCAGCGTGGCCTGGTTCACCGTGCCGGGCACGGCCGTGGCGGCCAGCGTGTACTGGCCCAGGCCCTGGCCGAGGCCGTCGTACGGCATGCGCCACACCGTGTTGCCGGCCGGCAGCACGCCACCGGCAGGGCCGCCCGCCAGGCCGATCAGGTCGGTGTAGCTGCCGGCGCCCGGCACTGTCTCGGCCACCAGGGCCGATCCGATGAAGCTCAGCCATTCCAGCGGCTGGGCCTGCAGCCGGAAGCCCCAGCCCACCGTCTCGCCGGGCAGGCCCTTGAGGTCGCCGCCGGGGGCGGTCAGTTCGATCAGCGGCAGCGCCGCGGCCGGCTGCGCCGCGCACAGGCCGGCTGCGCACAGGGCGGCAGCGGCCAGCAGGCGCCGGCCCGGGGCCTTGCGCGCGCGATGGATGCACAAGTTGTCCATACAAGTCTCCGGAAGTCAGCGTCCCTGAAACCGCCTTCAGCGGATCAGGCTCACGGCGGTGGTGGTGGTGTAGCTGCCGTCGTTGGCCGTCAGGCTCAGCGTCAGGCGCACGCGGGTGGCGGTGGCGGGCCAGCGCAGCAGCAGCTCGGGCGTGGCGCTGCCGCCGGCCGCCAGGCTGGGCAGCGCGATCGGCAGGCCACCGCGCACGGTGACGTTGCCGCTGCCGCTGAGCACTTCCACGCCGATGCTGTTGATCTGCACCCCCACCGCCGCACCCGGCCCGTTGTTGACGATGCGCAGCGGCACATAGCGCTCATCACCGGCGCCACTGCGGCGCGGGCCGCCACTGCTGGCATACAGCACCGGCAGGCCGCTGGCCGAAGGCTGCACGTCCAGCGTCAGCGGCACGGTGTTCTCGCCGGGCTGGCCGTCGCTCACCAAGAAGCTGGCGGCGTAGCGGCCGGCGGGCAGCTGCAGCGCCGCGGCGTTCAGGCCCACGCGCCATTCGTTGCCCACCTGCTGCGCCTGGGCCCAGGCCGGCAGCTTGCCCAGCTTGACCGCGGCCTGCGCACCGGCGATCTTCAGCGCCTGCGGCGCGGGCAGCGGGCCACCTGGCGGCAGCGTGAAGCTGACCGACGCCGGCTGCACCTCGATGCGCGGCAGCACCTCCAAAGGCGTGAGCCCGGTGCGGCTGGCCAGATAGGTGGGCCCGCCCGAGTACTCGGCCACCAGCTGGTGCACGCCCTGGTTCAGGCTGCGGCTGGGCACCACGAACTCCAGCTTCAGGTCCACGCCCGAGCCCTGGACGTTGCGCGTGCCCAGGTCGCGGTAGGTGGCGGGCTGCGTGTCCGTCGGCGGCGTCAGCACTTCGCGCAGCGTCACGGCGCCGCCGCTGATGGGCATCTTGGGCACCCGCGCCAGCAGTTGCACGGTCAGCCGCGCTTCTTCAGGCTGGCGCACCACCGCCCGCGCGGGGTTGATGCCGATCAGCAGCTCGGGCTGGATGCGGTAGAGCACCGGAATCTGGCTGACCGTGCCGCTGCCGTCCTGGTAGCCCACCGACACCGTGCCCTTGTATTCGCCCGGGTCCGCCGGGGCCTGCGGCGCCAGGCTCACCCGCAGGCGGTTGCCGGCCTCGCGCACGGCGGTGCCGTCGGTCCAGCTCAGCTGCAGCCACTCCACATCGGCCTTGGCCACCAGGCTGCGCGGCTGGTCGGTGCGGCCATAGACGGTGATGTCGCGCGGCTCGGTGGGCTTGAGCCCCACCGGGGTGATGAACTGCAGCGTGCCGGGCAGCGCGATGGGGTCCCGCTGGTCCACCAGTGCATGGTTCAGCCACACGTCCTGGCCCCCTGCGGCCCGCATCAGCGCATCGTTGATGTGCGGCAGCGTGGGCACCGCAAAGCGGTAGCCGTTGCCGAACTCCCGCTTGCAGGTTTCTTCGCCGCGCGTCCACACGTCGGCCGCCTGCGTCACGCGAAAGCCACGCGACTGGAAGTTCTGGCTCGCGTCCACCAGCGCGCAGGCAAAGCGCCGCGGCTCCGCCGGCGGGCGCGAGGCCCAGCGGCCGGTGTTGCCACGCAGCATGACCGGGCCTGCGCGGCCGTAGTCGTTGGGCTCGAAGGTCCACACGCTGCCGGCGATGCGGTCGTCCTTCTCGTAGCTGCGGAAGATGGTGATGGCCGAGTCGCCCAGCGCATCCAGGTAGTCCAGACCGACCACCGAGACGCCGCAGCGCAGCAAGGTGGCCACCGCCTGCCCGGAAGGAATGAGACCGGTCATGTCGAAGAGGTTGCTGGCCGAGCGGCCCTCGGCCACCGCGCCCCACATCCACTTCGGGCGTGAGTAGATGGCGCGGCCATCGCCGTCGGTGCAGACACTGAGGTCGAAGTCCTTGGGATGGTCGTTGGTGGTGGCGTAGTTGGCGTCGAAGTACCACATGTAGGTGGTGCTGCTGATCTGCGAGTTGCGCGTGGCCAGCAGCACCTGCTTGCCGGCCGCCCGCACCTGCGCCACCGTCGGCCACTGCTTCGGATCAGCGGCGCGCTTGTAGACGGTGTTGCCGAAGTAGTGGTTGATCAGCTCGCCCAGGCCGGCGGTGTTGTCGCCTACATGCTCGTCGAGCTTGATGAACAGCACCTCGTCGGGGTTGTCGCGCAGCCAGTTGCGGATCTCGTCGAACACATAGGCCAGGCGCCGACGGTAGCTGGGCAGGCACACCTGCTTGCCGTTGTGGCACACCACGTACTGGCCTTCGGAATAGTGCGGGTCGATCTCCAGGAAGCGCACGCCCATGCGCAGCTGGTCGGTGATCGAGTAGGTCTGGTTGGACTGGTCGATGCCGAAGCCCTGGTTGCGGCTGCTGAACGCGTTGTGGCCGCTGACGTGCGGCACCCAGTTGATCGGCTCGTTGACCGAGATGCCGTAGCGCTGCTGCTTCAGCGCCCATTCCAGCCAGGCATTGCGGCCGGCCCAGATGCGCCGCTTGTCGTTGACGCAGACGCCGTTGCTTTCCTTCAGGTCGTACTCGCACGAACCCAGGCCCGTGTCGTAGTACTCCTGGTCGGTCCATTTGCACACCCGCTGGTTTTCGCCGCCGCAGTCGGGTATGTGTACCGCCGCCTGCGCGGGCGGCGAGGCCACCATGGTGGCCACCAGCGCGGCCAGGCTGGCCAGCGCGCTCCTCATCCATTGCTTCATGGTCGTGACTCCTTGCCCCAAGGCCGGCCGATGGCGCGGCGCTGCGTATTGGGCGGGCGCAGGGGGCGCGCGCTCAATACGAACTACGGCGTAGCGGGCCAGGGCGCGGCCCCTGCCAGGCTAGGGATTCACAGGCGATGGCGGATGGACCAGGCCACCAGCTCGGCCGCGTTGCGCAGGCCCAGCTTGCGGGCGATGTTCTCGCGGTGCTTGCGCACCGTGTGCTCCGAGATGCCCAGCTCGCGCCCGATGGCCTTGCTGGCCATGCCCCGGCCCACGCGGGCGGCGATGTCGAGTTCGCGGCTGCTCAGCGGCTCTCGCTCGGCGCTGTTCTCGCGCTCGAACACGCTGGCCAGTTCCACGCTCACGTAGTAGCCGCCGGCAGCCACGCTGAAGATGGCGCCGATCAGCTCGTCGGCGTCGTCGGTCTTGAGCACATAGCCATGCGCGCCGTACGAGAGCGAGGCACGCACCGAAGAAGCGTCCTGCCGGGCGGTGACCACCAGCACCCGCGTGGGCAGTTGCTCCTGCGTGATGGCCTGCATCACGTCCAGGCCGTCCAGGCCCGGCAGGCCCAGGTCCAGCAGCAGCAGGTCGGGCTGCAGGCGCCGCGTGAGAGCCACTGCCGTGGGGCCGTCACCCGCTTCCGCCAGCCACTGGATGCGTGCTTCACGCGACAGCACCAGCTTCAGACCCTGCCGCACCAGGGCATGGTCTTCCGCGACGACGATGCTGATAATCCGGCCGGCCTCCACGCCGGAAACATAGCATGAAGGTTGTTGCAGACGGCGCTGACGACGAGCGCGAAGTGCGCCGAGAGCTGCTGGCCACGCTGCTGTCGCACCGGCGCACGGTGGCGTTGGGCAACGTGCTCATCTGCCTGACCACCACCGCCGTGCTGCTGGGCCATGGCGTGCGCCAGGGGGTGCTGCCCTGGGCCGCGGTGGTGCTGCTGCTGGCGGCGCTGCGCCACCGCCATGCGCTGCAGCTGGCGCCGCGCCTGGCTGCGCTGAACATGGCCGGCCTGCTGGCCGCGGAGCGGCAGGTCTTCTGGCTGATGGCGCTGCAGGGCCTGTCGTGGGGGGTGCTGCCGTGGGTGAGCTACACCGGCCGCAATGCCTTCCTCGACTTCTTCTCGGTGGCCATGCTGGTGGGCATGAACAGCGGTGCCGTCAACTCGGCCGCGCCCCTGCCCAAGGCGCTGCGTGTGTACCTGCTCACGGCCCAGCTGCCCTTCATCGCGCAGTCGATCCTGATCGGCGGCGGCGTGTCGCTGGCAGGCGGACTCACCATCGCGTTCTCGCTGGTGGTGCTGATGGCCTTCGGCCGCAACCAGCATGCAGCCATGCGCCACACGCTGCAGGTCACGCGACAGAACGCCCGGCTGGCCGAGGCGCTGCGCGTGGAGCGCGATGCGGTGCAGGCCGCGCTGCGGGCCAAGAGCCTGTTCCTGGCCGGCGTCAGCCACGACCTGCGCCAGCCGGTGCATGCGATGGCGCTGCACCTGCGCTTTTTGCGCTCGCTGCGCGCCGACGAGCTGTCGCCGCAACGGGTGGCCGAGCTGTGCACGCCGATGGACGGCGCGATGCGCGCGATGACGGGCCAGCTGACGCGGCTGCTGGAACTCTCTCGCCTGGAAGCGGGCGAAGCGCAGGTGGCGCGGCGGCCGATCGACCTGCCCGCCTTCATCGCGGAGCGGCTGGCGCAGTTCGCGGCGCAGGCAGCCGACAAGGGGCTGCAGTTGCGCAGCCGCACCGGCGCCACGGCCCGCACCGCCTGGGCCGACAGCGACCCGATGATGCTGCAGTCCATCGTCGACAACCTGTTGAGCAACGCACTGCGCTACACCCGCCAGGGCGGCGTGCGGCTGGTGTTGCGGCGGCGCGGCGACCTTTGGCTGCTGCAGGTGATCGACAGCGGGCCGGGCATTCCGGGCGAGGTGCTGCCGCAGCTCTTCGTCGCCTACCGCCGCTTCGACGACCGCAGCAGCCGCCACGACGAAGGCCAGGGCCTGGGCCTGGCGCTGGTGCACAAGCAGTCCGAGCGGCTGGGGCATGCGCTGGCGGTGCGCTCGCGCGTGGGCCATGGCAGCAGCTTCGGCCTGCTGTTGCCGGCCTGCGAGCCGCCGGCGTGACGGGCCGTGTGGGCCACACATTTCGTCTATAGTCGAAATATGGAAGAGTCAGACGTCATCGCGGGCCTCGCTGCCCTGGCCCATGCCGTTCGCCTGCAGGTGTTTCGCGCCCTGGTGGTGGCCGGGCCGGCTGGCCTCACGCCCGGCGTGATGCAGGAAGGCCTGGGCATTGCCGCGGCCACGCTGTCCTTTCACCTGAAGGAGCTGTCGCGCAGCGGCCTGGTGTCGGTCGAGCGAGAGAGCCGCTTCCTGATCTACCGCGCCGAGATCGCGCGCATCAACCAGATGGTGGGCTACCTCACCGAGAACTGCTGCGCCGGCATGGCCTGCGTGCCGCAGCCGGCACCGGCCTGCGGCTGCTGAAGGCGCCTGCGGCATGACGACGGCCACCCCACAAGCACCCGCGCCGGCCATCGGCTTTTTCGAGCGTTACCTCAGCGTGTGGGTGGCGCTGTGCATCGTCGTGGGCATCCTGCTGGGGCAGGCTGCACCCGGTGTGTTCCAGGCCATCGGCCACCTGGAGCTGGCCAGGGTGAACCTGCCGGTGGGGGTGCTCATCTGGGTGATGATCATCCCGATGCTGCTGAAGATCGACTTCTCGGCACTCGGGCAGGTCAAGGCACATGTGCGCGGCATCGGCGTCACGCTGTTCATCAACTGGGCGGTCAAGCCGTTGTCGATGGCGCTGCTGGCGTGGATCTTCGTGCGGCAGGTGTTTGCGCCCTGGCTGCCCGCCGAGCAGCTGGACAGCTACGTGGCCGGCCTCATCCTGCTGGCAGCCGCGCCTTGCACGGCGATGGTGTTCGTCTGGAGCCAGCTGTGCAAGGGCGACCCCTACTTCACGCTGTCGCAGGTGGCCCTGAACGACGCCATCATGGTGGTGGCCTTCGCGCCCATCGTGGCGCTGCTGCTGGGCCTGTCGTCCATCACCGTGCCGTGGGACACGCTGCTCACCTCGGTGGGCCTGTACATCGTGGTGCCGGTGGTCATCGCGCAGGCGTGGCGCCAGCGGCTGCTGTCGCGCGGCACTGCGCACCTCCAGGCGGTGGCGGCGCGGCTGGGGCCGTTCTCGATCGCGGCGCTGCTGCTCACGCTGGTGCTGCTGTTCGCGTTTCAGGGGCAGGCCATCCTGGCGCAGCCGCTGGTCATCGCGCTGCTGGCGGTGCCCATCCTCATCCAGGTGGTGCTGAACTCGGGTCTGGCGTACTGGCTCAACCGCCGCATGGGCGTGCAGCACTGCGTGGCCGGTCCGTCGGCGCTCATCGGCGCCAGCAATTTCTTCGAACTGGCGGTGGCGGCGGCCATCAGCCTGTTCGGCTTCCAGTCCGGCGCGGCCCTGGCCACCGTCGTGGGCGTGCTCATCGAAGTGCCCGTGATGCTGGCCGTCGTGGCGGTCGTCAACCGTTCCCGCGCCTGGTACGAGCGCGGCCTTGCACAGGTCTGATGCCATGATCCCCGTCACCATCTTCCACAACCCCGCCTGCGGCACCTCCCGCAACACGCTGGCGCTGATCCGGCATGCCGGCATCGAGCCCACGGTGGTCGAGTACCTGAAGACGCCACCCAGCAAGGCCGAGCTGCAGGCCCTGCTGCGGGCAATGGATATGCCGGTGCGCGCGCTGCTGCGCGAAAAGGGCACGCCCTACGCCGAGCTGGACCTGGGCAACGCCAGGTGG
Organism: uncultured Aquincola sp.; assembly: GCA_937883885.1. The sequence goes on along the minus strand of CAKZXL010000466.1, from coordinate 468 downwards.
ACCGACGATGAGCTGCTGGACGCCATCGGCCGCCACCCGGTGCTGATGAACCGGCCGGTGGTGGTGACGCCGCTGGGCACCAAGCTGTGCCGACCTTCGGAGGCGGTGCTCGAGCTGCTGCCCGTGCCGCCGCTGCCGCCCTTCACCAAGGAAGACGGTGAGCAGGTGGTGGACGACGGAGTGCGCCTTGGTGACTGAGCCCGATCAACTGCCGTCGCTGCAGCGCGACCTGCTGCCCACGCCCAGCGCGCAGCAACTGGCGGTGGCCGCACCCTCCACCCATGCGCCACGCATCCTGATGCTGTACGGCTCGCTGCGCGAGCGCTCGTACAGCCGGCTGCTGACTTACGAAGCCGCGCGCCTGCTGCAGGCCCTGGGGGCCGAGGTGAAGATCTTCGACCCCGCCGGCCTGCCGCTGCCCGATGGGGCGCCTGACGATCACCCCAAGGTGCAGGAGCTGCGCACGCT
>CAKZXL010000465.1 GCA_937883885.1 uncultured Aquincola sp. | reverse complement strand
GAACAGGTGCGCCGGCTGTTCGCCGGGCTGCAGCAGCACGTCGCCCTCGTGGAAGTAGGCGATGTCCACGTGGTCGCGCACCAGCTGGCGCTCGTCGGCCGTCAGGCAGTCGAAGGGCGAGGCGTGGAAATTGAAGGCGCTGGGCATGGCGGGCATCTCCCCGGCCCATTCTGGGCATGGCGGCTGACGCGCAGCTTGAGCTGGCGCAGACCTGGCCGCCTAAGATCCGCGGTCATGCGACCCGGCTTCAACTACAAGCACCTGCACTACTTCTGGGTGGTGGCCAAGGAAGGCGGCATGGCCCGCGCCGCCGAGCGGCTGGACGTGGCGGTGCAGACCGTCAGCGCCCAGGTGCGCGAGCTGGAACAGGCGCTGGGCCATGCGCTGCTCAAGCCGGCCGGCCGTGGCCTGGCCTTGACCGAAGCGGGTGAGGCCGCGCTGCGCCAGGCCGACCAGATCTTCCAGCTGGGTGAGCAGCTGCCCGACGTGGTGCGTGATGCGGCCACGCAGCCGGCGCTGCGGCTGGCGGTGGGCATCAGCGACGGCCTGCCCAAGATCGTGGTGCATCGGCTGATCATGCCGGTGCTGGCCGAGCCGGGGCTGCGGCTGCTGTGCCATGAAGGCGGCTTCGACGAGCTGCTGGCCGAGTTGGCGCTGCACAAGCTGGACCTGGTGCTGTCGGACCGGCCGGCGCCGGTCAATGCCAACCTCAAGCTGTACAGCCATGCACTGGGCGGCTCCGAGCTGGGCTGGTACGCGCCGGCCGCGCTGGCGGCCGCGGCGCGCAAGGGCTTTCCGCAGTCGCTGGCACAGGTGCCGGTGCTGCTGCCCACCGCGCATGCCACGGTGCGGGTGCAGATCGACACCTGGTTCGCGCGCCATGGCGTGCGGCCCAATGTGGTGGGCGAGTTCGAGGACAGCGCGCTGCTCAAGACCTTCGGCGCCGGCGGCATGGGCGTGTTTCCGGCCGCGCTGCTGGTGCACGACGACCTGGTGGAGCATTACCGCGTCAAGCCGGTGGGCGGCTGCGATGGCGTGCGCGAGCAGTTCTTTGCCATCGGCACCGAGCGGCGGGTGCAGCACCCGTTGATCCGCCGGCTGGTGGAGGCGGCGGAAGGTTGACTCAATGGTCGTCGTCGTGGCCGGGCGTTTCCACGCCCAGCAACTGGTGCAGCCGCGGGCTGGTGGTGGTGTACTGCAGGTGCACCGCCTTGTCGGGGAACACATGCCGCACCGCGCCGAAGGCGGCCAGCGTGGCTTCGTGGAAGCCGCAGAGGATGAGCTTCTTCTTGCCCGGGTAGGTGACCACGTCGCCCACCGCGAAGATGCCGGGCTCGCTGGTCTCGAACTTCTCGGTGTCCACCACCAGCTGCTTGCGCTCCAGCGCCAGGCCCCAGTCGGCGATCGGGCCCAGCCGCGGGCTGAGTCCGAAGAACACCAGCAGCTCGTCCAGCGGCATCACCCGCGTGACGCCGTCGCCACCCAGCACCTTGAGGGCACTCAGCCGGCCGTCGGTCACTTCGATGCCGCTGACCTGCCCGGCCGCGAACTGCATGCGCTGCGCCTCGCACAAGGCGCGCATGCGGCTGATGGCGGCGGGCTCGGCCTGGAACACATCGCGCCGGTGCAGCAGGGTGACGCTGGCAGCCGCCTGCGGGCCGGCTTCGGCCAGCCGGTTGGCCCACTGCAGCGCGCTGTCGCCGCCGCCCACCACCACCACGTGGCGGCCGGCGAAGCGGGCCGCATCGTCCACCCGGTAGTGCAGCTGCGTGCCTTCGAACGCGGCCAGGCCCTCCACCCGCAAGGGCTTGGGCTGGAAGGCGCCCACGCCGCCGGCGATGAACACGGTCTTGGCGATGAACTGCAGCCCGCGGCGGGTGGCCACGTCGAAGCGGCCGTCGGGGCGGCGATGCAGCAGGCTCACTTCCTGGTCCAGGTGCAGCGGCGGCTTGAAGGGCGCAATCTGCTGCAGCAGCCGGTCGACCAGCTCGCGCCCGCTGGTGGCGGGCAGGCCGGGGATGTCGTAGATGGGCTTGTCGGCGTACAGCTCGATGCACTGGCCGCCGGGCTGGGGCAGTGAATCGACCACGTGGGCGCCGATCTCCAGCAGGCCCAGCTCGAACACCTGGAACAGCCCGACCGGGCCGGCACCGACGATCAGCGCGTCGGTCTCGATCATGGGATCAGCGGATCAGCTCGGGCAGCTTGCCCGTGCGGTCCTTCCACTCGTCGGCGTCGGGCAGCGAGGCCTTGCGCTTGGTGATGCTGGGCCACTTCTTGGCCAGGTCGGCATTGAGCTGGATGAAGTGCTGCTGGTCGCCCGGCACGTCTTCTTCCGGCACGATGGCGTTGACCGGGCACTCGGGGATGCACACGGCGCAGTCGATGCACTCGTCGGGGTCGATCGTCAGGAAGTTCGGGCCTTCGCGGAAACAATCAACGGGGCAGACGTCGACGCAATCGGTGTACTTGCAGCGAATGCATGCTTCGGTGACGACGTGGGTCATGGGGCTTCAGCCTCTGAAATGTTGAGGGCGGCAGCGCCGGATTCATGTGGCGGCCGCTCCATGAGAACTCTCGATTCTAAGCCGCGGGGTGGCCTGCGGCGGCGGTATGGGGCATGGTGGCCGCATGCGGGCTGCGGCCATCGGCAGCCAGCACCGGCCGCGCACCAGCGCCCACGGTGACGATGGCCGGCCGGCCCGCATGCAGCATGCTGGCCGCGGCCAGCGTGGCCACCTCGTGGTCGCTGGCGCGCTGGTCGGGCGTGCCGGCCTGCGACACCACCAGCACCGGCGTGTCGGCCGGCCAGCCGGCGTCCAGCAGGCGGCGGCTCAGCGCGCCCAACTGGCGGCCGGCCATGTAGAACACCTCGGTGTCGGCGCTGGGCGGCGTGGCCTCGGCCAGGCTGCCTTCCTTGGTCATCGCGGTGGACAGGCTGACGCTGCGGCCCAGGCCGCGGCGCGTCAACGGCCGCTGGGTGGCGGCCGCGGCAGCGATGGCGGCGGTGACGCCGGGCACCACCTCGCAGCCGATGCCTTCGGCGGCCAGCGCCAGCAGCTCTTCTTCCAGCCGGCCGAACACGCTGGGATCGCCCCCCTTGAGCCGCACCACGCGCCGGTACTGCTGCGCGCAGCGCACCAGCATCGCGTTGATCTCGGTCTGCTTGGGTGCATGGCAGAAGCCGCGTTTGCCGACGTCGATCCAGCGCGCCTGCGGCGCCAGCTCACGCAGCGCGGGGTCGGTGAGGGCGTCGAACAGCACCACCTCGGCCTCGGCCAGCCGGCGCGCGCCGCGCACCGTGATCAGGTCGGCCGCGCCGGGGCCTGCGCCGATGAAGACGACATGGCCGAGCGGCGGGCGGCCGGCGGCTTCGGTCACGCCGCTTCCTTGACCAGCAGCGCGCCGCTGGTGCGGTTGCTGGTGGGGTCGACCACGATCAGCGCACCGCCCACCCGGTTGCTGCCGTAGGGCTCCACCGGCAGCGGCTGCTGGGTTTCCACGGTCACTTCGCCGATCTCGTTGACGGCCAGTTCATGGGCATCGGTGGCGGCCAGGGTGTGGATGTCCAGCCGGTGGTCGATGCTGCTGATGCGCGCCTGCACCCAGCGGTTGCCATGGCGCACCCAGTACTTGCGGCCGACCACGGCGGGCTCGGTGTCCAGCCAGGCCAGCGTGGCCGAAAAGCGCTGCGTGGCCTGCAGGCTCTTGGGCGTGGCCACCCAGTCGCCGCGCGAGACGTCGAGCTGGCGGTCCAGCACGATGCCGGCCGACTGGCCCGCACGTGCCGCTTCCACCACCTCGCCGGCCAGGCGCACCTGGGCGACGGTGGCGACTTCACCGCTGGGGAACACCTGCACCGTGTCGCCGGCTTTCACTGCGCCGTGGGCGATGCGGCCCCACAGCGTGCGCGGCTGGTGGCCGGTGCCTTCGCCGTCGTCACGGGCCACGTACTGCACCGGCTGCAGCAGATCGCCTTCGCTGCGTTCCTGCGTGGTGGGCAGGGCTTCCAGCAGCTGCAGCAGCGAGGGGCCTTCGTACCAGTCGCAGGCCAGCGGCTGCGTCACGTTGTCGCCTCGCAGGGCCGAGACGGGGATGATGCCCGCCACTTCCACGCCGGCTTCCTGCGCGAAGTCGCGCAGGGCCTGGGCCACCGCCTCGAAGGCGGGGCGGATGTCGTCGATGGCGTCGATCTTGTTGACCGCGAACACGATGCCGGGCACACGCAGCAGCTTGGCCAGCAGGGTGTGGCGGCGGGTTTGCGGCAGCAGCTGCACCGGCTTGGCGCGCCAGTCGATCTTGGTGATGTCCACCAGCACCACCGCGGCATCGCTGCCGGCGGCGGCCGTCACCATGTTGCGGGTGTACTGCTCATGGCCCGGCGCGTCGGCGATGATGAACTTGCGCTGGCGGGTGGCGAAGTAGCGGTAGGCCACGTCGATGGTGATGCCTTGCTCGCGCTCGGCTTCCAGGCCGTCGGTCAGCAGGCTCAGGTCGATGGGCTGGCCGGCGGCGCGCTTTTCCAGCGTGTCGAGCTGGTCGGCCAGGATGGCGCGGCTGTCGTACAGCAGGCGGCCGATCAGCGTGCTCTTGCCGTCGTCGACGCTGCCGGCGGTCAAGAAGCGCAGGGCGCGGTGGTCGTGGGACACGGGGGCGGCGGTGCTCATCAGAAATAGCCTTCTTTCTTGCGGCGCTCCATCGAGGCGTCGGAAGTGCGGTCGTCCATTCGCGTGGCGCCGCGTTCGCTCACGGTGACCGTCAGCGTCTCGGCCACGATGTCGGTGGCATTGGCGGCCGGGCTTTCCACCGGGCAGGTGCAGGTCATGTCGCCCACGGTGCGAAAGCGCACCTGCGCGGTTTCCACCGTTTCGCCGGCTTCGGGCGGCGTGACCTCGGTCACCGGCACCAGCAGGCCCTTGCGGCGGATCACCTGGCGGTCGTGTGCAAAGTACAGGTTGGGCAGCGGGATCTGCTCGCGGGCGATGTACAGCCACACGTCCAGCTCGGTCCAGTTGCTGATGGGGAACGAGCGGAAGTGTTCGCCCGGCTTGTGGCGGGTGTTGAACAGCGTCCACAGCTCGGGGCGCTGCTCCTTGGGCTGCCATTGGCCGAAGCTGTCGCGGTGGCTGAAGATGCGCTCCTTGGCGCGGGCCTTTTC
>CAKZXL010000464.1 GCA_937883885.1 uncultured Aquincola sp. | reverse complement strand
GCCCCGAGACCTACGCCACGGTGGACACCCAGGCCGGCCCGCTGACCATCCGCGTGCCCGGCAACCTGCGCGCACGCGTGGGCGATGCGGTGCACCTGCGCTGGGATGCGGCGCATGCGCATCTGTTTGATGCGAAGACGGAGCTCAGGGTGGCCTGAGCAAAGCCAGGGTCTGCGGCCCCGGGGGGCCGCTGCAAGCTCAGCCCTGTTGGCGGCGGCGCACCAGCAGACCGATGGCGCCCAGGCCCAGCCCCATCAGCGCGTAGGTGCCCGGCTCGGGCACCGGCGCCGCCACGAACTTGACCTCGCTCAGGCCCACCCACGGCCATTGGGCGTCGAAGTTGCTGCGGATGTCGAACTGGACGAAGCGAGCCTGGGCGCTGAAGCTCACCAGCTGCGCCGGAATCATTCCGCCCTTGGATTGCTCCAGCGTGCGCAGATCACCCACGGTGCTGAATTGCACGCCATCGGTCGAGGTCTTGACGTAGAAGTCCTTCACGCCGCGGGTGTAGTCGATGTCGGAGTTGTACTGCCACACCAGCGCGGCGCTGATGTCGTGCAGCGCGCCCAGGTCGAAGGTGAGGGTGGCGGTGGTGTCCACCGGCCAGGTGCCTTCCTTGATCCACATGGTGTCCCACGCGCCGCCGTGCAGATCGCCCGCCATGCCCGAGTTGTCGATCAGGCTCTGGGCGGTGACGGTGAAGTGGCTGCTGGATGCCACCGCGTTGACCGGCGTGACGATGGCGGCTTGCGCCTGAACCGCGGCACAGACCAGCAGAGCGGCAGCAATGCCGTGGCGATGCAGATGCTTGAACATGGAAACCTCCTGTGTTGTGGGAGGCTTCACATTAGGGGGGTGCCATGACATTGCCGTACCTGGCGCGGCGGGTCCAGGTCCAAACGGCTCACGTCGAGAGGCTGCGATCGCGCAGACCCCCGCAGTCAGGCGGGGCAGGGGCTGCTCGCCGCCCTCAAGTCGCCAGCCGGAACCACGCCCGCGCGTTGGCCTCGTCGCGGGCGATGCCGGCCTTGAGCGCTTCCAGCGACTCGTACTTCAGCTCGTCGTGCAGCTTGTGCAGCAGCTCGACGCGCACAACACGGCCGTAGCCGGCGTCTTCGGCCAGCGGCCATTCCAGGCAGTGGGTTTCCAGCAGCACGCGGCCGGCGTCTTCCACCGTCGGCCGCACGCCCAGGCTGGCCACACCGGCCAGCGGGCCGCGGCCCAGGCCGTGCACCCGCACCACGAAGATGCCCGCGGCCGCCGGCAGCCGGTGGCCGAAGCGAATGTTCAACGTGCGAAAGCCCAGCTCGCGGCCCAGCTTGCGGCCGTGCACCACATGGCCGCTGATGCTGTAGGGCCGGCCCAGCAGCGCGGTGGCGCGCGACATGTCGCCGGCCGCCAGCGCCAGCCGCACTGCCGAGCTGCTGACGCGCAGGCCGTGCACCTCGTAGCTCTGCATGCGCGCCACGTCGAAGCCCAGCTGCGGCCCGGCCGCGTCCAGCATCGCGTAGTCGCCGGCGCGGCGCGCGCCGAAGCGGAAGTCGTCGCCCACCAGCACGTAGCGGGCATGCAGGCCGTTGGCCAGCACCTCGTGCATGAAGGCCTCGGCCGTCAGCGCCGCGAAGCGTTCGTCGAAGCGCAGCACCACCACCTGGTCGATGCCGCAGCGTTCCAGCTCTGACAGCTTGTCGCGCAGCGTGGCGATGCGGGCCGGCGCCTTCTCGGGCGTGCCGGCCTTCATCGCGAAGAAGTCGCGCGGATGCGGCTCGAAGGTGAGCACGCAGCTGGGCACGCCGCGGTGGCGGGCTTCGTTGTTGAGCAGGGCCAGCATCGCCTGGTGGCCGCGATGCACGCCGTCGAAGTTGCCGACGGTGAGGGCACAGGCCGGTGCGATGCCGGGATGATGGAAACCGCGGAAGACGCGCATGGCCGGATTATCGCGGCGCCAGCAGGGCCGCGCGCTCCTCGTCCGTCACCCAGCGCCAGTGGCCGCGCTCGGGGCCGTCCGCCAGCGTGAGCCCGCCGATGGCGCTGCGATGCAGCCCTTCGCAGCGGTTGCCTACCGCGGCCAGCATGCGCTTGACCTGGTGGTACTTGCCTTCGGTCAGCGTCAGCCGCAGCGTGTGGCTGCCGGTGGCTTCGCAGGCGGCGGCGCGCACCGGCTGCGGGTCGTCGTCCAGCACCACGCCATCGCGCAGGCGCTGCAACTGGGCCTCGTCCACCGGGTGCTTGGCCGTGACCTCGTACACCTTGGGCACATGGTGCTTGGGCGAGGTGAGCTTGTGGATCAGCGTGCCGTCGTCGGTCAGCAGCAACAGGCCGGTGGTGTCTTCGTCCAGCCTGCCGACGGGCTGCAGGCCGCGGGTGCGCAGCGGCGCCGGCAGCAGCATCAGCACGCTGGGGTGGTGCTTGGGCTTTTGCGAGCATTCATAACCCGCCGGCTTGTGCAGCAGCACCAGCGCGCTGGCCTGGTACAGCCATTCACGGCCCTGCACCACAAAGCGCAGGCCTTCGGTCGCCACCTCTTGGTCGGGGTCGTCGGCCACCTGGCCACCGATGGACACCAGGCCCTGGCCGATCAGGCCCGCGCACACCCGCCGGGTGCCGAAGCCTTGCGTGAACAACACCTGAGCCAAGCGCACAACGTCTCCTTGGGGCCTGCCGCGCAGGCCATCTTGCATGAGGGGCGGCAGTGTAGCCAGCGTGCGCGCCGCGCGGGCTCAGCCGGGCGGCAGATCGGCCGCGGCGGGCAGCCCCGGCACGCCGGTGGCGGCGCGCACCGCATTTAGCACCGCACGGGCCACCACCTCGGCGGCCAGCGTGCCCAGCACCGTCATCGGCGGCGTGTGGCCGGCGCCGCCGGTGGCCAGCGCAAACAAGGTGTCGCCATCGCTCATCGTGTGCACCGGGTTGATGCTGCGGGCCAGCCCGTCGTGCGCCACGGTGGCCAGCCGGTTGGCCTGGGGCTTGGTGAGCACCGCATCCGTGGCCACCACGCCGATGGTGGTGGCGCTGCCGGTGGCGGGCACGCTCACCGGCAGGCCCTGCACGATGCTGCGCGCGGTGTGCTGCAGCCGCCCGCCGTCTTCGGTGCGCGCACCGGCCAGCGCCAGCCCAGTGGCGGGGTCGATCACGTCGCCGATGGCATTGACGGCCACCATGGCCGCCACCGTCACGCCATGGGCGCGCAGCGATGCACTGCCGATGCCGCCCTTCATCGCGCGCGGCAGGCCGAACAGCTTGCCCAGGCTGGCACCGGTGCCGGCGCCGACATTGCCTTCGGCCTCAGGCTGGTCGGAAGCCGCTTCGCAGGCGGCCCAGCCGGCCGCGGCATCGGGCCGCGCGCCGCGCGCCAGCCACAGGTCGAACAGCACCGCCGCCGGCACGATGGGCACCCGCGCCGGCCCCACCGGCAGGCCCTGGCCTTGTGCTTCCAGCCAGCGCATCACGCCGCCGGCCGCGTCCAGGCCGAAGGCGCTGCCGCCGCTGAGCAGCAGCGCATGCACCCGGTCCACCAGGTGGTCGGAGTGCAGCAGGTCGGTCTCGCGGGTGCCAGGCGCGGCGCCGCGCACGTCGGCGCCGGCCACCGCGCCGCCGGGCGGGCTCAGCACCACGCTGCAACCGGTGGAGTCGGCCGCCAGCGTGTGGTGGCCGACCCGCAGGCCGGCCACGTCGGTCAGATGGCCTGGAAAGCGGGTGCTGGCAGCTTGCATCCGGCCACTGTAGCCGCGCGGCGGCGGCGTGCCACCAGGCCGATGCCGGCCAGGCCCAGCGCCATCAGCGCATAGGTCTGCGGCTCGGGCACGGCGGCGGTGAAGGCCTGCACGCCGGCCACGGCGAGGTCGGGGTAGTTGCTGAACACGCCGTCCATGCCCATTTCCAGGTAACGCTGGTATTCGGCGGCGGCCAGTGCCTTGTCGGGCTGGGCGAAGGTCCAGCCGTGCACTTCCAGGCCGGCGGCATGCGCCTGGTCGATGAAGGCCTTGCTCAGCGGCGCGGCGGCATAGTTGATCACCAGGCCGATGCCATCGGCGAAGCTGGCCACCTCGCTCAGCGACAGCAGCGTGGTGCCCGTGGCACCGAACACCGCCACGCGGCCGACGCCATCGGCCGGCGTGATGGCCGCGCCCAGCAGCACCAGCTTCATGTCGGTGCCCTGGGCGTTCTGCTTGGTGTCGATGCTGCGCAGCGTGGCGTCGCTGAAGGACTGGATGAACACCTTGTCGGCGGCGCGGCCGTAGCCGTTGGCGGTAAGGGTCGACAGGATGCGGTCTTCCATCACCGGGTCGGCCTGCTTGGCCTCGGGGTAGATGCCGACGGTGCGGCCGGTGAGGGCGCTTTGCTGCTTCGCCAGCGTGATCACTTCCTGGAAGGTGGGCACTTCCAGGCGGGTGTTGGCGGGCGTGAAGCCGGGGTAGCTGTTCTGCGCCGTGCCGCCGGCCGGGGGCACGACGGTCAGCGTCTTGATCTCGGCCAGCGTGAAGTCGGCCACCTTGTAGCCGCCATTGCGCGGCGCGAACAGCGAGGCCGCATTGGTGGTGCGGTTCAGCGTGTCGTCGTGCATGGCCACCAACTGGCCGTCCTTGGTCAGCTGCAGGTCGGGCTCGATGTAGTCGGCGCCCATCTTCACGGCCAGCTCATAGGCGGCCAGCGTGTGCTCGGGCAGGTAGCCGCTGGCACCACGGTGGGCGATGACGATGGGGTCGGCAGCATGGGCGGCCGGCAGGGCGGCGACCCAGGTGCCCAGCACCAGGGCGGTCATGGCGCTGAGGCGGGCGAGGCGGAACGGGTTCATCGGGGTACTCCTGGCAGTCTTGTAAGGTAAGGCGCCCCGCAAGGGGGCGCCTGAGCTTGCCTAGACAAGATGACCGCGCCGTGAACCGGCGGCGCAGGTCTGTGCTTCAGGCGAACACGCCTGCCGTGTCCTGCATGCGGGCCGACACTTCGCCCAGGTGGTGCAGCGTGTCGCCCCAGGCCATCTCCAGCATGGTGAGGCGCTTGAAGTAATGGCTGGCCACGTACTCGTCGGTGACGCCGATGCCGCCGTGCAGCTGCACGCACTGCTGGCCCACATAGCGCATGCTGTGGCCCAGCTGCACCTTGGCCTGCGACAGCGCACGGCGGCGCTGCTCCTGCGGCTCACCGAGCTTGAGCGTGGCGAAGTAGCTCATCGAGCGGCCCAGCTCCACCTGCATCTTCACGTCGGCCACGCGGTGGCGCAGCGCCTGGAAGCTGGCGATGGTGACGCCGAACTGCTTGCGCTGGTTCATGTACTCCACGGTGATGGCCAGCAAGCGGTCCATCAGGCCCACGGCTTCGGCGCACACCGCGGCAATGCCCACGTCGGTGGCGTGCGACAGCGCTGGCAGGCCGTCCTGCGCCACCAGCAGCGCCGGGGCGTCGCTGAAGCTCACTTCGGCCGCACGGGCGCCGTCCTGCGTGGGGTAGCCGCGCACCTGGGCGGCGGCCTTTTCCACCAGGAAGAGGCCGGTGCCGTTGCCATGGCGGGCGCTGACGATGAAGGCATCGGCCTCGTCACCCGCGGGCACCAGGCTCTTGCTGCCGCTCACGGTGAAGCCATCGCCCGCGGCGCTGGCGGTGGTGTCGGTGGCTTCCAGCCGGTAGCGGCCGCGGCGCTCCTGCAGCGCGGGCACCACCAGGGCCGAGCCCTCGGCCATGCGCGGCAGCCAGGCGGCCTGCACCGCCTCGGGCGCGCCGGCCAAGAGGGCCGGGGCCACCAGCGCGGCTTCGGTGAAGGGGGCATTCACCAGGCCGCGGCCCAGCTCTTCCATCACCACCATGGCTTCCACCGGGCCGAAGTTCATGCCGCCGTGCGCCTCGGGCACGGCCAGGCCGGCCAGGCCCAGCTCGGCCAGTTCGGCGTACACCTCGCGCGTGGCGCCGCCGGCCTTGGCCAGCGCATGGCGGCGGTCGAACGAAAAGCCCTTTTCCACCCAGCGCTGCACCGCGTCGCGCAGCGAGACCTGGTCTTCCGAGAAATCGAAGTTCATGTCAGCTCCCCAGCACGGTCTGCGCGACGATGTTGCGTTGCACTTCGTTCGAGCCACCGTAGATGGTGGTCTTGCGCATGTTGAAGTAGGTGCCGGCCAGCGGCGCCAGGTAGGCCGCGCCCACGTGGTCGCCCTGCCAGCCGGCTTCCATCGCCTCATGCACGTAGGGGCGGGCGTAAGGGCCGGCGGCCAGCATCATCAGCTCGGTGTAGCGCTGCTGGATCTCGCTGCCGCGGATCTTCAGCAGGCCTGCCACGTCCAGGCTGTTCTTGCCGCTGGTCTCGGCGCTCAGCACCCGCAGCACCATCATCTCCAGCGCCACGATGTCCACTTCCAGCAGCGCGATCTGGTCGCGGAAGCGGGTGTCTTCGTACACGCCTTCGGCCTTGGCGATGCGCTTGAGCCGTTCCAGCTCGCGCTTGGCGCGGTTGACGTCGGCGATGTTGGTGCGCTCATGCGCCAGCAGGTATTTGGCGTAGGTCCAGCCCTTGTTCTCTTCACCCACCAGGTTCTCGGCCGGCACCTCGACGTTGTCGAAGAACACCTCGTTGACCTCGTGCTCACCATCCAGCGTGATGATGGGCCGCACGGTGATACCGGGGCTCTTCATGTCGATCAGCAGGAAGCTGATGCCAGTCTGCGGCTTGCCTTCGGTGCTGGTGCGCACCAGGCAGAAGATCCAGTCGCCATACTGGCCCAGCGTGGTCCAGGTCTTCTGGCCGTTGACGATGTACTTGTCGCCCTGGCGCACCGCGCGGGTCTTGACCGAAGCCAGGTCCGAGCCGGAGCCCGG
>CAKZXL010000463.1 GCA_937883885.1 uncultured Aquincola sp. | reverse complement strand
TTTCTTGCGATAGGCGTCCACGAACTTCTTGTGTTCGGGGGTGTTGATGGCGTACCAGGGGTAGCCGGTGACGATCCAGTTCTGCGGGGCTTCGTTCTTCAGCGGATCGAGGTATTCCGGTTCACCGGTCAGCAGCGACACCACCTCCACCTGATCGAACAGGCCGCGCGTATTGCCTTCACGCACGAACTTGCCCAGGTCGGCGGCGAAGAGTGCATTGAAGATGGCATCCGGCTTGGCATCGGCCAGCGCCTGCGTGACCGCGCCCGCATCGATCTTGCCCAGCGGCGGCGCTTGTTCGGCGACGAATTCCACATCAGGTTGGGCTTGCTTGAGCAGGGTCTTGAAGCTGGCGACGGCGGACTGGCCGTATTCATAGTTGGGATAGACGATGGCCCAGCGCTTTTTCTTCAGCTTGGCTGCTTCCTTCACCACGGACGCCACCAGCATGTAGGTGGACGGACGCAGGCGGTAGGTGTACTTGTTGCCGTTCTGCCAGACGATCTTGTCGGTCAGCGGCTCGCCAGCCAGGTAGAAGAACTTCTTCTGCTTGGCGAAGTCGGTCAGCGCCAGCCCGGTGTTCGAGAGGAAGGAGCCTGCCAGCACGTCCACCTTCTCGCGCGAGATCAGCTCTTCGGCCGCGCGCACCGCATCGCCGGGGCTGGCGTTGTCGTCGCGGGTGATCAGCTCCACCTTCTTGCCCAGCAGGCCGCCGCTGGCGTTGATCTCCTCGACCGCCAGCTCCATGCCCTTCTTGTAGGGCTCCAGGAAGGCCGGCTGCGCCTTGTAGCTGTTGATCTCACCGATCTTGATCACGCCCTGCGCATGGGCCGCACCGGCCCAGGCCAGGGTACTGAGGGCCAGGCCGGCCAGCGTGAAGCCGCGGCGGGTGGTCGAAGGTTGTGCCATCGGGGTTGCTCCTTGGAATCGTGCGGATCTGGGATGCGGAAGGATGGGGTGAGGTTCGCTGCTTCAGCGCAGGCCGTCGGTGCCTTGCACTTCATGGTGCTGCAGGCCGCCGATGCGCGGCAGCGGCCGGCCGCTGTCGGTGACCACCACGCACACCACGATCTCGTTGGCGCGCGGCGCGTCGCCGATGCGGGCTTCCATCGCGTCGAAGTGGCTGCGCACGTAGGCGGCGTCTTTATGGCCCAGCGGCACGTCGATGGCCGTGCCCAGGCCGCCGCGCTTCTTGCTGGAAGGCACCAGCGCCGCTCCCTTTTCCACCGCGGCGCGCAGCGGCGCGCCCAGCTTGGGGTGCAGGATGGCGGCGGCATGTTCCAGCTCGCCGCCTTCGCCCACGATGGCGGCCTTGCCGTAGCTTTGCGCCTGGCCGGGTTCAATGCCCAGCGCCTGCACGCATTTGGCGCCCAGCAGGCCGCCCAGCTCTTCGCCGATGGCGACCAGCTCGTCCAGCTGCTCGGCATAGCGGCCGGCGTACGGGTTCTCGATCACGGCCATGGCCAGGGCCTTGCGCACCGGCGGCTGCACCGGGCGGCCCATCTCGATGCGGGTCTCGTCCACCTGGACGACGATCTTGCGGATCTTGGCGGTCATGTGTCGGGGTCCTTCTTCAGGCAGGGCTGCGCTCAACGCAGGCCGTTCCATTGGGCGATGTCGGCGGCCTTGAGCCCGGCCACGCGGGCATGCACGCGCGGGCCGGTGCTCATCACCAGAATGAGCACCAGCTCGTCGGGCAGCGGCGCGCCGGGCACGCGCACTTCCATCGCGTCGAAGTGGCTGCGCACGTAGCTGGCGTTGATGTGGGTCAGCGGCACGTCCAGCGTGGCGCCGGGCGGGCCCACCTTCTTGGTGGAAGGCACGATGGCCAGCGCATTGCCCGGCTGGCCGCTCTTGTCTTCGGCCTTGCCCGCCGCATAGGCGGCGCGGTCGCCCTTCCAGCCCAGCAGCTCGCGCATCGCATAGCCGCCCGGCACATGCCACAGCGCGCCATGCTCCAGCTCGCCGGCGGCGCCGACGATGGCGCCCTTGCCATAGCCTTCGATGCGCTCGGCGGGCACGTCCATCGCGGCGCGCAGCTGCTCGGCCATGTCGATGCCCAGCGGCTGCAGTGCATCCATCATCGGCAGGATGTCGGCCACGTAGCGGCCGGCAAAGGGGTTGGTGAGCACGGCGGCGATGGCGCCGCGCCGCAGGGGCTGCGCGGCCACCGGCCCGAACTCGTGGTGGATGTCTTCCACCTGGGTGAACACGCGTCGGATCTCGATCATCGGTACTTCCATCGCCGTTTCATTAAGCAAGTACTGAACCACTGGCAGGTGCGTCCAGCCACCGGCCTGCGCGGGCATTGTCCACGCTGGCAAAACGGCCCTGGCAGGCCAGCACCGCGGCCCAGATCAGGCCGGCGGACTGCAGCCGCCGCGCCTCGTTCACGCCGCGCTGCAGCGCCTGTTGCACCAGGGCCGCGGGCAACGGCGGCACCGCCACCGTCACCGGGATCGCGCCCAGGTCGCTGTCGTCCTTCAGCTCGCACGCGGGCCGCCGCTCGATGCCGGCATGCGGCGCGTCCACCGCATTGGCGATCACGGTGGCCGCTGCATCGGCCTGCGCCGCGGTGCGGGCCAGCACCGTCACGCTGTCGGCAATGCCCAACGAGAAGCTGCGGCCGCGCCAGCCGCTGGTGGCCACGCCGCGCACCGGCAAGTGGGCCTGCACGGTGAACTGCGCATCGGTGGCCAGCAGGCCCTGCGCCTGCGCCGGCTGGAAGGTGGCGATGTCGGCCAGCAGGCCCACGCGCACGCTGTGGCCCGGCGCCAGGTGCAACGCAATGTCGCCGCCGTTGTTGATCCACGCGCGGCTGATGCCGGGCCGCTGGTAGCAAGCCATCAGCTCCTGCGCCACGGCGCCGGCCACCGCCGCCATCGGCGTGATGAAGCCGGCCTGCAGCGGCGCGCAGGCGCGCCACATGCGCTGCGCGATGGGCCCGTCGAGCGGGCAGGGCATGGCGGCCACGGGCCGGCGCAGCAGCGGCAGCTCGGCCACCAGTTCGGCCAGCACGCTGCCAAAGCGGCGCCAGGCCGCGGCATGGGCGGCGGCCACGGCGGCCGACTCACCTTCGGCCTGGATCACCAGGTCGATGGGGCCGTGCTGCCAGTGCCAGCGGCCGTCGCCCAGGGGCTGTCGTTGTGGTTCCATCGTGGCGAGGCTCAACCCAGCAGCGGGGGCGTGCCGAGCGGCCAGCCGTTGGCCGGCAGTGCCGGCACCTCGCGCCGCTGCGTGGGCGCGCCGTCGTGGTGCCAGGCGCCTTGCTGCAGCGCATGGGCGATGCTGCGCACATGCTCGGCATGGCCGCCCAGCGCCTGGTAGTCGGCCATGCTCATGCTGAATTCGATGGGCGCCACGATGGCCGGCGTGGGCACGGTGCCAAAGCTGTTGTCGGGCATGCGCATCACGTCC
>CAKZXL010000462.1 GCA_937883885.1 uncultured Aquincola sp. | reverse complement strand
TCCAGCGCGGCGCGCAGGCGTACCTCCAGGTCCACCCGCTCCTGCATGCGGGTGAGCATCTCGGTGGTGAAGGTGCGCACCGTACCCCGGCCGGCCGCCTTGGCGGCATACAGCGCGATGTCGGCGCGCGACAGCAGCGTTTCGCCGTCATGCCCATGCGGCGGCGACAGCGCAATGCCCACCGAGGCGCCGATGCGCGTGCGCCGCTCGTCGGCCAGTTGGTAAGGCGCGCACAACGAGCTCAGCAGCCCACGCGCCAGCAGCTCGGCGGTGGCGGGGTCGGCCCCCGGCAGCAGCACCGCGAATTCGTCGCCGCCCAGGCGGGCCACGGCCAGCGCGCGGCCGGCGCAGTGGGCCTGCAGCCGCGCGGCCACTTCGCCCAGCAGGGCGTCGCCGGTGCGGTGGCCCAGCGTGTCGTTGACCATCTTGAAGCCGTCGAGGTCGATCACCAGCACCGCCATCTCGCGGCCGCCGCCATCGCAGCCGGCCAGGCGTTGCTCCACCTGCTCATGGAAGGTGTAGCGGTTGTGCAGGCCGGTGAGCGAGTCGTGGTGCGCCAGGTGCAGGATGCGCCGCTCGGCCTCCACCTGCGCCGTCACCAGCGCCAGCGTCACCATCAGGCCGCGGTGGTCGCCGCCACCGCCGATCACGGCCGACACCTGCAGCTCCAGGATCTCGCCGCCGATGTGGCTGCGCAAGGTGTGGGGCAGCCGCGCCGGGTCGGCCAGCAGCCGGCGTTGCTGCTCGGGCTGCTGCAAAAAGAGGTCGAGGGGGCTGCCTACCGGCGTGGCCACCGGCGCGGGCAGCAGCTGCCCGATGCGCTGCACCAGCGCCGTGGCCGCGCGGTTGGCGTAGTTGACCTGCAGGCTGCCCGGCTCCACGGTCATCACCGCCAGCGGCAGGTCTTCGATCATGCGCAGCAGGCGCTGCTGCTCCTGGCCGCGCCGGCTCACTTCCACCCGCGCTTCGATCAGGCGGGCAAAGTCGCAGCCCTGGATGCGCAGCACCAGCAGCGTGGCCAGCGTCACCAGCGCCAGGTCGCTGGCCATGGCGCTGAACACCGGACCGCCGGCCAGGCCCAGGAAGGTGACGATGGGCAGCCCCGCGAAGATGGCGATGATCAGCGGCGCCGGCCAGGCATGCACCAGGCAGAACATGCTGCTGATCATCGTCAGCGACAGGAAGAAGGCGACGTGGCCCTGGTCGAATGCATCGCCCAACGGAAACAGCGCCAGGCCCCAGCCGGCCAGCAGCACCGCCAGCACGCCGGCCAGCACGCTGCTGACGGCCAGCTGCCGCCGCGCATAGGCCGGCGCCACCACCTGGCCGCGCCGGCGCCACCAGCTCAGGGTGCGCCACAGGAAGATGCTGCCGAAGACCAGCGCCGGGTACAGCGTGAGGTGGCTGGGCGCCTTGGCGCGGAAGGTGTAGGCCAGCACCGAGGCATTGGCCAGCAGGATGAAATACATCAACGGCACCAGGCGCGACAACGCCGCGAACTGGGCCTGCATCCGCTCGGGGGAAGGATCGGCGCCGCCGCCGATGGATGTCGGATTTCGAAAGAGGGTACGCACGCTGTTCGCCCCGGGCCATGCCCGTACCGCCTGATATCGGTCGGCGCGGAAGGCGGCTTGAGCAGGCGGGCGTGGCGCGCGGGTTCAGCGGCCCATCAAGCGGCGGCGGCAAATGCCGATAGCCACCGGACGACCACCGCACGCACGAGCGTTGTGACCGCGACCATGTCCCAGCCCACCCCCGACGAGGCCCCCCGGGCCGACGCCAGCACGCCTGCCGAAGGCGTGCCGCAGGTGCGCAGGCCAGCCGCGGAGGTGAGCACCTGCTGGTGGCGTTGCAGCCATTGCGGCACCAACCACCAGCTGCGGCTGCCCAGGCGCAACCCCGGCCATTGCCTGAATTGCTGCACCCCGTCGTTGACGCCGGTGCTGGGCTTTGCCTGGGACCGCTGACACCTCAGCCGTTCACAGCCACGCCCAGAGCCAGCGCAGCCAGGCCGGCCGGCGGTCAACGGTGGGACGGTAGTGCTGGCGAAGAGACGGATACATGAAAAAGCCTCCTGTTGGAGGCTTGACTGTATGTGCATACAGTAGTCGTGGCAAGCCGCTGTGGCTCACCACCCTCAGCGGGTCAGAAGGTCGACCAGTCGTCGTCGTTGACCACGGCTGCGGCCGGTGCGGGCGCAGGTGCCGGGCTGGCCACCGGCGCGGTGCTGGCTGCGCGCGGCGCGGGCGCTGCCGTTGCGGCGCGGCTGGGCGTCGCCACCCGGGGCTTGGCGGCAGCGCGGCTGGGCGCTGCCGGGGCGCGGCGCGCGATGGGGGCCGGTGCCGGCCGTGTCGCCGCAGCGGCCTGGCTGGGCAGCGCCGCCGGCGCCGGGGCAGCCACCCGGCCGTGCCCACCCGCCAGCTTGAACACCGCCACCGCCTGCACCAGCTGCTGCGCCTGCAGCTTCAGGCTTTCGGCCGCGGCGGCCGACTCTTCCACCAGCGCCGCGTTCTGCTGCGTGGCCTGGTCCATCGCGGTCACGGCTTCACCCACCTGCGACACACCCGAAGCCTGCTCGCGCGAGGCCGAGCTGATCTCGCCGACGATGTCGGTGACGCGGCGGATGGAGGTGACCACCTGCTCGATGGTGGCGCCGGCCTGGTCCACCTGGCGGGTGCCCTGCTCCACCCGCTCGACGCTCTGGGCGATCAGCGTCTTGATTTCCTTGGCGGCTTCGGCGCTGCGCTGGGCCAGCGTGCGCACCTCGCCGGCCACCACGGCAAAGCCCCGGCCCTGCTCGCCGGCCCGTGCCGCTTCCACCGCCGCGTTCAGCGCCAGGATGTTGGTCTGGAAGGCGATGCCGTCGATGGTGCCGATGATCTCGGTGATGCGGTTGGAGCTGTCGCTGATGCCCTTCATCGTCTGCACCACCTGCTGCACGGCCTCTCCGCCCTGGGTGGCCACGTCGCTGGCGGCCTGGGCCAGCTGGTTGGCCTGCTGGGCGTTGTCGGAGTTGGTGCGCACGGTGGCGCCCAGCTGCTCCATCGAGGCGGCGGTCTGTTCCAGCGCCGAGGCCTGGTTCTCGGTGCGGGCCGACAGGTCGCTGTTGCCTGAGGCGATCTCGGCCGAGGCGGTGGCCACGCCTTCGGCATTGGCACGCACCTCGCCCACGATGCCGGCCAGGCGGGTCTGCATGTCCTTCAGCGCCGACAGCAGCTGCGCCGTCTCGGTGCCGCCGCTGGCGTCGAATGCCTTGCTCAGGTCGCCGGCGGCCACGCTGCGGGCCACCTCCACGGCTTCGTTGAGCGGGCGCAGCGTGCTGCGGATGATCCAGGTCGCGATGGCCGCCGCGAGCAGCAGGCCGGCGGCGATGGCCGCACCCACCGCCCAGCGCGTGGCCTCGGTGCGTGCCGCGCTGGCGCTGGCGGCGTCGTCCATCAGGCGGTTGCCCAGGTCGGCCAGCGTGCCCAGCAGTTCCAGGTAGCGCTGCTGCGCCGGCAACACGTCGGCGGCCAGCAGGCGGCGGGCTTCGTCGCGCTGGCCATTCAGCAGCAGGCCGACGATCTTGTCGTTGTGCACCAGGAAGGTCTTGCGC
This sequence comes from uncultured Aquincola sp., assembly GCA_937883885.1. Next base: position 1,374 of record CAKZXL010000462.1, on the reverse strand, counting down.
GCCTGGTCGATGTGCCCGACCAGCTCGCGCCCCTTGACGGTGGTCACCGCCGCGCGCACCTGATCCAGCACCTCGGAATTGCGGCGGGTCACCTCGTCGATCTCGGTCTTGAGGGCCTGCAGCCGCGCCGGCTCGGTGAAGATGAACATGTCGCGCACCGCACGTGCGATGACCGCATTGCCCTCGCGTGCGGCGATCAGCCGTTTGACCGTGGGATAACGCACCCCCAATGCGTTGTTGACCTCGTCGTTGGTGGCCTGCATCCGCAGCAGGCAGAAAAAGCCGACGGCGGCAACGATGAGCGCCATCAAGGCAAATCCGAGGATGAGGCGGGTGGATATCTTCAGGTGGTTCATGGCTTTGACAGTGACGACAGCTGGTATCAGCGCTATCGACCTTGCCGGATCGACCTGAAGCGGAGTCCGCCACTGTTACAAATCAGCCCTCCGCCACCCAGCGGGCCGGCTCGCTGGCGCGATAGCGCCAGACGGCAGCGCCCTCGCCTGCCTCATCGGCCAGCCGGAACAGGTGCAGCCAGCTGTTGTCCACCAGCTGCCGCACCACCTCATGGCCGTCGATCACCCCCTCGATGGCCTCGGCCGGCGCCTGCACGAACACGCTGAGCCGCAGCGGCACATGCCGCCAGCGCTCGCCGTCGTGCACCGACTGCAGCGGCAGACCGATGCGCAGGTCGCCGCCGTTGCCTTCGAACACACCCAGGTGGCCGCCCACCACGTTGTGCAGCAGCTTGTCGCCGCTGCCGTAGCGTTGCGGGTCGACGGTGGAGGCGTTGTACTGGGCATTGATCCACTGCGTGACCACCATCGGCGCGGTGAGGATGAGCTGCAGCACGCCGAAGCCGTCGTCCTGCCGCCAGTCGTAGTCGTGCAGAAAGGCGCGGCCGTCCAGGTGCAGGCCCCGCGTGCGCTCGCGCGGCGCCACGATGAAGGCGGCGCAGCCGGCCAGGCCCCACTCAGGGCGCAGCTGCGCCCAGTCGGTGCTGCGCTGCTGCACGGCCTGCCGCAGCGTGCGGGCATCGGCGGCTTCCGTTTCCAGGCCCAGGCCGGGCGCGCGCTCGGCGCGGGCGCGGTCGCCGGCTTCGGCCAGCCAGGCCTGCAGCTGCGCCACATCCTGCGCATGGCTGGCAGGCAGCAGGTCGAGGTCGAACAACCGCAGCTCGTCGGTGGTGGTGGCGTGCAGACCGGCCACGAACCAGGTGCTGGGCGGCAGCGTGATGCCCCGGCCGTGCAGCCCGTTGCGCACCGCCGGGTCGTTGAGCAGCCCGGCCAGCAGCCGGGCGTTGACTTCGCCCGTCTGGCCGCCGCAGGCGCCGCAATCCAGGCCGGCGGCATGCGGGTTGTTGCTGCTGCTGCT
>CAKZXL010000461.1 GCA_937883885.1 uncultured Aquincola sp. | reverse complement strand
TCGCCGTCAAGCCGCCGGCTCAGCCAACGCAAGCTCGAGCAGCCATGCCACGAACAGCTCGGCGTCCGGATTCGCCTGGGTGTCGGTGTTGACCACCAGGTAGTAGGTGCCGGAGCTGGTCGGCGGCTGATGGAAGGGCGCCACCAGCCTGCCCTGCGCCAGCAGCCGATCGACCAGCGGATGGCGGCCCAGGGCCACGCCCTGGCCATCGACCGCTGCCTGGATCATCTGGTCGTAGTGGCTGAAGCGCAGCGCACTCGCAAGGCCGGCCTGTCCCAGGCCCTGGGCATCGAGCCAATGGTTCCAGCGATACCAGGCCAGATCGCCGCAGGCATCGTCCATGTGCAGCAGCACGTGCTGCGCCAAGTCGGCCGGCGTGCTCAAAGGGCGCGCGGGATCCTGCTGCAGGCCCGGGCTGCACACGGGAAACACACTTTCCTGGAACAGCACCCGGGTGCCCTGCGGCAGGCGCTCGGGCCGGGCGTATCGGATCGCGACGTCCAGGCGTTCACGCCGCACGTCCTGCACGTCATTGGCGGCGCTGACGCGGATGTCAACCTCCGGGTGGCGGCGTCGAAACTCAGCCAGCCGCGGCACCAGCCACAGCGCAGCGAAGGAAACCGTGGTGCCGATGGCGAGCACACGCGGACGAACGGTGCCCTTGAGCGTGTCGAACGAGGCTTCGAGCTGGTGGAGCGCAGCATCCACCGTCCGCTGCAGTCTGCGGCCTGCCTCGGTGAGGCTCAGGCTGCGCACGCCGCGCAGGTACAGCGAGACGCCCAGACTCTCTTCGAGCATCTTGATCTGCCTGCTGACGGCCGAGGGGTGACGAAGAGCTCCTCGGCGGCCTTGGTGAAGCTCAAGTGGCGGGCCGAAGCCTCGAAGGTGCGCAGCAGATCCAGCGATGGCAGCGCTTTCAGACGCATGGGGGCGTGGGCTAAGACCTTCGAATCAGCTTCTCGCCCGCAAACAGCTGCGGCACCTGTTCGCGTTCGCGAATCAGGTGCACGCTGCTGCCATCCACCATCACCTCGGCGCCGCGGGGGCGGGTGTTGTAGTTGCTGGCCATGGTCATCGCGTAGGCGCCGCTGGACATCACCGCCAGCCGGTCGCCGGGCTTGACGGCCAGTTCACGCTCGCGGCCTAGCCAGTCGCCCGATTCGCACACCGGGCCCACCACGTCCCAGGGCCGGGTGGGCTCATGGCGCGGCTTGCAGGGCACGATGCCCATGTAGGCCTCGTACATCGCCGGGCGCACCAGGTCGTTCATGGCTGCGTCGACGATGCAGAAGCTCTTGGCGCCGGGCTTGAGCACCAGCACCTCGGTCACCAGCACGCCGGCATTGCCCACCAGCGAGCGGCCGGGCTCAAACAGCAGCTCGCGCTGGCCGTGGCCGCGCCCGTCCAGCCGCTTGAGCAACTGGCCGATCAGCACGCCGGCTTCGGGCGGCTCTTCGTCGGTGTAGGTGATGCCCAGGCCGCCGCCCAGGTCGATGTGGCGGATCGGGATGCCCGCCCGCTCCACCGCTTCCACCAGGTCGAGCACGCGGTCCAGCGCATCGAGGTAGGGCGAGAGTTCGGTGATCTGCGAGCCGATGTGGCAATCGATGCCCACCACCCGCAGCCCGGGCAGCGAAGCCGCATGCCGGTAGGCCGACAGCGCCTGCTGGTGTGCGATGCCGAACTTGTTGCCCTTCAGGCCGGTGGAGATGTAGGGGTGCGTCTTGGCGTCGACGTCGGGGTTGACGCGCAGGCTCACCGGCGCGCGCATGCCCAGGGCCACCGCCACCGACGACAGCACGTCCAGCTCGGCTTCGCTCTCGACGTTGAAGCAGCGCACGCCGGCCTGCAGCGCCTGGCGCATTTCGGCGCGTGTCTTGCCGACGCCGGAGAACACCACCTTGCCCGGATCGCCGCCGGCGGCGATCACCCGCGCCAGCTCACCGCCCGAAACGATGTCGAAGCCGCAGCCGGCTTCGGCAAAGGTCTGCAGCACGGCCAGGTTGGAGTTGGCCTTCATCGCGTAGCACACCAGGTGTGGCCGGCCAGCCAGCGCGTCCTGGTAGGCAGCGGCGGCGGTGCGCATGGCATTGCGCGAGTACACGTACAGCGGCGTGCCGTACTCGTCGGCCAGGCGGTTGACCGGCACGTCCTCGACGACCAGTTCGCCGTCGGTGTAGGCGATCCAGGGGCTGCCGGGCAGGCTCATCGCGCCACCCCCGACGCCGGCTTCGCGGCCGATGGCAATTCGAGCGGGCCCTTCTGGCCGCAGCCACTCAGGCCGAGGCACAGGCCCAGGGCCAACAGCAGCGCGCCCGGCACGCCAGCCCCGCGTAGCCACGACGACCGTGTCGGCAAAGAGGCCGCCGCTACACTCGAATCAGTTATTGCATTCATGCAAAAGATTCTAGCGAGCAGCATGTCCAACACCCCCTTGAGCGACCTCGAGTACCACCGCCTGTCGGCCGCGGTGCTGGCCACCATCGAGACCACCGTGGACCGCTGGCTGCAGGACGACGTGATCGACATCGACGCCAGCCGCACCGGCGGCCTGCTGGAGCTGTCGTTTCCCAACGGCAGCAAGATCGTGGTGAACACCCAGCCGCCGCTGCAGGAGCTGTGGGTGGCCGCGCAAGCCGGCGGCTACCACTTCAAGTGGGTGGACGGTGCCTGGCGCGAACGTGAAGGCCAGGAGATCTTCGCGCTGCTGTCGGCGCGCGCCAGCGAGCAGGGCGGCCAGCCGCTGCAGTTCCAGCCGGACTGATCCGGCCGGCCAGCGGCGCCATCAGCCGCCTTCAGGCGCCGGCCGGCCCGGCGCCGTCAGCGCCGGAACAGATCGAGGATGCCCCGCTTCTCGTCCTCGGTCGGCGCCTGCGGTGCCTTTTCTTCCAGGCCCAGGCTGCTCACGCCCGCGCCCTGCGCGAATTCGTCGAAGGCCCACAGCCCGCCGATGTTGGTCACACCGGTCGGCACCGGGTTTTCCACCACCGGGGCGCCCTTGATGGCGGTGCTCATGAACTCGGTCCAGATCGGCAGCGCCAGGCCGCCGCCGGTTTCGCGGTCGCCCAGCTTGCGCGGCTGGTCGTAGCCCACCCACACCACGCCCACCAGCGAAGGCTGCCAGCCGGCAAACCAGGCATCGAGCGAATCGTTGGTGGTGCCGGTCTTGCCGAACAGGTCGGGCCGCTTGAGCGTGCGCGCCGCCAGGTTGCCGGTGCCCGAGCGCACCACCTCCTGCAGCAGCGTGCTCATCACGAAGGCATTGCGGGCGCTGATGGCCCGTGCCGATTCGTCGGGCGGCGCCAGCTTGCGTTCCATCAGCGTGCGGCCGCGGGCATCGGTGATGCGCGCGATCAGCACCGGCGCGACGCGGTAGCCGCCGTTGGCAAACACGCTGTAGGCGCTGGCCATCTCCATCGGCGTCACCGAGCCGGCGCCCAGCGCCATCGTCAGGTAGGCCGGGTGCTTCTCGGCCTCGAAGCCGAAGCGGGTGATCCAGTCTTGCGCATAGGGCGCGCCGATGGACTGCAGCACGCGGATGGACACCATGTTCTTGGACTTGGCCAGTGCGTTGTGCAGTGGCATCGGGCCTTCGAACTTGCCGTCGTAGTTCTTCGGCTCCCAGGGCTGGCTGCCGGTGCTGCCGGCGTTGAAGAACAGCGGCGCATCGTTGACCACCGTGGCGGGCGTGAAGCCCTTTTCCAGCGCGGCCGAGTAGATGAAGGGCTTGAAGCTGGAGCCCGGCTGCCGCCACGCCTGGGTGACGTGGTTGAACTTGCTCTTGCGGTAGTCGAAGCCGCCGACCAGCGCCTCGATGGCGCCGGTGGTGGGCGACATGGCCACCAGGGCGCCTTCCACCTCGGGCACCTGCGTGAGCGACCAGCCCTTGCCCACCTGCACCGCGCGCACCACCGCGCCGCGGCGGATCTGCTTCTGCGGGCCGGCCTTGTCGCTCAGGCCCGAGGCCACGGGCTTCAGGCCGTCGCCGGTGACGGTGATGGTTTCACCCGACTGCAGCACCGCCACCACCTTGCGCGGCGAGGCTTCCAGCACCACGGCGGCCTTCAGGTCGTCGTTGTCGGGGTGGTCGGCCAGGGCCTCGGCGATCTGGGTGTCCAGCTCGGCCGGGTTGGTGGGCAGCACCACATAGGCCTCGGGGCCGCGGTACACCTGCCGGCGCTCGTACTCGATCAGGCCGCTGCGCAGCGCGCGGTAGCCGGCCATCTGGTCGGCCGCCTGGATGGTGAGGAACACGTTGAGGCCGCGGGTGTAGGCGTCGTTGCCGTACTGGTTGAACACCAGCTGGCGGGCCGACTCCGCGGCGTACTCGGCATGCACCGGCACCTCCGACGGCGCGCGGTAGCGCATCGGCTGCGCCGCCGCTTCCTTGGCCTGGTCGGCGGTGATGAAGCCGTTGTCGAGCATGCGCTCGATGATGTATTGCTGGCGCTTGGTGGCCCGCTTCGGGTTGACGATGGGGTTGTAGGCCGAAGGCGCCTTGGGCAAGCCGGCCAGCATGGCGGCTTCGGCCACCGTCACCTCGCGCAGCGGCTTGCCGAAGTAGATCTCGCTGGCCGCAGCAAAGCCGTAGGCCCGCTGCCCCAGGTAGATCTGGTTCATGTACAGCTCCAGGATCTGGTCCTTGCTGAGCTGCCGCTCGATCTTCAGCGCCAGCAGGATCTCGTAGATCTTGCGGGTGAAGGTCTTTTCAGTGGACAGGTAGAAGTTGCGCGCCACCTGCATGGTGATGGTGGAGGCGCCCTGGCTCTTGGCCTCGTTGAACTGCGCCAGGCCCGCACGCAACACGCCCAGGTAGTCGACGCCACCGTGCTGGTAGAAGCGCGCGTCTTCGATGGACAGCACCGCGTCCTTCATCACCTTGGGCATCTCGGCGATGGGCACGAAGTTGCGGCGCTCTTCGCCGTACTCGCCCAGCAGCACGTTGTCGCTGGAGTAGATGCGCATCGGCAGCTTGGGCCGGTAGTCGGTCAGGCCGCTGATCTCGGGCAGGTTGGGGTAGGCCACCGCCAGCGCGATGGCCAGCAGCACCGCCACCGAGACGGCGCCGGCCGCCACGATGCCGAACAGCCACGCGGCGATGCTGCCGAGCGACGAAGCCCAGCTGGAACCAGAAGGCGAAGGAGAAGGGGAGGAGCGGGGCGCGCGGGGCGCCGGCGGCGGCGTCTTGCCGTCGGTCTTGGGCATGAAGGTTTCCGAGGGCGGGAACAGCCAATTATAGAAAGCCGGGTGGCCCGGGGCGCGGCGGTGCACAGGTGCCAGCCACCGTTTGTAAAGACCCTCAGCCTTGGGCTTGACCCGTTACAAGAGGGGCGTTGCCCGCAGGGGAGCAACGCCGGTTTTACGGC
>CAKZXL010000460.1 GCA_937883885.1 uncultured Aquincola sp. | reverse complement strand
CCGCCCGGCGTGCAGGCGCAGGTGGCGCGCGAGCTGGCGCTGATCCAGGAGCTGAAGTACGAGGCCTTTTTCCTGACCGTGCACGACGTGGTGCGCTTTGCGCGCAGCCGCGGCATCCTGTGCCAGGGCCGGGGCTCGGCGGCCAACTCGGCGGTGTGCTTCGCGCTGGGCATCACCGAGGTCGACCCCACCAAGACCACGCTGCTGTTCGAGCGCTTCATCTCGCGCGAACGGGACGAGCCGCCCGACATCGACGTCGACTTCGAGCATGAGCGGCGCGAGGAGGTCATCCAGTACATCTACCGCAAGTACGGCACCGAGCGCACCGCGCTGGCCGCGGCGCTGGCCACCTACCGCACCCGCGGCTCGGTGCGCGACGTGGGCAAGGCCCTGGGCATCGACGCCACGCAGGTGGACGCGCTGGCCCGTTCCTTCCAGTGGTTCGACGACCGCAGCCGCATGGCCGCCTCGGTGGCCGAAGCCGGGCTGCGCATGGACTCGCCCGTCACCCGCCGCTGGGTGGAGCTGGTGGAAACGCTGCGCGGCTTTCCGCGCCACCTGTCGCAGCACACAGGCGGCTTCGTCATCGCGCGCGACAAGCTGTCGCGGCTGGTGCCCATCGAAAACGCCGCGATGGTCGACCGCCGCGTCATCCAGTGGGACAAGGATGATCTGGAGTCGCTGGGCCTGCTGAAGGTGGACGTGCTGGCGCTGGGCATGCTCACCGCGCTGCGGCGCGCGCTCGACCTGCTGGGTGCCTGGCAGGGCCGGCGCTGGCGGCTGCAGGACATTCCGCAAGACTGCAGCACCACCTACGACATGATCTGCCGCGCCGACACCGTGGGCGTGTTCCAGATCGAAAGCCGCGCCCAGCAAAGCATGCTGCCGCGCCTGAAACCGCGGCGCCTGTACGACCTGGTGATCGAGGTGGCCATCGTGCGGCCCGGCCCCATCCAGGGCGGCATGGTGCATCCCTACCTGCTGCGCCGCGAGCAGCTGGCCGCCGGCCAACTGCCGCCTTCCCGCTACCCCGCGCTGGACGAAGCCCTGGGCCGCACGCTGGGCGTGCCCATCTTCCAGGAGCAGGTGATGCAGATCTGCATGATCGCCGCCGGCTTCACCCCCGGCGAAGCCGACCAGCTGCGCCGCGCGATGGCAGCCTGGCGGCGCGACGGCCAGGTCGACCGCTTCGAAAGCCGCATCGTGCAGGGCATGACCGACCGTGGCTACGACGAAGACTTCGCCCAGGCCATCTTCAAGCAGATCTGCGGCTTCGGCGAATACGGCTTCCCCGAGAGCCATGCCTTCAGCTTCGCCATCCTGGCCTACTTCAGCTGCTGGCTGAAGTGCCACCACCCGGCCATCTTTCTGGCCGCGATGCTCAACTCGCAGCCCATGGGCTTCTACCCGCCTTCGCAGCTGGTGCAGGACGCGCGCCGCCACGACGTGGAAGTGCGGCCGGTGGACGTGCTGCACAGCCACTGGGACTGCACGCTGGAAGCGCGCAGCGACGGCGGCCGTGCGCCCGCGGTGCGCCTGGGGCTGCGCATGGTCTCGTCCATGCAGGAAGAAGCGGCCCGCCGCATCGTCGAAGTGCGTGAACAGCAGCCCCTGGCCGACGTGGACGACCTGGCCCGCCGCGCCGGCCTGGACACGCGGTTGCTGCAGGCACTGGCGCGCGCCGATGCCTTGCGCGGCCTGGCCGGCCACCGCCGCCAGCAGCTGTGGGCGGCCGCCGGCCAGGCGCCGGCGCGTGCGCTGCTGGCCGATGCGCCGGTGCGCGAGGCCGCGCATGAGCAGCCGCAGCTGCCGCTGGCGCCCGAGGGCGAAGACATCCTGCTGGACTACGCGGCCACCGGCCTCACACTGCGGCGGCATCCGGTGGCGCTGCTGCGCGGCCGGCTGCAGGGCCGCGGCTGGCTCAGCGCCGAAGAACTGGGCCGGCTGCGAGGCGGCGCCCGCGCCTGGGCCTGCGGCATCGTCACCATGCGCCAGCAGCCCGAAACCGCCAAGGGCACCATCTTCGTCACGCTGGAAGACGAAACCGGCAGCGTCAACGTCATCGTGTGGAAGCACATCCGCGAGCGCCAGCGCAATGCCTTGCTGCGCTCACGCCTGCTGGCCGTGGCCGGCGAATGGCAGGTCTCGGCCGACGGCGTGCGCAACATGGTGGCGCGGCGCCTGGTGGACGTGACGCCCTGGCTGGGCGGCCTGAGCACCAGCTCGCGCGACTTCCATTGAACACAGCTTTGGGGGCTGCGGCAGTTACCATCGGCCGCCACGCCCGCCCGTTGGCGGGCCTTTCCTGTGACCCTTGCTGACCACCCCACGACCCGCCCGATGAGCTGCCGCATCTTCTGCATCGCCAACCAGAAGGGCGGCGTCGGCAAGACCACCACCACCGTCAACCTGGCGGCCGGCCTGGCCCTGGTGGGCCAGCGCGTGCTGGTGGTCGACCTCGATCCGCAGGGCAATGCCACCATGGGCTCGGGCATCGACAAGCGCGCGCTGCCCGCCAGCGTGTACGACGTGCTGCTGGAAAGCAGCAGCGTGGCCGAGGCGCGCCAGCGCAGCGACAAGGGCGGCTACGACGTGCTGGCCGCCAACCGCGAACTGGCCGGCGCCGAGGTGGAGCTGGTGGCGCTGGAACACCGCAACCTGCGGCTGCGCCAGGCCCTCAAGGCGGTGCAGGACGACTACGACTTCGTGCTGATCGACTGCCCGCCCTCGCTCAGCCTGCTCACCCTCAACGGCCTGTGCAGCGCCCACGGCGTGCTGGTGCCCATGCAGTGCGAGTACTTCGCGCTGGAAGGGCTGAGCGACCTGGTCAACACCATCAAGCAGGTGCATGCCAACCTCAACCGAGAGTTGCAGGTCATCGGCCTCTTGCGGGTGATGTTCGATCCGCGCATCACGCTGCAGCAGCAGGTCAGCGACCAGCTCAAGGCGCACTTCGGCGAAAAGGTGTTCGACACCGTGATCCCGCGCAACGTGCGGCTGGCCGAAGCGCCCAGCTACGGCCAGGCCGGCGTGGTGTTCGATCCGCAATCCAAGGGCGCGCAGGCCTACGTGGCCTTTGCGCGTGAGCTGGTCGACCGCGTGGCCCAGCTGCGGTGACCGAGCTCACGCTGCTCTCTCGCATCGAGGACGCCGGCCTCAACGCCAGCGCGCCGCCGCAGCAGCGCTGGATGGACGGCTGGCTGGTCCGTTTTTCACCCGGCAAGGCCAAGCGGGCGCGCTGCATCAACGCGGTGGCCGACGGCCGGCTGCCGCTGGCGCACAAGCTGCGGCTGGCGCAGGCGGTGTTCGACGAAGCCGGTCTGCCGCTGGTGCTGCGCATCACGCCCTTCACCCAGCCCGCCGGGCTGGACGCGCAGCTCGAAGCGCTGGGTCTGCATACCGAGGACGACACCCGGGTGATGGCCTGCCCCTCGCTGGCCGCGCTGCGGGCCTTGCCGCTGCCGGCCGGCAGCCGCTGGCAGCCGATGGACAGCGACGCATTCGCCGAGCTGATCGGCGACCTGCGCGGCTCACCGCCGGGCCAGCGCCAGGCCCATGCGCAGCGGCTGGCGCTGTCGCCGGTGCCGTTCGAGGCCTATGCCATCGTGCGAGAGGACGACGGCGCGGTGCTGGCCTGCGGCCAGTTCGCGCGAGAGGCCGACCTGGTGGGCCTGTACGACGTGTTCACCCCGCCCGAGCACCGCGGCCGCGGCCATGCCGCCGCGCTGTGCTCACGCCTGCTGGTGCAGGCCCGCGAGGCCGGCGCCGCCACCGGCTACCTGCAGGTGGAAGGCGACAACACCGCCGCCCGCCGCGTGTACCACCGCCTGGGCTTTGCCGACGGGTACAGCTACCACTACCGCACCACCGCCGCAGCCTAGGCGGCCGGGTGCTCCATCAAAGACCGAGGGACTCGTCCACGCCGAGGTGCACGTTCATGCACTGCACGGCGGCGCCGCTGGCGCCCTTGCCCAGGTTGTCCAGGCGGGCGATCAGCACCGCCTGCGTGTCGTGCGCAAACACGAACAGCTCGACGTTGTTGGTGTCGTTGGTGGCCTGCACGTCGAAGAAGCCGGCTTCCAGCGTGGCCGGATCGCGCAGCGGCATCACCTTGACGAAGCGCTCGCCTTCGTAGTGCGCGGCCAGCGCCGCATGCAGGCGCTCGGCGTTGGTGCCGGGGGCCAGCTGCTCGAAGTGCAGCGGCAGGCTCACCGCCAGGCCCTTGTAGAAGTTGCCGACGATGGGCAGGAACACCGGCTTGGTCGTCAAACCGGTGTGGGTCATCATCTCGGGGATGTGCTTGTGCGACAGCGTCAGGCCATACGGCCGCGGCGACAGCAGCTGGTCGTCGCCACCGGCTTGGTACTGCTCGATCATCTTCTTGCCGCCACCCGAATAGCCGGTGATGGACGTGGCCGACAGCGGCAGCGCCGCCGGCACCAGGCCGGCGTCCACCAGCGGGCGCACCAGCAGGATGAAGGCGCTGGCATGGCAGCCCGGGTTGGCGATGCGCTTGCTCTGGCGCAGCTTGTCGCGCTGGCCCCGGGCCAGCTCAGGCAGGCCGAAGGCCCAGGCCGGGTCGATGCGGTGCGCGGTGCTGGCGTCGATCAGGCAAGTGTTGGGGTTGGTGACCATGGCCGCCGCTTCGCGCGAGGCCTGGTCGGGCAGGCACAAGAAGGCGACGTCGGCCGCGTTCAGCAGGCGGGCGCGTTCGGCCGGGTCCTTGCGCTTGTCGGGGTCGATGCGCAGCAGCTCCACGTCGCTGCGCTTGGCGAGGTACTCATGGATGCGCAGGCCGGTGGTGCCTTCCTGTCCATCTACATAAACCTGATATGCCATTGTTGAGCCCTCACGCACAATCCACAGCCCTCAAGGATAAGGCAAGGACATGACGCCGGCATTTCGTGTACTGCTGCTTCCCGGATGGGAAAACTCCGGCCCCGACCACTGGCAGAGCCGATGGGAAGCGCGCCACGGCTACCAGCGTGTGGAACAGGACGACTGGCAGTGGCCCAAGCGCGGCGACTGGATGATGCGGCTGGAAGAAGAACTGCTGGCCTCGCCGCAGCCGGCGGTGCTGGTGGCCCACAGCCTGGGCTGCCTGCTGGTGGCGGCCTGGGCCGCGCACAGCCGCCACGCCGACCGCGTGGCCGGCGCCATGCTGGTGGCCCCGCCCGACGTCGAGCGCGCCGACATGCCGCCCAACCTCTACTCCTGGCGGCCGATCGAGCGCAAGCCCTTGCCCTTCCCGTCACTGGTGGTCTACAGCGAGGACGACCCCTTCTGCGAGCTGCGGGCGGTGCGCACCATGGTGGATGACTGGGAAGCGCAGTCCATCTCGGTGGGCGAGGCGGGGCACATCAATGGTGCGTCGGGCCTGGGCGAGTGGCCCGACGGCCTGTCGCTGTTGCGGGGCCTGCTGGCCACGGCGCGTAGCTGACAATCGCCCGATGGTCACCAAAAAGCAGAAGGGGCTCGGCCTCGGGCTCGAGGCATTGCTCGGCCCGCGCGTGAGCGACACACCCGCGGCGGTCGATGGCGCGCCGCGATCGCTCAAGCTCACGCAGTTGCGGCCCGGCAGATACCAGCCGCGCACGCGCATGGACGAAGGCTCGCTCTACGAGTTGGCCGAAAGCATCAAGTCGCAGGGCGTGATGCAGCCGGTGCTGGTGCGCCCGCTGGGCCCCGACGCCGCGGGTGACGGCGGCGCGCTGCCGCAGTACGAGATCATCGCCGGCGAACGCCGCTCGCGCGCCGCCCGCCTGGCCGGCCTGGACGAAGTGCCGGTGCTCGTCAAGGAGGTGCCGGACGAAGCCGCCGCCGTGATGGCGCTGATCGAGAACATCCAGCGCGAAGACCTCAATCCGCTGGAAGAAGCCCAGGGCCTGAAGCGCCTGGTCGATGAGTTCGGGCTCACCCACGAAGGCGCGGCGCAGGCGGTGGGCCGTTCGCGCAGCGCGGCCAGCAACCTGCTGCGCCTGCTCAACCTGGCGCCGCCGGTGCAGCAGCTGCTGATGGCCGGCGACCTGGACATGGGCCACGCCCGCGCACTGCTGCCGCTGGACGCGGCGCAGCAGATCCTGCATGCCAATGAAGTGGTGGCTCGCAAGCTGTCGGTGCGTGAAGCCGAACGCCTGGTGGCCCGCAGTGCCGCCAGTGGCGCCAACGGCAGCCGCACGCCTTCGCGCGCGAAGAAGGACAAGGCCCGCGACATCGTGCGGCTGGAAGAAGCCCTGGCCGACAAGCTGACCGCCGCGGTCGAGATCCGCGTGCTGCGCCGCACCGCGCGTGGCGAGCAGGGTGAGATCGCCATCTCCTTCGGCACGCTGGAAGAGTTGAACGGCCTGCTGGACAAGCTGGGCATCAGCGAGCGCTGACAGCGCCCCATTGCGCGTGGCGCCTGTCACGCGCTTGACCCACCTTGCCCCGCAGCCGGCGGGGATACCGCGGCAACCCGCATGCGCTGCGCCACTTTTGGGCGCACAGTGTTCACGACGTCAGCCGAAGTGCATCGCTTTGCGTTGTTGTAGGGAACGATGCACTTTGGTAGGGTGTCTCAACGGGGCGGGGCACAGAGCTTGCTCAACCCTCGCTGAGTTTGACGGGCTTACCACCCGCTTCTCAGCGCTTCATGTCTGTCCGGCATAGAGGAAGCTGAACACCGACGAGAACGAACGCCAGTGACCGGAAAGCTCTGATGGCGCCTGGGCCTGTCCAGCCGGGACTCCATCAGAACTTCCCAGACGACGGTGGGGTTGCGACCCGCCGACGCCTTCCTCACCAAGGAGGTCCGCATGGACGTGATCAGCAGCTTCGCCGCACGCTACGAACGCACCCGAGAAGAAGAACTCTCTCTGGAAGACTATCTGGCGGAGTGCAAGCGCAATCCGCTGGCCTATGCCACCGCTGCCGAGCGCATGCTCCGCGCCATCGGTGAGCCCCAGACGGTCGACACGCGCAACGATCCGCGCCTGTCGCGCCTGTTCGCCAACAAGGTCATCAAGGTCTACCCGGCCTTCGCCGAGTTTTACGGCATGGAAGACGCCATCGAGCAGGTGGTGTCGTACTTCCGCCATGCGGCCCAGGGCCTGGAAGAAAAGAAGCAGATTCTTTACCTGCTGGGCCCGGTGGGCGGCGGCAAGAGCTCCATCGCCGAACGCCTGAAGCAGCTGATGCAGGAAGTGCCGTTCTACGCCATCAAGGGCTCGCCGGTGAACGAGTCGCCGCTGGGGCTGTTCGACGTGGCCGAGGACGGGCCGATCCTGGAAAAGGAATACGGCATCCCGCGGCGCTACCTCAACCGCATCCTGTCGCCGTGGGCGGTCAAGCGGCTGGAAGAGTTCGGTGGGGATATCCGCAAGTTCAAGGTGGTCAAGCGCCACCCGTCCATCCTCAAGCAGATCGGCGTGGCCAAGACCGAGCCGGGCGACGAGAACAACCAGGACATCTCCAGCCTGGTGGGCAAGGTGGACATCCGCAAGCTCGAGACCTATGCCCAGGACGACCCCGACGCCTACAGCTACAGCGGCGGCCTGTGCCTGGCCAACCAGGGCCTGCTGGAATTCGTGGAAATGTTCAAGGCACCCATCAAGGTGCTGCACCCGCTGCTGACCGCCACGCAGGAAGGCAACTTCAAGGGCACCGAAGGCTTCGGCGCCATTCCGTTCGACGGCATCGTGCTGGCGCACAGCAACGAGAGCGAGTGGAAGACCTTCCGCAACAACAAGAACAACGAGGCCTTCCTCGACCGCATCTACATCGTCAAGGTGCCGTACTGCCTGCGGGTGAGCGAAGAGATCAAGATCTACGAGAAGCTGATCAAGGGCTCTTCGCTGGCCGAGGCCAAGTGCGCCCCCGGCACGCTGAAGATGATGAGCCAGTTCGCGGTGCTCACGCGGCTGAAGGAGCCGGAGAACTCGTCCCTCTTCAGCAAGATGCAGATCTACGACGGCGAGAACCTCAAGGACACCGACCCGCGCGCCAAGAGCTACGCCGAGTACCGCGACTATGCCGGCGTGGACGAAGGCATGAGCGGCATCTCCACCCGCTTCGCCTACAAGATCCTGTCCAAGGTCTTCAACTTCGACAGCACCGAAGTGGCGGCCAACCCGGTGCACCTGATGTACGTGCTGGAGCAGCAGATCGAGCGTGAGCAGTTCCCGGCCGAGGTGGAGCAGAAGTACCTGGCCTTCATCAAGGAGCACCTGGCCACGCGCTATGCCGAGTTCATCGGCAAGGAGATCCAGACCGCCTACCTGGAGAGCTACTCCGAGTACGGCCAGAACATCTTCGACCGCTACGTGACCTATGCCGACTACTGGATCCAGGACCACGAGTACCGCGACACCGACACCGGCGAGGTGTTCGACCGCAGCGCGCTGAACGCCGAGCTCGAGAAGATCGAGAAGCCGGCCGGCATTGCCAACCCGAAGGACTTCCGCAACGAGATCGTCAACTTCGTGTTGCGGGCGCGGGCCAACAACCAGGGCAAGAACCCGGTGTGGACCAGCTACGAGAAGCTGCGCACGGTGATCGAGAAGAAGATGTTCTCCAACACCGAGGAGCTGCTGCCGGTGATCAGCTTCAACGCCAAGGCCAGCGCCGACGAAGCCAAGAAGCACGAGGACTTCGTGACGCGCATGGTGGACAAGGGCTACACGCCCAAGCAGGTGCGCTTGCTCTGCGAGTGGTACCTCCGCGTTCGCAAGAGCAGCTGATCGATCAGCCTTCAAAAACCGACGGGATGGCACATGCTTCAGCAGATCATTGATCGGCGCTTATCGGGCAAGAACAAATCGATCGGCAACCGCGAGCGTTTCCTGCGTCGCTACAAGACGCAGATACGCGATGCGGTGCGCCGGGCGGTGGACCAGCGCGGCATCCGCGACATCGAGCGCAGCGAAGACATCACCATCCCGAAGAAGGACATCAGCGAACCCGTCTTCGGCCACGGTCAGGGCGGCAAGCGCGAGATGGTGCACCCGGGCAACCAGGACTACCTGCGCGGCGACCGCATCGAGCGGCCCAAGGGCGGTGGCGGTGGTGGCTCGGGCAGCGGCCAGGCCAGCGACCAGGGCGAGGGCAGCGACGACTTCGTGTTCACCTTGAGCAAGGAAGAGTTCATGCAGGTCTTCTTCGAAGACCTGGCCTTGCCGCACCTGGTGCGCACCCAGCTGGCCGAAACGCCGGAGTGGAAGAGCCACCGCGCCGGCTTCACCAGCGACGGCACGCCCAACAACCTGCACGTGGTGCGTTCGATGCGCGGCGCCATCGGCCGGCGCATCGCCATCGGCAGCGAATCGCGGCGCGAGCTGCGTGAGCTGGAAGAGCGCCTGCTGCAGATGAAGCTCGATGCCGCACCCGGCGACACCGTGGCAGGCGCCGCCATTGCTGAGGTGGAAGCGCAGATCCTGGAGCTGCGCACGCGCCTGGGCCGCATCCCCTACCTCGACCCGATCGACCTGCGCTTTCGCAACCGGGTGCGCGTGCCGGTGCCCAGCAGCAAGGCGGTGATGTTCTGCCTGATGGACGTCTCGGGCTCGATGGATGAATCGCGCAAGGACCTGGCCAAGCGCTTTTTCATCCTGCTGTACCTGTTCCTGACCAAGCACTACGAGAAGATCGACCTCGTCTTCATCCGCCACCACACGCAGGCGCAGGAAGTGGACGAGCACAACTTCTTCCATGCCACCGAGACTGGCGGCACGGTGGTGAGCAGCGCGCTGGTGCTGATGGAAGAAATCATCAAGGCCCGCTACAACCCCAGCGAATGGAACATCTACGGCGCGCAGGCCAGCGACGGCGACAACTGGCACCACGACAGCGGCCGCTGCCGTGAGCTGCTGAGCGAGAAGCTGCTGCCGCTGGTGCGCTACTTCGCCTATGTGCAGGTGGCCGAAGAAGAGCAGAACCTGTGGGAGGAGTACACGCAGCTTGCGCAAAGCCAGCGGCGCTTTGCGATGCGCAAGGCCACCGATGCGTCGCAGATCTACCCCGTGTTCCGTGACCTGTTCAAGAAGGAAGGCGTGCAGGAGGCGGCCTGACGGGCCGTTGCTTGCCATGCGACCCACCCATTGCTGAAGGCCCCGACATGAACGCCGTGCTCGCCCCCCGCTCCCCGCTGCGTCACATGGTGCCGCTGGCCCGCCGGCCTGCGCAGCCGCTGCCCGCGCCCAGCGACTGGTCGTTCGAGCTGATCGACCAGTACCACGAGGTGATCCGCCACACCGCCGAGCGCTATGGCCTGGACACCTACCCGAACCAGCTGGAGATCATCACCGCCGAGCAGATGATGGACGCCTATGCCTCCGTCGGCATGCCGGTGAACTACCGCCACTGGAGCTACGGCAAGGAGTTCATCTCCACCGAGAAGAACTACAAGCGCGGCCACATGGGCCTGGCGTATGAGATCGTCATCAACAGCAACCCCTGCATCAGCTACCTGATGGAGGAGAACACGATGGCGATGCAGGCGCTGGTGATCGCGCATGCGGCCTACGGCCACAACAGCTTCTTCAAGGGCAACTACCTGTTCCGCATGTGGACCGATGCGTCGTCGATCATCGACTACCTGGTCTATGCCAAGAACTATGTGGCCGAATGCGAAGAGCGCCATGGCCTGGAAACGGTGGAGGAGTTCATCGACTCCTGCCATGCGTTGGCCAACTATGGGGTCGACCGCTACCGCCGCCCCAGCCGCAAGAGCCTGGCCGAAGAACTGCGCGCCCGCAAGGACCGCGAGGCCTATGCGCAGCAGCAGGTCAACGACCTGTGGCGCACGCTGCCCAGGCGCGCGGACAAGCCCGAAGAAGCCGCCGAGCTGCGCCGCTTCCCGGATGAGCCGCAGGAGAACCTGCTGTACTTCATCGAGAAGAACGCGCCGCTGCTGGAGCCCTGGCAGCGCGAGATCGTGCGCATCGTGCGCAAGGTGGCGCAGTACTTCTACCCGCAGCGGCAGACGCAGGTGATGAACGAGGGCTGGGCCACCTTCTGGCACCACAAGCTGCTCAACACCATGTACGACGACGGCTATCTGACCGACGGCGTGATGATCGAGTGGCTGAAGTCGCACACCAACGTGATCTTCCAGCCGCCGGTGGGGCACCGGGCGTACAGCGGCATCAACCCCTATGCGCTGGGATTTGCGATGTACACCGACCTGAAGCGCGTGTGCGAGGCGCCCACCGACGAAGACCGCGAGTGGTT
Source organism: uncultured Aquincola sp. (assembly GCA_937883885.1). Next base: position 1,176 of record CAKZXL010000460.1, on the reverse strand, counting down.
CCCCGAGATCGCGGGCAGCGACTGGCTGCCCACGCTGGACCATGCGATGCGCAACTTCAAGGACGAAAGCTTCATCGGCCAGTACCTGTCGCCGCGCGTGATGCGGGCCTTCCGCCTGTTCGCCATCACCGATGACGATACCGAGCCGACGCTGGAGGTATCGGCCATTCACGACGAGTCCGGCTACCGCAACCTGCGCGAGGCGATGTCGCGCCAGTATGACCTCGGCTCGCGCGAACCGAATATCCAGGTGTGGAGCGTGAACCTGCGCGGCGACCGTTCTCTGATGCTGCGGCACACACAGCACAACAACCGGCCGCTGCACGACGGCGCCTACGAAGTGCTGAAGCACGTCGCCCGGCTGTGGGGTTTCCCGGTGCATCTGGAAAGCGTGAATGGCCAGGGCTCGGTCGCACGGCGGTGGACGGTGGACCCGAGCACGACTTGACCGCTGTCATGCGAACTTCGTCACTGCGCTGATATCCTAGTTTTCATGCGTGCCGCGACCCGCCTCCTGCTGACCTTCATGCTGCTGCTGGCACTGCCCCTGCAGGGCTTTGCCGCGGCGGCGATGATCAGCTGCGCGCCGTCGCACCACGGACTGCCGACGATGGCGACCATGCACGACGACGCGGCCGCGCACGCACATCACGACGGCGGTGATCACGACCCCGCCGCAAGCCCTGCCCACGGCAAGCATGCCTGCAGCGCATGCGCCGCCTGCTGCATCGGCGGCGCCTTGATGCCGTCCGCGCTGCGGCTGCCGGACGATTTTTCGACGCACCTACGCCCGCTGCCGGCGCGCGTGACACCTCCCGCCTTCATCACCGAAGGCACCGAACGCCCGCCCAGACACGACCTCGCCTGACACCCGAAATCCGTCCACGGTGGGCGGAAATCGATACACCTGTCTCTCGCGAGGTCTTCATGTTCCATCTTTCCATCCGGATGCTGCTGGCAGCAGCGTCCGTCACCACGTCCGCCTGGGCGGCCGATCCGGCGGATCCGGCCGCCCCCACGCGACCGCTCGATCACCGCTCGGTATTCGATACCTACCGCGCCGGTAGCACGGGCGCTGTCGGCGACTGGCGTGAAGCCAACGACGCGGTCGGTCGTCAGGCCGGCGGCCACGCGCACGATCACGGCGGCGCAGCGGTCGCGCCGCCAGACCCGCAT
>CAKZXL010000459.1 GCA_937883885.1 uncultured Aquincola sp. | reverse complement strand
GCCACGCTCACCTTCAGCGAACGTGAGCTGCTGCAGCGCGCCGACTTCGACACCATGAGCCCCGACGAATGGCTGCAGGCCAAGCGCGCGCTGCGCCGCATGAAGCCGCTGTTCGAGCCAGTGGCCACCCGGCGCACGCGGCCCGCCGCACGCCCCGGCCGTGCCGACTGGCGTGCCACGCTGCAGGCCATGGCGCGCCAGGGCGGCGAGCTGCTGCAGCCGCGTTGGCGCGCACCGCGGGCGCGGCCGGCGCCGCTGGTGGTGCTGGCCGACATCTCGGGCTCGATGAGCCGCTACTCGCGCATGCTGCTGCACTTCACCCACACGCTGGCGCGGGCCGATGTGCGGGTGGAGAGCTTCGTCTTCGGCACCCGGCTGACCCGCACCACCCACCTGCTGCGCCAGCGCGACCCCGACATCGCCGTGGCCCAGGTGGTGCGCGCGGTGCAGGACTGGTCGGGCGGCACGCGCATCAGCGCCTGCCTGCACCAGTTCAACCAGCAGTGGGCCCGCCGCACGCTCAGCGGCCGTGCCACCGTGCTGCTGGTGACCGACGGCCTGGAGCATGGCCACACCGAGGCGCTGCGCTTCGAGATGGAGCGGCTGCACAAGAGCTGCCGGCGCCTGGTGTGGGTCAATCCGCTGCTGCGCTGGCAGGGCTTCGAGCCCAAGGCCGCCGGCATCCGCACCATGCTGCCGCACGTCGACCGCTTCGTGCCGGCGCACAACCTGGACAGCCTGGAACAACTCACCCGCCTGCTGGCCGACGACGCGCCAGCCGGCCGCCACTGAACAACAAGGGAGGACTTCGCGATGCAACTCACCAACCAGCAGACGCTGCCCGTCAGCCAGGCCCAGGCCTGGGAGGCGCTCAACGACATCAGCCTGCTGCAGTCCGCGATGCCGGGCTGCGAAAGCATCACGCCCACCGGCGACAACCAGTACGAGGTGCTGGTCACCGCCGCCATCGGCCCAGTGAAGGCCAAGTTCAAGGGCAAGCTCAAGCTGGCCGACCTGGACCCGCCCAACGCCTACAACATCCAGTTCGAAGGGCAGGGCGGCCCGGCCGGCCATGCCAAGGGCACGGCCGCGGTGCGGCTGGAGCCGGCCGGCCCCGACAGCACTGTGCTGCACTACACCGCCAATGCCACCGTGGGCGGCAAGATCGCGCAGATCGGCTCGCGCCTGGTGGACATGGCGGCGCAGAAGATGGCGGGCGAGTTCTTCGAGAACTTCAATGCCCAGCTGGCCGAGCGCTACAAGCCGGCGGCCGAGCCGGTGGCCGCCGCAGCGGCCGAGCCGGCGACCGAACCTGCCAAGCCCGGCGGCTTCTGGGCCTGGCTCAAGCGCCTCTTCGGGATGTCTTAAAGGGCCAGCAGCTTGTCCAGCGGCACCGTCACGGTGGCGCCGATGCGTGCTTGCGTCTGCCGGCCGCCATCGGCGTTCACGCGCAGCCAGCTCAGCTCGGGCGTGACGGTGGCGGGGCCCCACTGCCACTCGGTGCTGGCGGCCAGGCCCACCAGGCGGCCGTTGGCGCGGGCGTCGCGCGGGCTGCCCAGGTCGCCCATGCGCTGGCCGATGCGGCCGGCATGCAGCCGCAGCGAGCTGCGGCGCTCGGCGTTCAGCCAGCCCAGCGTTAGCAGCCGGCTGTCGGGTCCGGCGGCCGCGCCCAGCCAGCGGCCGCCGTGGGTGTAGCCGTCGGCATAGGCGTAGTTGCGGTAGGCGCAGCCCTTCTCGCCCGGCTGGCCCACCGGCATGCGGCAGCCGGTTTCGGCGTATTCACCGAACCAGCGGTGGCGGCCGTCGGCCGACCAGCCTTCCAGGCCCCACAGCGCCAGGTACTTCGAGGGCAGGTAGTCGGCTTCGTCCTCGCCCATCGCCTGCACATAGCCGGCGCAGCGCCAGCCGGTGGGGCAGTTGGCGCGCAGGTCGAAGCCGGCCAGCGCGTTGCCGGGGTCCGAGCCGCTGAAGCTCATGTCGCCGTTGTTGGTGCCGCGGCCGGCCAGCACCCGCAGCAGGCTGCGCAGCGACTGGTCGCGACCCTCGCCGCCCCACTGCACCATGCGCGTCAGGCCGATTTCCAGGCCGGGCAGCGGCTTGAGCGTCAGCCGGTTGCCGATCAGCACCGGGTCGGCTGGGCGGTGGGCCGCATCGGTCTGGGCGATGAAGAACTCGAAGTTCCAGGGGCCGGCCCACGACAGCCAGGGTGATTCGGACCGCGCGGCCGAGCCGCGCTGCAGGCCGATGCCGGTCATGGGCGCGGTGTTCTGGCTGAGCACCAGGCTGCTTTGCCAGCCCGGCCCCCACCAGGCCTGGCGCGACCAGGCCTGCAGCTGCCAGCCGCCGGCCTCTGCCACCAGCGCGCTGCCGTCCAGCCGCCACTCGGTGCCGTTGTCCCAGGGCGCGGTGGCACGGCCGGCGCGCACGCCCAGCTGGGCGGCCAGCCAGGGGCCTTCCACCGCAGGGCTGCGCAGCGTGGCGTGGCTGCCGGGCGTGCCGTCTTCGCCGAAACCGGCCAAGGCTTCGTCGGTGTTGCGCACCGTCAGCGTGGCGCTGCCACGGCGGGCGCGTTCCAGGCCGGCGGCCACGGTGTCGCGCGCGGCCTGCAGCGCGGCGGGCAGGCTGCCGGGCAAATGGTCAATGGCCTCCACCACCGCGCGGCGCGGCAGCGGCCAGTGGCTCAAGGGCAGTTGCAGGCCGGCTTCGTCGGCCAGCAGTTGCAGGGCGTGGCGCTCATACGGGGTCGGCGACCAGGGCAGGGAAGGTTGTGCGGCGGCACTGGCCACCGCCAGGCAAGTGACGGCGCCCACCAGCAGGGCACGCAGCGGAAAAACAGACGCAAACGACAAACAGACCCCGGTATGTGAAAAATCAACGGAGCAATCTAGCCGAATTGTTGCTAAGCAGCATCAATCGTCCGTGGGAGAGGCGGGTATCCGTGCGTACACACCACGAAGGTCAATATTGGCGATTGACGGACCCATCGCAGCCCCCGTCACGACAGCGTCACACGCGGCGGGCAGCGTGCCCGGGTGTTCCCTGACCGCCTGGCCGCCATGAACGACCGCACCGAAGACGCCCAACTGCTGCCCTTGCAGCGCATGCACCTCGACCTCATCGACAGCTACGACGAAGAGCTGGAAATGGCGATCGATGACGGCGACGACGCCCACGACCCCGAGGCCAAGGCCCTGCGGCGCCTGTACTTCCGCGAGCTGTTCCGGCTGCAGGGCGAGCTGGTGAAGCTGCAGGACTGGGTGGTGGCCCAGCGGCAGAAGGTGGTGATCCTGTTCGAAGGCCGCGACGCGGCCGGCAAGGGCGGCGTGATCAAGCGCATCACCCAGCGGCTGAACCCGCGTGTGTGCCGCGTGGCCGCGCTGCCCGCGCCCAACGACCGCGAGCGCACCCAGTGGTACTTCCAGCGCTACGTGAGCCACCTGCCGGCGGCCGGCGAGATCGTGCTG
>CAKZXL010000458.1 GCA_937883885.1 uncultured Aquincola sp. | reverse complement strand
GTGGGCAAGGTCGGCATGGACGAGGTCACCCGCGGCGTGCTGCCCTTTTTGACCGCGCAGTTCGCGCTGCTGATGCTGATGGTGCTGTTCCCGGCATTGGTGACGGTGCCCGCCAGCTGGTTCTACTGACTTTTTGCCCTGAGACCACCCAGAGAGGAGACCCGTGATGACGACAAGCAAGACCCTGAAATTCACCCTGGCCGCGGCCGCGGTGCTGAGCTGCTTCGGCGCCCAGGCCCAGACCGCCAAGAAGGTGAACTCGAAGAACATCGACCCGTACTACAACGTGTGCCGGGGCACCAGCCCCGAGTGCTACAACGACTGGCACGCCTTCGACAACACGCCCAACCGCGTGCTCATCTACTCGCGCACCGCCGGCCCGCGTCACGCCAACCTGGGCCCGGCGCTGCCCGCCGGCCTGAACCCGCCGCTGGCCGATGCCAACGTGATGCAGCGCAGCCTGGTGAGCATGCTCAACGCCGCAGGCATCCAGGCCGACTGGACCGAAGACGTGACGGTGCTGTCGGGCCGCATCAACAACTACAAGACGGTGATCTTTGCCAGCAGCAACCGCGACACGCTGTGGAACGCCGCGGCCACCACCAGCAACGACGCGGCCCGCACCGCGCTGCGCAACTACATGCGCCGTGGCGGTGGCTTCGTGGCCATCCACAACGCCTTCGGTGCCGAATACAACTGGCCCTACTACGAAGGCCTGCTGGGCAATGCCAACTTCTACAACCACTCGGCCAACCGCAATGGCGTGGTGGAGCTGATCGGCAACGACCCGTCCACCGCCGGCGTGTCCACCCGCTTCGAGTTCCAGGACGAGTGGTACAACCTCGCGCCCTTCCCCACCAACGTGAAGTTCCTGGCCAAGGTGGACGTGAGCACGCTCAACCCGCCCGATGCGCCGCCGCACCCCGGCCACCCCGACTTCTTCCCGGTGGCCTGGTGCCAGTACTACGACGGCGGCCGCGCCTGGCTGACCACGCTGGGCCACAACGCCACCTCCTTCACCGGCAGCGGCCCGGGCGCGGCGCAGTTCCAGAAGATGGTGGTGCAAGGCGTGAAGTCGACCATGGGCCTGTCGCCCTTCTGCACCCAGTAAGGCCAGCGCAGTCATGAAGCAGTACCTTGCACTTGGCGCCCTGGCCCTGGGCCTGGCCGCCGCGCTGCCGGCCAGCGCCGCCAGCTTCAGCTTCGGCTTCGACAACGTGCTCAGCCAGGGTGAACTGGATGAGCCGGGCAACACCCAGCTCAGCTTCAACCTGGGCGCGGGCTCGTTCATCACCGGCCTGCGCTACGAGGTCGACGTGGAGGCCTACACCGGCAGCTGGCTGAGCGAAATCTCGCTGAGCATCACCGGCCAATCGGGCGAAGGCATCGACTTCCTGCCGGCCCCCGACCGCAACACCGAAGGCCGCTACAGCGCCAGCGGCAGCCTGGACCTGCTGAACCAGGGCCTGGGCTTCCGCCTGGGCAGCGACGGCCAGCTCAAGCTGCAGTTCTACGACGAGGTCAAGGACCTCTCGGGTGCCGACGGCGTGTGGCACAGCGGCAAGCTGACCTTCGACTACGTGGCCGCGCCGGTGCCCGAGCCGGCCACCTGGGCTTCGCTGGCCGCCGGCCTGGCCGCGCTGGGCCTGACCGCGGCCCGCCGCCGACGAGCCGACACGCCGGGCTGACCCCCTGACCGGCTGACCCGACCGGGGCCCTTGGTGGCCCCACCCGATTGCTTGCCTGACGCACAGGCCCGGCAGCGGGCGCGAGCCCATCTCGCGCACCCGCTGGGCGGGCCTGCGCCCGACCTTCCGCATCGACCCATCCACCCCGGAGTACACGATGACCTTCAATCCCACCCTGCGGCTGCTGATTGGCGCCGGCCTGCTGGCCGCGGCCCAGCTGGCTTCGGCCGCCGACAACTGCTGCCTGCCCACCACCACCGACTTCCCGAAGGTGGGTGGCAACCTGGGCAACCAGAACTACTCGTCGCTGGCCAAGATCAACAAGGCCAACGTGCGCCAGCTGGGCGCCGCCTGGATGACCAGCCTGGAAGGCGGCGCCAAGGCCGGCAATGCGCAAAGCACCGCCGTGGCCGTCAATGGCGTGCTGTTCATCGAAACCGCGCAAGGCCGCGTGCATGCGGTGGACGGCAAGACCGGCGTGGTCAAGTGGAGCTACAACCCCGGACGCGGCGGCCAGACGCGTCGCGGCGTGGCCGTGGGCGATGGCAAGGTGTACACGCTGACCACCGGCAACTACGTGATCGCGCTGGACCAGGCCACCGGCAAGGTGGTCTGGGAAAAGCAGTACCAGGGCTACGGCAACATCGCCAAGGTGGCCGTGGTGTACCACGACAAGATGATCTACGTGGGCACCAGCGACGGTGATCGCGGCGCCGGCCTGGCCATCAACGCCACCAACGGCGACCTGGTGTGGCACTTCTTCGGCGCGGCGGCGCCCGGCACCATCGGCGGCGACACCTGGGAGGGCAACAGCTACCTCGAAGGTGGCGCCACGCCCTGGATCCACCCCGCCATCGACCCCGAGCTGAACACGCTGTACTGGACCTTCGGCAATGCGCGCGCGGGCTCTTCGCAGAACGGCTCCACCCGCGGCGGCCAGAACCTGTTCGCCAACTCCATCGTGGCGATGGACGCCAAGACCGGCGCCTACAAGTGGCACTTCCAGTCCATCCACCACGACATCTGGGACATGGACAACGTGATGGCGCCGGTGCTGGCCGACATCCGCGTGGGCGGCCAGAACAAGAAGGCGGTGGTGTACGGCAGCAAGACCGGCATGTACTACATCCTGGACCGCAGCAACGGCCAGCCGCTGCTGGGCATCGACGAGAAGCCGGTGCCGGTGGACCCGCGCCAGAAGAGCTGGCCGACGCAGCCGTGGCCGCGCGGCGGCAGCTTCGTGCCCACCTGCCCCACCACCGAAGGCCCGGCCCGTGCGGTGCCCAACTTCAAGACCGGCTGCCTGTATGCCGCGCACTGGGACGAGCCCATCCTCTCCTTCCCCGGCCAGGGTGGCGGCGCCGACTGGAACCACCAGTCGTTCAGCCATACGACGAAGTGGATGTACACCGGCGTGGGCTACGTGGGTTCGGCCCACTCGCTGACCGAAGCCAGCAACGGCCTGCGCCCGCTGGGCACCGGCATGTCGGGCGGCATCGTGGCGGTCGACCCCTCCACCAACCAGGTGGTGTGGAAGAAGGACCTGCCCTGGTCCGTCGCGCACGGCAACGGCATCCTGACCACCGCCAGCAACCTGCTGTTCATCGGCCAGCCCGACGGCAACCTGCTGGGCCTGGACGCGCTCAACGGCCGTGAGCTGTGGCGCTTCCAGACCGGTGCCAGCATCAACGCCAGCCCCATCACCTACGAGATCGATGGCGAGCAGTACATGGCGGTGTTCGCCGGCGGCTCGGGCCTGCCCTTCAGCGATGCGCCCCGCGGCGACTACCTGTGGGCCTTCAAGGTCGGCGGCAAGGTGCCGCCGCTGCCGGCGCCGGTGCCGCCGTCCACCCGCCGCCAGATCACGGCCGCCGCGGTGGAAGGCACGGTGGTGAACAACACCGTGGTGCTCAACCGCAGCTACAGCAACGGCAACGTGGGCGCGGTGGAACTGGACACCACCAACGCCATGGCGCCGCAGCACCTGCGCGTGCCGCAGGGCACCACCGTCACCTTCCTGAACCCGGCCACCAACACCAAGAACCACTGCGCCACGCAGTTCTTCGAAGGCCTGTTCAATGCCGGCCCGCTGGCCCCGGGACAGTCGTTCTCGTACACCTTCACCCAGAAGGGCGAGTACTTCTACAACGACTGCACCAGCCCGCGCGCCACCGGCAAGGTCGTCGTCTATTAACACCAGGAGGACACACATGAAGCTCAACCTGCTGGGCGCGGCCACCGCGCTCATCCTTGGCTCGGCTGGCGCCCTGGCGGCGCCTTCCACCGCCTCGTTCCAGATCACTTCGTTCTCGCAAGTCGTCTCGGGCGGCACCCTCACCTGGCTGGGGGGCGGCTACCAGGACCTGTTCGTCGAATCGCGCGAAGCCGGCGGCCTGGGCGGCAACCAGATCGACGGCCTGAAAGGCGACCGCAGCACCACCAGCTTGTCTACAGAAGTGGCGCATGCCGGCGCCCAGGTGTCGACCACCCCCGCAGGCCTGCTGCAAGGCACGGCCAGCGCCACGCCGTTCTACGTGAGCGATACGGCCCAGCCGCACGTGGGCATCGTCAATGCGTCGCAGCTGGGCGAGTTCTCGCTGTCGCAGGCCGGCAGCGTGACCTTCACCGTCAACTACACGCTGACGGCCAATGCCCAGGCCGGCGACCCGCTGAGCACCTATGCCTATTCGCAGCTGGTGTTCGAGGCCGGCAACTACGCCGACACCACCCCGGCCACGTTCACCGACCGGCTGCACACCGCCGAAGGCAGCAGTGGCACCCGCAGCGGCAGCTTCACCTACACCGTGAATCTGGCCAGTGCCGACGACGTGGGCTACTACAACTTCAACGCCAATGCCTATGGCACGGCCATCGCCGCGGCGGTGCCCGAGCCGGGCGAATGGGCGCTGATGCTGGCGGGCCTGGGCCTGCTGGGTGGCTGGCGTCTGCGCCAGCAGCGGCTGACCCAGGGGGTGGCGGCATGAGCCTGGCATCCATCAAGACCTGGCGCCTGGCCGGCACCGGCGCGGCGCTGACCGCTGCGCTGCTGGCCGCCCCCGCGGCCCATGCGCTGGACATCGGCGGCCTGCAGCTCGACGAAGCCGCCTTTGCCGACACGCTGGTGGCTTCCAGCGGCGTGTACACCACCTCGGGCGGTTCGCTGACCGAGGTGCTGACGGACAAGAGCCTGTCGAGCTGGGCGATGTCGATGACGCCCGGCGCCTACGTGACGCTGGGCTTCACCGACCGGCTGCTGGTCAACGGCGCGGGCAACGATCTGGCGCTGTTCGAGCGCGGGCATGAAGCCTACGAATACTCGCAAGAGGGCTTCGACAGCTTCAACATCACCATCAACGGCATCACGCGCCAGTACTTCACCACCGAGACCACCACCATCGTCGACGACTACAACGTCAACATGACCATGGTGGACCTGAGCTTCTTCGGCGTGGCCGAAGGTGCCACCGTCTCGCAGGTGAAGATCGGCATGGACTTCGACACCCGCGGCTCGCGGCCGCAGCTGCAGCTGGTGGCCGGCATCAACACCGTGGCGGCGGTGCCGGAGCCGGGCACGGTGGCCCTGTCGCTGGCCGGTCTGGCGGTGTTGGGCGGGGTGGCCCGCCGGCGCCGCCGCGCTGGTGCAGGGGTGGCGGCCCGATGAGCCGCCGGGCCCGCCTGCTGGCCGCCGGCGTGGTGCTGGCCGCGGCCGCCATTTTGCTGGGCCGGCCGCTGGGGGCCCAGCCGGCGCCGGGCGGCACCGCCCCGGCCGCGCCCGCCGCCTTCGGGCCCGCGCTGCTGTTCGCGATGAACGACGGCCGCAGCGGGCTCGAGCTGTGGCGGGCCGATGCCGGTGGCGCACCGCCGCGCCAGCTGCTGGACATCCGGCCCGGGCCGGCGGGCAGCTACCCCAGCGGCTTCACGCTGCTGGGCGAACCGGGCGCCGGTGGCGCGCTGTACTTCACCGCCAACGACGGCCAGCACGGCCTGGAGCTGTGGCGCACCGATGGCACGCCCGCCGGCACCCGGCAGGTGGCCGACATTCAGCCCGGTGCGGCCGACGGCCTGCCCAACCACCTGGCGGTGCTGGGCGGGCAGTTGCTGTTCTCGGCCGACGACGGGCAGCACGGCTTCGAGCTGTGGGCCAGCCGTGGCGATGCCGCCAGCACCCGGCTGCTGGCCGACCTGCACCCCGGCCCGGGCGGCTCTTCGCCCCGGCTGTTCACCGCGGTGGGCGACCAGCTGTTCTTCGTGGCCGACGATGGCCGCCATGGCGCCGAGCTGTGGGTGACCGACGGCACCCGCGAAGGCACACGGCTGGTCAAGGACATCCGCCCCGGCCCCGAAGCCGCCCACCCGCAGCAGCTGGTGGTGGTGGACGGGCGCCTTTTCTTCGTGGCCGACGACGGCCGCCACGGCGGCGAGCTGTGGACCAGCGACGGCACCGCCGCCGGCACGCGGCTGGTGGCCGACCAGCGCCCTGGCGCCACGGGCGCCAACCCCCGCTACCTGACCGCCTGGCGCGGCGCGCTGTACTTCGCGGCCGACGATGGCCAGCACGGCACCGAGCTGTGGCGCTGCGATGGCGAAGGCCGGCAGCTGCAGCTGGTGGCCGACATCGCGCCCGGCCCGGCGCATGCGGTGCCCAGCTTCCTCACCCCAGCGGGCGATTTGCTGTACTTCAGCGCCAACGACGGCCTGCATGGCTCCGAGCTGTGGGCCACCGACGGCACACGCGGCGGCACCCGCATGGTGGCCGACCTGGTGCCCGGCCCCAGCCCTTCGGCGCCCAACCGGCTGTGGGCGCATGGGCGGCAGCTGCTGTTTGCCGCCCTGCACCCCGACAAGGGCTACGAGCTGCACATCAGCGACGGCACGGCCGAAGGCACGCGCCTGCTGGCCGACCTGAACCCCGGCACCGGCAGCAGCTACCCGCACGACTTCACGCGGGTGGGCGACACGGTGTTCTTCATCGCCGATGGCGCCGAAGGCCTGACCCGCTTGTGGACGCTGGCGCCCGACGGCCGCATCACGGCCCTGCCCTGAGCACCCCCGCCGCCGGCTGCGGCCGGCGGCGCATGCCGGCCGCCACAGGCGACAAATGGCGACCTGATCTGTCGGCGGCTGCTGACATGGCCTGCACCCGGCCCTGGATAAATTTCGTTGCGAACAGCTCGCAAAGGAATGCCCTTGGCCAACACGCCCCGACTCACGCCGAAACACGCCCCCGTGGCGCTGGACACCGAAGGCTTCGGCTCGGGCCCGGCCGGGCGAGACATCTTCTTCGCCGCGGTGGAAACCACCCGCATGCCCATGGTCATCACCGACCCCAGGCTGCCGGACAACCCCATCGTGTTCGCGAACAACGCCTTCCTGGAGATGACCGGCTACAGCCAGGACGAGATCCTGGGCCACAACTGCCGCTTCCTGCAGGGCCCCGACACCGACCCGCATGCGGTGGCCGAGGTGCGGCGCCACATCGCCGAAGAGCGCGAATACGCCACCGAGCTGCTGAACTACCGCAAGGACGGCAGCAGCTTCTGGAACGCCTTGTTCGTCACGCCGCTGCGCAACCATGCGGGCGAGCTGCTGTACTTCTTCTCGTCGCAGCTGGACGTCAGCCGCCGCAAGGACGCGGAATCGGCCCTGGGCCAGGCACAGAAGATGGAAGCGCTGGGCCAGCTCACCGGCGGCATCGCCCACGACTTCAACAACCTGCTGCAGCTGATCCTGGGCAACCTGGATGTGATGGCGCGGCGCGTGAAGACGCTGGACGAAGCGGATGCCACGCTCAACAAGGCGCTGCTCAATGCGCGCGAGGCCACGCGCAAGTCGGCCACGCTGACGCAGCAGCTGCTGGCCTTTGCCCGCAAGCAGCAGCTGCGCGGCCGCGTGATCAACCTCAACGACCTGGCGCTGAACACCGCCGACCTGGCCAAGCGCTCGCTGGGCGACTCGATCACCCTGCGCACCGAGCTGGACCCGCAGCTGTGGAACTGCCGCATCGACCCCACGCAGGCCGAGGTGGCGCTGCTGAACCTGCTGCTCAATGCCCGCGACGCGATGCCTGGTGGCGGCGTGCTCACCATCCGCACCGAGAACGTGGAAGTGTCGGCCGACGACGCCCACACCCATGGCGTGCCGGCGGTGGGCCGCTTCGTGCGCATCGCGGTGACGGACAACGGCAGCGGCATTGCGCCCGAGCTGCTGCCACGGGTGATGGACCCCTTCTTCACCACCAAGGAGGAAGGCCAGGGCACCGGCCTGGGCCTGTCGATGGTGTATGGCTTTGCCAAGCAAAGCGGCGGCGCGGCCAACATCTATTCCGAGGTGGGCGACGGCACCACGGTGCGGCTGTACTTTCCGGCCACCACCGACTACGTGACCAAGCCGGCGCCGAGCGGCGCCACGCGCGCCGCCTCGGGCCATGAGCGGGTGCTGGTGGTGGACGACCGCCGCGAGATCGCCGAGATGGCCGCGATGATGCTGCGCGATGCCGGCTATACCGCGATGGAATGCGGCTCCGCCCGCGAGGCGCTGGAGCTGCTGGAGACCGACGGCCCCTTCGACCTGCTGCTGACCGACCTGATCATGCCGGGCGGCATGAACGGCGTGATGCTGGCCCGCGAGGCCCAGGTGCGCCGGCCCGACCTCAAGGTGCTGCTGATGACCGGCTTTGCCGACTCCACGCCCGACCGCTGGGGCGGCACCCACTACGACATGATCTTCAAGCCCTATTCGCAAAGCGACCTGACCCGCAAGGTGCGCAACACGCTGGACGGCAGCAACGGCACCAGCTGACGGCGCATGCCAGCGGGCGCGGGCGTCCTACCGCCGGTGCCGGAGCTGTCCCACACGCCGCCGCACGGTCACATCGAACAATTCATCCACCCACCCACAAGAGGAGATTTCCATGGTCCGCATCGCTCTCGTTTCCGCTGCCCTGATCGGCACCCTCGGCCTGGCCGCCTGCGACGTTCAGAAGACGCAGGAAGGCGACGTCACGCTGCCCAAGTACAGCGTCGAGAAGGAAAAGGAAGGCAACGTCACGCTGCCCAAGTACGACGTGAAGACGCCGGACGTGAACGTGACCACGGAACAGAAGACCGTGGAAGTGCCGACGATCAAGAAGGAAGAGCGGACCATCGAAGTGCCGAAGGTGGAAGTCACCCCGGCCAAGGACAAGTGATCCCGGCCTGTAAGTAACACCCGCGGCTGCCCACCCGGGGGCGACTCTTAGAATCGCCGTCCCATGCATCCGCGGCTCATCGCCTTCCTCGTTGCGCTGGTGCTGCTGTGCACCGGCGCAGCCGCGCATGTGGAGCCGGTGCCCCTGCTGGGCTGCGATGCGCTGGAACTGGCCTGCAGCCTCGGCTGGGCCAGCGCCGAAGAAGGCGCGCTGGCCGGCGAGCCCGCCGAAGGCCGCAGCCTCAGCAACAACGGCCTGGATGGCTTGGGCGATGGTCCCGGCGTGATGCCCGCACCCGCCCCCACCTGGCCCAGCCGCCCTGCGGCCACCGCCTGGCTGCGCGGCCGCGCCGCCGCCATTCCGCTGCCGCCCTACCTGGACGGCCTGCAACGCCCGCCCTGCCGCGCCGCCTGACACCCGGGCAGCGGCCCCTTCAGGTGCTGCCCGTCTTGCGGCTGCCACGCGCAGCCGGCAAGCTTGCTTCGCGCTGTACTCCTTTTCACCACGACCCACATGCGCACCTGCGGCCGCCGGCCGCAGCGTGGCGCCACTGCACACCATGGACTTTCTTCTCGACCCCAACATCTGGATCGCCTTCGCGATGCTCACCGCGCTGGAGATCGTGCTCGGCGTGGACAACATCATCTTCATCTCCATCCTGGTGGGCCGGCTGCCGCCGGACATCCGCGACAAGGCGCGCCGGCTGGGCCTGGGCTTTGCGATGGTCTCGCGGCTGGCGCTGCTGTTCTCGTTGAGCTGGGTGATGGGCCTGACCAAGGACTTGTTCACCATCGCGGGCCAGGGCATCAGCGGGCGCGACCTGGTGCTGCTGCTGGGGGGCCTGTTCCTGCTGTACAAGGCTTCGCACGAGATCTTCGTGGAAGTGGAAGCGCATGAGCTGGACGGCCCGCCCGAATCCACCGCCACGCCCGAGCAGATCAAGGCCGCGGGCGCCCGCGCCTTCTGGGGCACCATCGGCCAGATCGCGGTGATCGACATCGTGTTCTCGCTCGACTCGGTGATCACCGCGGTGGGCATGGTCGACGAGCTGCCGGTGATGGTGGCCGCGGTGATCGCCGCGGTGGGCGTGATGCTGTTCGCCGCCAAGACCATCGGCGACTTCGTCGACAGCCACCCGTCGGTCAAGGTGCTGGCGCTGGCCTTCCTGGTGATGGTGGGCATGGCGCTGACGGC
>CAKZXL010000457.1 GCA_937883885.1 uncultured Aquincola sp. | reverse complement strand
GTATTGAACGATCCAAATTTAACCTTAGACCGCGATCGATGCGCTTTCTACACTGCGCCGCAGACCCCACAAGAACAGCAGGCCGATCGGCCGCAGGAGACAACATGCAACGCAGTCCGTTCGCCACCCTGGCCCTGCTGGCCGCTGCCGCCGCAGCGTGCTGGGCGGCCGCCCCGGCCGCGCTGGCGCAGGGCGCCGCGGCCTGGCCGGCGCGGGCCGTTACCCTGGTGGTGCCGTTCCCGCCCGGCGGCGGCACCGACACCGGTGCCCGCATCCTGGCCGAGCAGCTGTCGCGCCGCTGGGGCCAGACCGTGGTGGTCGACAACAAGGGCGGCGCCGCGGGGCAGATCGGGGCCGACCTGGTGGCCAAGTCCAGGCCCGACGGCTACACGCTGATGATGGGCAACGTGGGCACCCAGGCCATCAACCCTTCGCTGTACAAGAAGCTGCCTTACGACGCCGACAAGGCCTTCGCGCCCATCTCGCTGGTGGCCGAGCTGCCCTTGGCGATGATGGTGAACCCGGCGGTGCCGGCGCGCACCGCCAAGGAGTTCGTGGCCTATGCCAAGTCCAGGCCAGGCGAGTTGAGCTACAGCAGCTCGGGCGCCGGCGGAGGCCCGCACCTGGCGGCCGAGATGTTCAAGGACAGCACCGGTACCTTCATCGTGCATGTGCCGTATCGCGGCGGCGGGCCGGCGGTGTCCGACCTGATCGCGGGCCATGTGCAGCTGTCGTTCATGACGGTGTTCGAGGCCAGCGGCCACCTGAAGGCCGGCAAGCTGCGGGCATTGGCGGTGACCGGCGACAAACGCGTGCCGGCGCTGCCCGAGGTGCCCACGCTCTCGGAAACGGTGGTGCCGGGCTTCAACAGCATCTCCTGGATCGGCCTGCTGGCGCCGGCCGGCACGCCGCCAGAGCTGACCGAGAAGATCGCCGCCGATGTGCGCGCGGTGATGGCGCAGGACGAGGTGCACCGCAAGTTCGTGGACCTGGGCGCCACGCCGGCCACCGGCACGCCGGCCGCCTTTGCCAGGCTCATCGACGCCGACCGCCAGCGCTACGCCCGCATCATCCAGAGCCGCAAGATCACGGCCGACTGAGCCCACCCGTTCCATCGCAAGGAGTACCCGATGAAGATCAGCAGCACGCTGCGCAGCGTGGCGGCCGTGGGCTTGCTCGCCCTGTGCGCCACCGCCCCGGCCCAGACCGCCTGGCCCACCAAGCCCATCACCATCGTCGTGCCGGCCACGCCGGGCGGTGCCATCGACATCGCGGCCCGCCTCATCGGCGCCAAGCTGGCGGCGGCCTGGGGCCAGCCGGTGATGGTGGAAAACCGCAGTGGCGCCGCCGGCATGCTGGGCAGCGACCTGGTGGCCAAGGCGGCGCCCGATGGCTACACCCTGGCGCTGGTGGCCAGCAGCCACGCCATCAACCCCAGCATGTATCGCAAGTTGCCGTTCGACACCCTCAAGTCTTTCGAGCCGGTGGTGCAGACACACATGGTGCCGCTGGTGCTGGCGGTGAACAAGGAACTGCCGGTCAAGAACGTCGGTGAGCTGGTGACTTACCTCAAGGCCCATCCGGGCCAGGCCAGCTATGCCTCCAGCGGCAACGGCGGCGCGCCGCACATGTCGGCCGAGCTGTTCAAGTCGATGGTGGGCGTGGACGTGGCGCATGTGCCCTACAAGGGCAGCACCGCCGCCCATCCCGACCTGATCGCCGGGCGCACCGCGCTGATGTTCGATACCGTGGCCGCGATGGCGCCGCAGATCAAGGGTCACAAGCTGCAGGCGCTGGCCGTGTCCACCAGCAAGCGCTCCAGCGTGCTGCCCGAAGTGCCCACGATGGAAGAAGCCGGCATCAAGGGCTACGACACCAGCACCTGGGGTGGCCTGCTGGCGCCGGCCGGCACGCCGAAGGAGGTGGTCGCCAAGCTGAATGCCGAGGTCAACAAGGCCCTGGCCGCCCCCGACGTGCGCGAGAAGCTGACCTCGGCCGGCATCGAGCCCGTGGGCGGCACGGCGGCGCAGTTCGGCAGCTTCATTCAAAGCGAGATGCAGCGCTGGGCGCAGGTGGCGCAACGCGCGGGCATCCAGCCGGAGTGAGGCCGATGAGCAAACCCTGCGTGCTGCTGGCCGCCGAACTGCCCGAGGCCACCTGCGCCGAGCTGCGTGCGCTCTTCGACCTGGTGGAGCTGCCGAAGGACGAGGCCGAGCGCCCGGCTGTCCTGGCCCGGCATGGCAGCCGCATCCGCGGCATGGCCTTGCGCAAGACGCGGGTCGATGCGCCGCTGCTGGCGGCCTTGCCGGCGCTGGAAGTCATCGCCAGCTACAGCGCCGGCCTGGACAATGTGGACCTGGCCGCGGTCAAGGCCCGTGGCATCGCGCTGGAAAACACCTCGCAGGTGCTGGCCGACGATGTGGCCAACACCGCCATGGGCCTGGCGCTGGCGCTGACCCGCGACCTGGTGAATGCCGATGCCTACGTGCGCTCGGGCCAATGGCCGCAGCGGGGCCAGTACCCCCTGGGCCGGTCGATCTCAAGCATGCGGGTGGGCATCGTCGGCCTGGGCAGCATCGGCCTGGCCATTGCCAGGCGCATGGCCGCGTTCGGGGCGCAGGTGGCTTACTTCGGCCCGTCGCGCAAGCCGGTGGACTGGCCCTATTACGACGACGTGACCGAGCTGGCGCGCCACTGCGACCTGCTGGTGCTGACCTGCCCGCTGACGCCCGCCACCCATCACCTGGTGGATGCGCGGGTGCTGGACGCGCTGGGGCCGCGCGGCTACCTGGTCAACATCGCCCGCGGCCCGGTGGTGGACGAGGCGGCGCTGATCGCCGCGCTGGCGGCCGACCGCATCGCAGGCGCGGCGCTCGACGTGTTCGAGCACGAGCCCGAAGTGCCCACCGCGCTGCTGCAGGACCGCCGGCTGGTGCTGACGCCGCACATCGGCTCGGCCACCGAAGAGGCCCGCAGCGCCATGGCCGACCACGTGGTGCACACGCTGGCCCGCCATTTCGGCCTGCGCCGGTCCGGTCAAGCCGGCGCGGTCAGGTAGCCCATCAACACCTGCACGATGGCCGCTTCCACGGCCTCGGGCTTGAACATGGGCGGCGGCTCGATCACGGCCGCATGCACCAGCGACTCCAGGGTCTGCAGCAGCATCCAGGTGGCCAGGGCCAGGTCGTCGGCGCGGACCTCGCTGCGGTGCAGCTGCAGCAGCCCGTGCACCTGCCGGAAGATGCCGCCGTCCGCTTCGCTTTGCTCGCGTGGCGCATCGAAGAAGGGGAACTCCTTCTCGAGCACGCGGTGCAGCTCGGGCGCCACCCGGTGCGCAGCCAGCAGCGCCCGCACCATGGCCTGCACATGGCCGCGCAGGCCGTCGGGTCGCTCGGCCGCCAGCACCTCGGCGATGGCGGCGTACATCTGCGCCCCATGACGCTCGTGCAGGGCGGTGATCAGCGAGTCCTTGTTCGGGAAGTACTGGTAGACCGAGCCCACGCTCACCCCCGCGCGTTCGGCCACCCGGTTGGTGTTGGTGCCGGCATAGCCGCGCTCGGCCAGAACGCGAGCCGTCGCCTCCAGGATGGCCTCCACCATGGCCTGCGAGCGGGCCTGGCGCGGCGCCTTGCGGGGCTGCGGAAGCGTGCGGCGCGCGCCGGCAGAACGCGAGTTTTCAATGCGAGTCATGGCTCATATTCTGGCGCCTGTCATGAGCTTTTGCTCGCATCAGGAAACAGTGCATGTCCTCTTCGCATTCTTCTTCTGCGCGTGGCGCACCGGCCCAGGTGCCGGTCGTCCTGCGGCTGCTGCCCTTGGTCGTGGCCGTGTTCATCGGTTATCTCGTCGTCGGGCTGGCCTTGCCGGTGCTGCCTTTGCACCTGAGCCGGCAACTGGGGCTGGGCCCGCTGGCCGTCGGCGCGTTGGTGAGCAGCCAGTTCGCGGCGGCATTGCTCACCCGCGCCTGGGCTGGCGCGTTCGCCGACACTAAGGGCGCCCGCCGGGCGGTGGTGGGCGGGCTGCTGCTGGCGGCCGGCTCCGGCGTCGCTTACGCGCTGTCGCAGGCGGTTGCCGGCCCGCAGGCCGCCGTGGCCATGCTGCTGGCGGGCCGACTGCTGCTGGGCGCTGCCGAAAGCCTGGTGACCACCGGCGCGCTGAGCTGGGGCGTCGCCCTGGTCGGCCCGCAGCACGCCGGCAAGGTCATGGCCTGGGTGGGGATCGCGATGTACGGTGCGTATGCCGCCGGCGCCCCGGCCGGCGTGGCCTTGGCGGGCGCCTGGGGCTTCAGCTGCATCGCGGGTGCGACGGCGCTGCTGCCGCTGGTGGCGCTGCCGGTGGTGTTCGCGCTGCGGTCCACGCCGCCTGCGGCGCAGCAGCGAACGCCGTTCTATCGGGTGCTGGGCGCCGTGTGGCTGCCCGGCATGGGCCTGGCCTTGTGCAGCGTGGGCTTTGGCGTCATCACCACCTTCGCGGCGCTGCTGTTCGCAGCGCGCGGCTGGGGTGCAGCCTCGATGGTCTTCACCGCCTTCGGCCTGGCCTTCATGGCCGCCCGGTTGTGCTTCGGCCATCTGCCCGACCGGCTGGGGGGTGCGCGCGTGGCGCTGGCCTGCGTGGCGGTGGAGGTGCTGGGCCAGGGCCTGATCTGGAGCGCCGACGGCGCGGTGCAGGCCGTGGTGGGCGCAGCGCTCACCGGCTTCGGCTACTCGCTGGCGTTTCCGGCCTTCGGCGTGGAAGCGGTGCGGCGTGCGCCGCCGCAGGCGCGCGGCGCGGCCATGGGCGCCTACGTCGCTTTTCTCGATCTGTCGCTCGGCGTGGTCGGGCCGGCGGCGGGTTCCGTCGCTGCCGTGCACGGCGTGGCCGCGGTCTACCTGGCCGGCGCCGTGCTGGTGGCGCTGTCGCTGGTCGTGGCGCTGCGGCTGCTGTCGACCGGCGCGCCTGCACGCGGCGCCTAGTTGGCCGACGCGCCCGACTTCTTCACCAGCTCGCCCCAGCGCGGAATCTCGCGGGCCATCAGCGCGGCCAGTTCTTCCGGCGTGCCGCCCACCACTTCCATGCCCATGCCGGCCAGCTTGTCCGACACCTCGGGCGTCTTCAGGGCCTTGCGGATCTCGGCGTTCAGCCGCTGCACGATGGGCCTGGGCGTGTTGCGCGGCGCATAGACGGCCTGCCACGACGACATCTCGAAGCCCTTGACGCCGGCTTCCTGCATGGTGGGCGTGTTGGGCGACAGCGCGATGCGCTGGCCGGTGGTAACCGCCAGCAGCTTCAGCTTGCCGGCCTGCAGCAGCGGCAGCGCCGCGGTCATCTGGTCGAACATGAAGGTCACCTGGCCCGACGACACGTCCACCATCGCCGGCGGCGTGCCCTTGTAGGCGATGTGGGTGAGCTTCAGGCCGATGAGATCGGCAAACATCTCGCCGGCCAGGTGGGTGGAGGTGCCGGCGCCTGACGACGCGAAGGTGCGCTTGTCCTCGTGCTTTTTCAGGTAGGCGATGAGCTCGGCCACCGAATTGACGCCGATGTTGGGGTCGACCAGCAGCACATTGGGCAGAAAGGCCACCAGCGCCACCGGCTCGAAATCTTTCACAGGGTCGTAGCTCAAGTGCTTGTACAGGCTGGCATTGATGGCATGCGTGCTGATGGTGCCGCCGAACAGCGTGTAGCCATCGGGCGCCGCCTTGGCCACATAGCTGGCGCCGATGCCGCCGCCCTGGCCGGGCTTGTTCTCGACCACCACCGTCTGCTTGAGCGCTTCCTGCAGCTTGGCGCCCAGGGTGCGGCCCACGATGTCGGTGGAGCCGCCGGGGGTGAAGGGCACCACGTAGGTGATGGGCTTGGCGGCCGGCCACTCCTGTGCGCGGGCGGCGGGCGTTGCCAGCAGGGCGAAGGCGGCCGTGGCGAGTACGGCGTGCAGGTACTTCATGGGTTGTCTCCGTTCTTGTGCTTGTATAGACAGGTCAGCGGCCGTGGGCGCTGCGCCAGGTGGCGAACTGCTCGCGGGTGCCGGGCTCGGTGGGCGGGTACAGCCCGAGGATGGAGCGGCCGGCCATCACCTGCTCGGCCACGAAGTCCTCGAAGGCGGTCATCTCCACCGCCTCGGCGGCGATCTCGTCGGCGATGCCGGCGGGGATGACCACCACGCTCTCGGCATCGCCCACCACCACGTCGCCCGGGAACACCGCCACGTCGCCGCAGCCGATGGGGCCGTTGATCTCGATGGCCTGGTGCAGCGTCAGGTTGGTGGGCGAGGAGGGCCGCTGGTGGTAGGCGGGAAAGTCGAGCCTGGCGATGTCGGGCGAATCGCGGAAGCCGCCGTCCGTCACCACGCCGGCCACGCCGCGCTTCATCAGCCGCGACACCAGGATGCCGCCGGCCGAGGCGGCGCGTGCGTCCTTGCGGCTGTCGATCACCAGCACCGCACCGGGCGGGCACTCTTCCACCGCCTTGCGCTGCGGATGGGCGCGGTCGTTGAACACGCTGATCGGGTTCAGGTCTTCGCGCGCCGGGATGTAGCGCAGGGTGTAGGCCTCGCCCACCATGTTGGGCAGGCCGGCGCGCAGCGGGTGCACGTCCTGCAGGCACTGGTTGCGCAGGCCGCGCTTGAAGAGGGCGGTGCACAGCGTGGCGGCGCTGACGCCCATCAACTGCTGGCGGGTGGATTCGCTCAAGGGCATGGTGTTCCTTCGGTGCTCGGGTTCAATAGATGACCGGCTCGGACACCGGCGCGCCGAAGCCGGTCTCCAGGTAGTCCAGGTCGCAGCCTTCGTCGGCCTGCAGGATGTGGCGGCTGAACATCCAGCCGTAGCCGCGCTCGTAGCGTGGGGGCGGTGGCTGCCAGGCCGCGCGGCGGCGGGCCAGTTCTTCGTCGCTCACTTCCAGGTGGATGCGGCGGGCGGGCACGTCCACGGTGATCAGGTCGCCGGTCTTGACCAGCGCCAACGGGCCGCCGATGTAGGCCTCGGGCGCACAGTGCAGGATGCAGGCGCCGTAGCTGGTGCCGCTCATGCGGGCATCGCTGAGCCGCAGCATGTCGCGCACGCCCTGCTTCACCAACTTGGTGGGAATGGGCAGCATGCCCCACTCGGGCATGCCGGGCCCGCCCTTGGGCCCCGCATTGCGCAGCACCAGGATGTGGTCGGCCGTGACGTCCAGGTCTTCGTCCTCGGCCGCGGCCTTCAGCCTCGGGTAGTCGTCGAACACCAGGGCCGGGCCGGTGTGGCGCAGGTAACGCGGGGCGCAGGCGCTGGGCTTGATCACGGCGCCGCCCGGCGCGATGTTGCCGCGCAGCACCGCCAGCGCGCCTTCGGCATACAGCGGGTTGTCCAGCGGACGGATCACGTCGTCGTTGAACACGGCCGCGCCTTCGATGTTCTCGCCCAGCGTGCGCCCGGTCACGGTCATCGCGTCCAGCTGCAGGTGGGCGTGCATGCGGCTCATCAGCGCCCGCATGCCGCCGGCATAGTGGAAGTCTTCCATCAGGTACTTCTCGCCGCTGGGCCGGATGTTGGCCAGCACCGGCACCCGCCGGCTGGCGGCATCGAAGTCGTCCAGCCCCACCTCGCAGTGCGCGCCAGCCCGGCGCGACATGGCCACCAGGTGGATGATGGCGTTGGTGCTGCAGCCCATGGCCATGGCCACCGCGATGCCGTTGTCGAACGAGGCGCGGCTGAACAGCCGCTGCGGTGTCAGGTCTTCCCACACCATGCCGACGATGCGGCGGCCGCACTCGGCCGCCATGCGGATGTGGTGGGCATCGGCCGCGGGAATGGACGAAGCGCCCGGCAGCGTCAGGCCGATGGCCTCGGCGATGCCCATCATGGTGGCGGCGGTGCCCATGGTCATGCAGGTGCCGTGGCTGCGGGCGATGCCGCCTTCCACTTCCAGCCACTGCTGCTTGCTGAGATGGCCCGCGCGGCGCTCGTCCCACAGCTTCCAGGCGTCGGAGCCCGAGCCCAGCACCTGGCCGTTCCAGTTGCCGCGCAGCATGGGGCCGGCGGGCAGGTAGATGCAGGGCAGGCCGGCGCTGATGGCGCCCATCACCAGGCCGGGCGTGGTCTTGTCGCAGCCGCCCATCAGCACCGCGCCGTCCACCGGGTGGCTGCGCAGCAGCTCTTCGGTCTCGATGGCCAGCAGGTTGCGGTAGAGCATCGTCGTCGGCTTGACGAAGGCCTCGGACAGCGAGATGGCCGGCAGCTCGATCGGAAAGCCGCCGGCCTGCAGGATGCCGCGCTTGACGTCTTCCACCCGCTGCTTGAAGTGCGAATGGCAGGGGTTGACGTCGGACCAGGTGTTGACGATGGCGATCAGCGGTTTGCCCACCCAGTCCTCGGGCGCATAGCCCATCTGCATGATGCGCGAGCGGTGGCCGAAGGAGCGCAGGTCGTCGGGCGCGAACCACTGCGCGCTGCGCAGCTCGGCCGGCTGCTTGCGCGGGCGGTCGGGGGTGTCATTCATCATGCCCGCATTAACGCACTAATGTATTAGTGCAGTGATGTGGATTTCCCGTAGCCGCTTCTAGAATCCGCGCATGCCCGCTGCCCCCGAGTCGCTCGCCGAACTGCCGCCGCCCACCATCGACGCGATCGAGCCGCTGCGCCTGGACCGTACCCGGCAGGCCGCGCCGCAGATCTTCGAGGCGCTGCGCGAGCGCATCACCTCGCTGGCCCTGGTGCCCGGCACCGTGCTGCCGCGGGCGGAGCTGGCCGATCGGTTCGGCGTCAGCCAGACGCCGGTGCGCGACGCTCTGATGAAGCTGGGCGAAGAAGGGCTGGTGGACATCTTTCCGCAGCACGCCACGGTGGTCAGCCGCATCGACATCGCCTCGGCCCTGCAGGCACATTTCCTGCGCCGCGCGCTGGAGCTGGAGATCGTCGGCCAGCTGGCGGGCGACGGCCGCGACCCGGCGCCGCTGGTGCAGCGCCTGCGCCAGCACATCACGCGCCAGAAGCAGGCGCTGGCGCCGCAGGCCTACGACGACTTCACCGCCGCCGACCGCGACTTCCACCTGGCGCTGTACGAAGCCGCCGGCATGTCACCGCTGTGGTGGCTGGTGCGCCAGCGCAGCGGCCATGTCGACCGGCTGCGGCGGCTGAACCTGCCGGCCAAGGGCAAGGCCCAGGCCGTGGTGCGCGACCACCAGGCCATCACCGACGCCATCGAGGCGCAGGACCCGGTGGCCGCGCAGGCGGCCCTGCGGGCACACCTGGCGGGCACGCTGGCCTTCGTGGACGCGGTGCGCGCCGAGCACCGGGCCTGGGTGGTCGGTTGAAGCGGCCGGGCCGCCGGCTCAGCCTTGCCCGCGCAAGCGCCGCCGTATCGGCCCCAGCACTTCTTCGTCATGCTGGCCCAGCACCGGCGGGGCGCTGACCTGAAGCGCACGCTGGCCGTCGAAGCTCACCGGTGAGCGCACGGTGCGCCAGGTGCCTGACAGGGGGTGCGGCGCCTCGATGGCCAGCTGCAGGTGGCGGGCCTGCGGATCGTCCAGCGCTTCGCTGGTGTCGTACATCGGCGCATGCGGCACGTCGCGCGCCTGCAGGCGATCGCACCAGTCGCTGCGGCTGCGGGTGCGGAATCGCTCGCCCAGCACCGTGATCAGGTCTTCCTGGTGCGCGATGCGGCCTTCGCGGCTGGCAAAGCGCGGGTCCTGGAAGATGTCCGGCCGTTCGATGGCCTCGGCCAGGCCCTGCCAGAACTTCTCGGGCGACGACATGTGCAGCGCGATCCATTTGCCGTCGGCGCAGCGCAGCACGTACGACTGCGACACGCTGGGCCGGCTGTAGGGCCCCATCACTTCACCTTCTGCGAAGAAGTGCGTGAAGGCGTCGAGGTTGAAGTGGCACATCGCTTCCAGCATCGACACCTCCACCCGACGGCCGACCCCGGTGCGGCCGCGCTCGATCAGCGCGCCCATCACGCCGTAGGCGGCATAAAAGCCGGTCAGCGCATCGGCCAGCGCCGGGCCCACCACGCGGGGATTGGCGGGGTTCACCAGCAGGTTGAGGTAGGCGCTGGCGGCCTGGGCCACGGTGTCGTAGGCGGGCCGGCCGGCGGCCGGGCCGTCCTGCCCGAAACCGCTGATGGCGCAGTACACCAGCTTCGGGTTGAGGCCGTGCAGGCGTTGCCAGCCGGCGCCCAGCCGTTCGGCCGCGCCGGGGCGGAAGTTCTGGATGTACACGTCCGCTTCGCGCACCAGCTCGTCGAAGGCGGCGGCGTCCTCCGGCAGCTTGGGGTTGAGCGTGATGCTCTGCTTGTTGCGGTTGTAGGTCTGGAAGTGCGGGCTGTAGAGCCCGCCGCGAAAGGCCCGGAACGGATCGCCGGTGCCGGGCTGCTCGATCTTGATCACGCGCGCGCCCAGGTCGGCCAGCAGCATGCCGGCGGCCGGGCCGGTGATGAAGGTGCCTTGCTCCAGCACGGTGACGCCTTCGAGAACCTTGGACATGGATGGCTTGCTCCTGAGGGGAATGGAAAAGGGCGTCAGTCCACCTGCGCGCCCGAGCGTTTGACCAGCTCGGCCCACTTGCCGATCTCGCTGGCGGTGAACGCTGCCAGCGCTTCGCCCTGCAGCGGGCGCAGCTCCACGCCTTGCGACGACAGGCGGCTGCGCACTTCGGGCTGGGCCAGGGCCGCATCGGCGGCGGTGCGCAGCCGCTCCAGCGTGGCGGGCGGCGTGGCGGCAGGCGCATACACCATGAACCAGGCCACCAGGTCGACGCCGGGCAGGCCCTGCTCGGCCAGCGTGGGCACCTCGGGCGCCTGCGGGCTGCGCGCCGCGCTGGTGATGCCCAGCGCCCGCAGCTTGCCGCTGCGGATGTGCTGCAGCACCGCGGTGGGGTGGTAGAACATGAAGTCGACGTTGCCGGCCATCAGGTCGGTCAGCGCCTGCGATCCGTCCTTGTAGGGCACGTGGATCATGCGGCCGCCCAGCTGGCTCATCAGCTCGCCGGCCAGATGGCCGGACGTGCCGTTGCCGGCCGATGCGAAGGTGGCGCCTTCGCCCCGCCGCGCCAACGCCGCCAGGTCGCGCGGCACCTTGGCGGGCGAAGTGGCCGGCACCACCAGCAGCAGCGGCGTGTAGCCGGCAAAGGCCACCGGCGCGAACTGCGTGCGAGGGTCGTAGCGCAGCTGGCGGAACAGCGTGGCATTGATGGCATGCGTGCCCACGGTGCCCATCACCAGCGTCTGGCCGTCGGGCTGGGCGCGGGCCACCTGTTCGGTGGCGGTGGTGCCGCCGGCGCCGGGCCGGTTGTCCACCAGCACCTGCTGGCGCAGCGTGCCGGCCAGCGCGCCACCCACGACGCGGGCCACGCTGTCGGTGGTGGTGCCGGCCGCGAACGGCACCACCAGCTTGATGGCCGGCCCGGCCTCCTGCGCGGTGGCCACGCCTGGGGCGGCAGCCAGCAGGCCGGCGCACAGGCACACGGCGAGGGCCCGCCGGCGGTTCGCGCCCACGCGGGGCAGCATCAGGGGCGCAGCCATCAGTCCACCCGGATGTTCTTGGCCTTGACGATGCGGCTGTAGATGCCCGCATCGCGCTGCACCCACTGCGCCATCTCCGCACGCGTGAGCGACAGCGGCTCGCAGTTCAGTTCCTTGATGCGGCGCTGCACGTCGGCGTCGAGGCTGGCGGCATGCAGCGTGGCAAACAGCTTGTCCATCACCGGCGCCGGCGTGGCGGCCGGGGCCCAGATGCCGTGCCACGACATCATCGACAGGCCGGATGTGGTCTCGGCGAAGGTGGGCACGTTGGGCATGGCCGGGTGGCGCTGCGCATCGGAATAGGCCAGCGCCTTGACCTTGCCGCTGCTGATCAGCGGATAGGCGGTGGCCATCGGCTCCAGCACCATGTCCACCTGGCCGCCGATCAGCTCGTTGATCGGCGTCGCCCGGTAGGGCACATGCAGCATCGCCACCTTGTTCTCGTCCTTCAGCCATTCCATGATCAGGTGCGAAGGGCTGCCCGCGCCGTAGGAGGCATGCGAGAGCTGGTCGGGCTTGCTGCGGGCCTGCGCCAGCACGTCCTTCAGCGTGGCGGCTTCCAGCCTGGGGCTGGCGATCAGCACCAGGCCCTGGCGCATCGTGGGCGCCACCGGCACCAGGTCCTTGGCCGCATCGAACGGCAGCTTGCCGTAGATGAAGGGGTTGATGGTGAAGGCGGTGGAGACGTTGTATAGCACCGTGTAGCCATCGGCCGGCGACTTGGCCACCGCGTCGCTGGCCAGGTTGCCGGCCGAGCCCGGCTTGTTGTCCACGAT
>CAKZXL010000456.1 GCA_937883885.1 uncultured Aquincola sp. | reverse complement strand
GCCCTTTTCCTTCAGGCGCACCGCCTCTTCCACCGCGATCTCGTCGAACGGGTTCATGCTCATCTTGACGTTGGCGATGTCCACGCCAGTGCCGTCGGCCTTGACCCGCACCTTCACGTTGTAGTCGACCACCCGCTTGACGGGGACCAGGATCTTCATCTCATGCTTCCTTCTTGGATCGATCATTGATGCCATCGAGGGGTGTCCTCGACAGCCGAGGGTGTGCCTGCCGCACCGGCTGTGTCGGCAACAGTGCACCGGGCTGGCCGTGCGAACGCATCGGCCCCGACGCTTCAGCCCATTCGCCGACCGGTGCACCCCGCGCACTGCGGACCTGCTGCAGGCAATGTCTCAGTAACGCCATACCGCCCTCAGCAAGTTCACTCGACGGGCTGTGGCAGCGGCTCCATCACTGGCGCCGGCCCCTGGGCCGGCATGCGCAGCCGCGCCAGCAGGACCTGCTGCCTCTGTTGCGCGAGTGCTTCGTTACGCGCCTTCACGTGGCCAAAACCGCGCACCGTCTGTGGGAGACGTGCCAGTTCAACAGCAACACCAGCATGCGAGGCGTCCATCTTCTGCACGACCTCGAGCATCAGCGACCGATAGGCATCGACCGCCGCCCGCTCGGCACGTCGCTCGGCGGTATGGCCGAAAACGTCGAACCAGCTGCCACGCAACCAGCGCGCTTTCGCCAGACACTTGAACGCCACGGCCATCCAAGGGCCATAGCTCTTCTTGACCAAGTGTCCGTTGGCGTCGCGCCTTGCAAGCAGCGGCGGCGCCAAGTGGAACCGCAGCTTGAAATCGCCCTCGAAGTTCGTCGCCAGACGGTCGTAGAAACCGGACTCTGAATACAGACGAGCGACCTCGTACTCGTCCTTGTAGGCCATCAGCTTATAGAGGCTCACAGCCACTTCGCGCGTCACGCGGTCGCTGCCGGTGGACGCGGCTTCCATGGCTGCGATGCTGCGAACGAAGGCCTCGTACTCGGCCGCGTACTTGCGGTTCTGATAAGCCTCGAGCCGCGGCACGCGGTCCGCGAGAACTGCCTCCAACGTCGGCGTGCGCTGAGGCATCCAGACGACGACGGAATCCTGGGGAGGCAACAGACCAGCCGCCCGCCGCACCGAAGCCAGGTCGTGCGCCGCCTGCCGCCCCCAGGCGAAAGCGGCCAGGTTCATCGGTACGCTGGCGCCATTCAGTTCGATGGCACGCACCAGGGCTGCTTCCGAGAGGGGGATCCTTCCCTTCTGCCACGCGTAGCCGAGGAGAAAGACATTGGTTGCGACCGCGTCGCCCATCAAGGCCGTGGCCAGTTGCCCGGCCTCCAGCGCATGCACGTGCTTCATGTGTTCGCGCACGCGGCGCAGCATGTCTTCGGGCCGTGCCTCCCAGTCCGGGTTCTGGGTGAAGGCGCCGGTAGGTGCCACATCGGTGTTCAGCACCGCGTGCGTTCGCTCGCAGTGCACCGTGGCCAGCGCGTCCTTGCCGGCGGCCACCATCAGATCGCATCCCAGCACCAGATCGGCCTGCCGGCTGGGGACCCGCGCAGCATGGAGCAGACGCGGCTCGGCCGCCAGCCTCACATGCGACATGACCGCCCCCCCTTTCTGCGCCAGACCGGCCATGTCGAGCACCAGCACGCCCTTGCCCTCCAAGTGCGCCGCCATGCCCATCAGCGCGCCGATGGTCACGACACCTGTACCGCCTACGCCGGTGACGACCACGCTGTACGGCCGATCGAGCGATGGCAGCATCGGGTGCGGCATACCGGTCGGCACAACCGCGGCAGTTTTCTCCGGCTTGCGCAGCCGGCCGCCCTCTACGGTCACGAAGCTGGGGCAGAACCCCTTGACGCACGACTCATCCTTGTTGCAGGAGCTCTGGTCGATTTGCCGCTTGCGGCCAAGCGGGGTTTCCAGTGGCAGGATCGAGACACAATTGCTCTGCACGCCACAATCGCCGCAGCCTTCGCAGACCGCCTCGTTGATGACCACCCGCTTCGGCGGATCCACCATCTCCTTGCGCTTGCGCCGGCGCCGCTTCTCGGCCGCGCAAGTCTGCGCATAGACGATGACGGACACACCTGGCTTGTCGCGCAGCACGCGTTGCAGGGCATCGATGCCATCGCGGTGATGCACCTGCACGCCGGCCGGCAAGCCCATCGACCGGAAATGCCCGGGCGTGTCGCTGACGAGGTGAAGCTCCGCCACCCCTTCGGCCGCAAGTTGCGCCAGGATCTGCGGCACGCTCGGCGCGCCTTCCACCGGCTGCCCGCCTGTCATGGCGACCGCGTCGTTGACCAGCAGCTTGTAGGTGATGTTGACCCGCGCTGCCACGGCAGCCCGGATCGCCAGCGATCCAGAATGCATGTACGTGCCGTCGCCGAGGTTGGCGAACACATGTCGCGTGGCGGTGAACGGGGCCTGCCCGATCCATGGCACGCCTTCACCACCCATCTGGCTGAAGGTCTCGGTCCGGCGGTCCATCCACATCGCCATGTAATGGCAGCCGATGCCTGCCAGCGCACGCGAGCCCTCCGGCACCTTCGTCGAGGTGTTGTGCGGGCACCCGGCGCAGAAGAAAGGCAGCCGCTGCGCCACGTCGGCCGGAGTCGCGACAGCCGCAGAGCAGGCAGGCAGGTAGGCCCGCACGCGCTCGGTCATCGCCGAGTCCTCGAGCACCTTCGCGATGCGCGACGCGATAACGCCCGCAATCGCTGCCGGCGTCAACTCACCATTGGGCGACAGCAGGATGCCGCTCTTGGGCACCTTCACCCACTCCCCGGTTTCGTCGTACTTGCCCACCACGCGCGGCCGCCTGGGCTCGTTGTAGAGGTGCTCCTTGATCTGGTACTCCAGCACCTGACGCTTTTCCTCAACGACAAGGATCTCGTCCAGCCCCTGGGCAAACTCCACCACGCACTGCGGCTCCAGCGGCCAGCTCATGCCGATCTTGAGCAGCCGCAAGCCAATGGCGCTGGCGATGTCGCCGTCGATGCCCAACAGGGCGAGCGCCTCCCGCACATCCAGGTAGCTTTTGCCCGTGGTCACGATGCCCAGCCTGGCCTGCGGCGCATGCCACTCCTGCCTGTTCAAGCCATTGATGCGCACGTATTCGAGCAGTGCATACAGACGCTCCCGCTGCAGGCGGTTCTCCTGTTCAAGCGGCGGGTCCGGCCAGCGGATCGAGAAGCCGTCGGGCGGTACGGGATAGCTGTCGGGTATGCGGGTCTCGACCGACATCGGATCGAGGTCGAAGGACGAGGACGATTCGATGGTGTCGCTGATCGCCTTGAAGCCGACCCAGCAGCCGGAATAGCGGGACATGGCATACCCGTGGAGGCCGAACTCAACGAACTCCCGTACACCCGATGGGTTCAGCACCGGGATCATGGCCGCGATGAACGCATGCTCGCTTTGGTGGGGCAGGCTCGATGACTTGCAGGCATGGTCGTCACCGGCCACCAGCAGCACGCCACCATGTTGAGAACAACCCGCGATGTTGCCGTGTTTGAACACGTCACCACTGCGGTCCACACCCGGGCCTTTGCCATACCACAGGCCGAACACCCCGTCGACCTGCGCGTTGGCATCGAGGCTCAGCATCTGCGTGCCCCACACTGCCGTGGCCGCAAGCTCTTCATTGAGCCCAGGCTGAAAGACGACGCGCCGCGACTCAAGCAGCTTGCGCGCCTTCCACAGCTCCTGGTCGAGCGCACCCAACGGTGAGCCTCGATAGCCCGAAACAAAGCCGGCGGTGTTCAGGCCCGCTGCTTCGTCGCGTGCCTTTTGCGCAAGAAGCAGACGCACCAACGCCTGGGTTCCCGTCATGTAGACGCGGCCGGCGGGCAGCTCGTACTTGTCGGAGAGTCGAACCTCGGTCTTCATGCTGGCGGCCATCTATATAAACACATGCCGCTATTCTGTTCATGTGTTAGAACTTGGTCCAACGCGGATTTCAGCGAGCTGATATTGGCCTTCCCAATGGCAGAGCCTGCCTCCAACATGACCCCTGCTGCACCGCCCTTTTCTCTACGGCAGCTGCACTACTTCGTGGCGGCAGCGCGGGCGGGGCAGATCTCCGCTGCAGCCCGCGAGGCGAACATTTCGCAATCGGCCATGACGCTGGCGCTGGCCGAACTCGAGCGCCTGCTCGGTGCGCCCTTGTTCGAACGCAGCCGCAACGGCGTTCGATTGACAGCCGACGGCCACGCGTTCCTCCAGCATGCGCAGACCGTGCTGGAAGCGGCCCACGAAGCCGTTCGCTTCCCCTTCCGCCGACGTGACGATGTGGCCGGGCGGCTCGAGGTGGCCGCCAGTTACACGGTGCTGGGCTACTTCCTGTTGCCGGCGCTGGCGCGGTTTCGCAAACTCTTTCCCCGGGTCGACATCGCACTGTCGGAGGAGACACGCAGCAGCATCGAATGCGGCCTGCATGCCGGACGCACCGAACTGGCGGTGGTACTGCTGTCCAATCTTGAAGCGCGTGATCGTCTCAAGACCTTGGCGCTGGCCCGCTCGCGCCGCAGACTTTGGGTGGCCGCTGATCACCCGCTGGCGGAAGCGGACCCTGCACGCATCGAAGACATCGCTGCTCATCCGTACATCCTGCCCACCATGGACGAAGGCGACGCAAACGCGATCAAGTACTGGAAAGAAGCTGGTCTCCAGCCGGCATCCATGTTGAAGACATCCTCCATGGAAGCGCTTCGCGAGATGGTCGCGCTTGGGCTGGGCGTGACGATTCTTTCGGACATGGTCTTTCGCCCCTGGTCGCTCGATGGTCGACGCATTCGATCGGTGGAGGTCGACAGGCCCCTGCCGATGATGGAGGTCGGCATGGCCTGGGCGCGCGAGGAGCTCTCGCCCGCTGCGACAGCTTTCAAGGAGTTCCTGGCAACGGCCATGGCCCGACCAGCAGCCACTTAGATATAAACACTATCCACACTGATGTTCATATTCTGTAGGCTCCACCCTCAAAGGAGCTTTTCACATGAACATCGATCTGAGCAACCGGCGCGTCATCGTGACCGGAGGATCACGCGGCATCGGACGGGCGATTGCCGCGGCCTTCGCCGCAGATGGTGCGCGAGTGGCCATTTGCTCGCGCAGCGAGGCGGAAGTGACGGCTGCGGGCCGAGCACTGGCTGCAACGGCGGGCGCCGTGATCGCCCGCGCTGTGGATGTGACCGACTCGATGGCCGTGCGCGTTTTCGTGGACGAGGTGGTCCAAGCCTGGGGCGGCGTCGATGTGCTGGTCAACAACGCGGGCCAGGGCCGGGGCGGCAACCTCGACACATTGACACCCGAGCAGATCCTTGAGCACGCCAATGTGCTCCAGATGGGGCACTTCCGATTCATCCAGGCTGTCGTGCCCCATATGCGCCGACAACGCTGGGGCCGCATCATCGAGATCAATGCGCTGGCCGGCGTCGTGCCTACGCCGGACGGCATCCCCTCGGTGATCAACCGTGCCTCCTGTGTTGCGCTGTCCAAGAGTCTGGGCATGTCGCTGCCGAAGGACGGCATCCTCGTCAACTCTCTCAACATGGGCTGGATCGACACCGGCCAGTGGAATCGTCACTTCAAGGAAATGCCCGAGGGCAGTTGCACCCGGGAGGAATTCGACGAGATGGCACTGAAGGTCGTGCCGGCGGGCCGGTTCGGCCGGCCCGAAGACGTAGCCGGCATGGCGCTGTTCCTGGCCAGCGACCACGCCAGCTTCATCAGCGGCGCCTCGATCGACATCGCCGGCGGCATGCAAGGCCAGATTGCGTATTACCCCACGCTCAAGCGCGAGTTCAACGAGCAGATGAAAGCCCGCGTGGACCAGCGCAAGGAACAGTGAATGGACCTCCACCATCGCGTAGCCGTCGTGACCGGCGCATCGTCGGGCATTGGCGCAGCGATCGCGCGCGAGCTGAGCGCGGCCGGCGTCCGGCTTGTCGTCACGGCACGTCGTGCTGAGAGACTCCAGGCGTTGTGCGAGTCGCTCCCCGGCCCGTCCGGGTGGCTGGCAGCGGCGGCGGAAGACCCGGCGACGCCGAAGGCGCTGCTCGACCTGGCCCTCGACCGCTTCGGGCAGGCGGACATCCTCGTCAACAACGCTGGTGTTTTTGTCGCTGGCGGCGTCGACACGATCGACCTGGACGAGATTGCGCAGATGACACGCGTGAACTTTGACGCCGTGGTGCGCGCGTCCTACGTGTTCGGCCGCCACTTCAAGGCGCAGGCAAACGGCGCGATCGTCAATGTGTCGAGCATCGGCGCGTACCTGAGCTCATCGTCCGTCGGGGTCTACAGTGGGCTGAAGCACGCACTGGAGGTCTTTACCTCGTCACTGCGGGTAGAGCTGTCGGCGAGCGGCGTGCGCGTGGGCACCATTGCACCGGGCACCACCGACACCGAGATCTTCGACCGGCTTCGCGGTTCGGGCCGAGCGGTCAAAGCCGACCACACGGCGCCGCTTGAACCGGGCGATGTGGCAGCGGCCGTCCGCTTCATGCTCGAACGGCCCGAGCGCGCCAACGTGGCGCGCATGCTGCTGGTGTCTTCGACTGAATCCGTGTGACGACCTTGGCCTTCAGCGACGGCGGGCCCAGGCTTCCGGATCCATCGCCTCCTCCGGCGTCCTGACGCTGGGGCCGAGGATGGGCCCGACCAGTTCGTGACCCCAGGTGCTGAGCTTCTCCGGGTTCAGCTCGAAGCCGTCGTCGTGCCAGGGCTCGAGCTCGGTGATGGTCTCGATAGCAAATCCGGAGGGGGTGAAGTGGTAGAACGACACGTGCGGATCCTGCACGTGCTGGCCCAGCGTCATCATCATCGGCAGCTGGCGCTGCTTGACCAGATCGTAGGTCTCACCCACGTCACGCAGACTCTTGACGAACAGCCCCATGTGCTGCACGCCCATCTTGCCGGGGCCGAAGCCGTAGGCGATATCGTGGCTGGTGTGCTCGTTCAGTTTGGCACGGTAAAAGCCCGTCGTGCCCTTGCCAGCACCCGCGCCATACCAATGAAAGCCCATGATGCGGGTCAAAAAGTGCTCCAGCTCGGGCGGTTGCTCGGGCGTGATCACCACCACATGCCCCAGCCCGCGCTTGTCTGCCAGGAATCCGCCATGCGGCCGGCCTGGCACGAACGAGCGCGGCAGCCACTTCTGGGCGTAGAAGATCTCGTGCCGGAACCCCACTGGATCGAGGAAACGCACCAGTTCCTTCACGCCGCGCTGATCGCACAGCGCCGCATCACCCACCGTCAACTCGATCCCATGCTCACGCAGCGTTGCCACTGCGGCTTGATACTCGAGCTTGCCTTTGGCCTCCCAGCCGATGTACGCCAGACGGTCGACCTTGCCGGGGTGGAAGGCGAAGCGGTGCCTGCGGTCGTCGATCTTGAAGTAGAGCGACTGGGCGTCCGACTCCGGTGACTTGGCGACCTGGAATCCCATGACCTGCGGGCCGTACTCGCGCCACTCGTCGAGCTTGGCGGTCTCGAAGCCCAGATAGCCGATGCCGATGATGTCCATGCGCTTCTCCGTCTTCAGGCCGCTTCGATCTGCAGCGCCTCGGCGGGGCAGGCAGCAGCGCCTTCACGCGCCTCCTCCTCCAGCCCGGCGGGCACGATGTCGCTGTCCAGGTATACCAGACCATCAGCGTCCAGCTTGTAGACCTGGGGGCAGACCTGTGCGCACAAGCCGTAGCCGCAGCAGCGGCTGCGGTCCGCGACCACGCGAAGTGCGCCGTTCGGTTGGATCGCCTGTTCCGTCATGATGTCTCCTGAGCCGTCGTCGGACGCGTTGATGGTGAACACAATAGTAGAAAGTGTCTCAAAAAACGCAGCGCTTGACCCTGGTAGTTCTTCCAGTATTGACATGAAATTCCGACTATAGAATTTCGCCTCTATTTCGCGTCTAAGACGACTGCGCCTCAGGCGCTGGCCAGGTGCAGGGATACATGAACCACAGCGTACAAGACAGCCGCTCCGGCACCGAGACCGAGACCGAGACCGAGACCGAGGATGACTCGCTGTCGGTCGCGGGCAAAGGCGAGCGCGCTCGCACTGGCGGCGTCATCGTCAAGCCCGTCGCCAATGCGATCCGCATCTTGCGCTACCTGTCGCAGACCGGCGCACCAGAGCGCTCAGCCGACCTCGCCCGCCACCTGTCCATCAACCCGAGCACCTGCTTCAATATCCTTCGCACACTGGTGGCCGAAGATGTCGTCGAATTCAACCCGATGACGAAGATGTACTCGGCGGGCCTTGGGCTGGCGCGACTGGTGGAGCAACTCGTCACGCAGGGTCAGCGCATGGAGCTGGCCAAGCCGGTGATGCAGGAGCTGGCGGCCCGCTTCCACGTCACCATCACGCTATGGCGTCGGTTGGGGCTGGATCGCATCGTGCTCATCAGTTCAGAGACGAGCCCCACCGACCTGCGCATTGACATGGCGTCCGGGCAGCGGCTGCCCATCCTGATGGGTGCCAGCGGGCGCCTGTTCGCGGAACAGCTTGGCCTGACCGAAGATCAGATGCGCGCCGAGTTCGACCAGATACGCTGGATGAAGCCGCTGACGTTCGAGACCTACATGCGGGACGTGAACCGTGCCAGACGGCGCGGCTGGGCGGTGGACGACGGTCACTTTGCCAACGGCATCGTCTCCGTGGCCGCACCTGTGCTGGATCCCTCCGGCACCATCGGCTTCACGATTTCTGCGGTGATGATCCGGGGCCACTACGACGACGCCGGCCTCGATACCCTGGGCCAAGCCCTTCATGCCGCGGGCCAACGGCTGAGCCGCATCCTCTTCTAGTACCTCAGCGTGCATGCCCATCGCACCGAGCGCCAGCAGGCGCTGCGGTGCGCTGCCGCATGGGGCGATGACGGCCTCGTGTCCGGCTCACCCAGTGGCCTCAGGGCAAATACTGAACATTTTTATGTTTTCTGTTTAACGAATCGCTCTAACATCGTGCCCACGCATTCCTAATCCCGGCCCTGCGCCTGCGGCAGGGCTCCAACTCCGTTCCTGGAGGCACGATGAAACTGGAAGACCTCATCCTTGTCAGCGTGGACGATCATGCGATCGAGCCGCCCAATGCTTTCGCTGCGCACATGCCGCTGAAGTACAAGGGGCGCGAGCCGCACGTCGTCCAGCGCGGCGGTCGCGACGTGTGGATGTTCGAAGACCGCGCCACCGGCTACATGGGCCTGAACTCTGTGGTCGGCCGGCCGAAGGAGGAGTACGGCATGGAGCCCCTGTCGTACGAGCACATGCGCCGCGGCACCTGGGACATCAAGGCGCGGGTGGAAGACATGAATGCCAACGGCGTGCTGGGCTCGCTGTGCTTTCCCACGTTCCCTGGCTTCGCTGGTCAGCGCTTCCAGGGCATTCCGGACCGCGACGTGTCGCTGGCCGCCATCCAGGCCTACAACGACTGGCATCTGCATGACTGGTGCAACGCCGCACCGGGTCGGTTCATTCCCCTGATGCTCGTGCCCTGGTGGGACATGCAGGTCGCTGCGGCCGAGGTGAAACGCCTGGCCAGGCAAGGGGTGCACGCGCTGTCGCTGTCGGACAACCCCACCGTCCACGGCTATCCCTCGATCCACAACGATCACTGGGACCCGCTGTGGAAGGCATGTGCCGACAACGACGTGGTTGTGTGCTGCCACATCGGCACCGGCGTCAAGGCGGCCCATGCGTCCGACGAATCGCCCATCGACGCCTGGATCACGTCGATGCCGATTTCAATCTCCAACTCCGCGGCCGACTGGATCTGGGCGCCGATGTGGAAAAAGTTCCCCAAGCTGCGCATGGCGCTGTCCGAAGGCGGCATCGGCTGGATTCCGTACCTGCTTGAGCGCGCCAACTTCACGCACAACCATCACAAGGCTTGGACCAACTCCAACTTCGGGGGCAAGCGACCCAGCGACATCTTCAATGAGCACTTCATCACCTGCTTCATTGAGGACGAGTTCGGCCTGCGGAACCTCGACTCCATCAACGTCGATAAGGTGACGTGGGAATGCGACTATCCGCACTCCGATTGCACTTGGCCCCACTCAGCCGACGTTTTCCATTCGCAAAGTGGCCATCTCAGTGACGAGATCATCAACAAGATCACGCACCTGAACGCCATGCGGGAGTTCAGCTACGACCCGTTCTCCATTCTCGGTCGCGAGAACTGCACCGTCGGTGCGCTGCGTGCCCAAGCCAAGCATGTCAGCATCGAGCCGGCCCTTGGCATGGGGGGCGCCGCGCCTGAGCGCGACCCGACCAAGCCGGTGACGTCGGGGGACATCAACAAGATGTTCGCCTCGGCCGACGCGCAGACCGCGCTGTGAACCGAGGCTCGGCACGCTGATGACCATCGAGCATTTCAGCTACTGCCGCATTCCGCCCGAGGCCGAGCGCCTGCGCGCGGATGTGCGGGCCTTCCTGAAAGAGGCCATGGCGGACTACCCCGCCGTGCGTCGCGCCGATTCATGGATGGGGTTCGACGCCGCCTTCAGCCGCCGGCTGGGCGAGAAGCGCTGGGTCGGCATGGCGCTGCCGCGCAGCTACGGCGGCAGTGAGGCCGGACCGTTCGCGCGCTACGTCGTGATCGAGGAACTGCTGGCCGCCGGTGCGCCGGTGTCGGCGCATTGGATCGCAGATCGCCAGAGCGGGCCGCTGATCCTGCGCTACGGCACCGAGGTCCAGAAGGACAGGCATCTGCCGCCGATCTGCCGCGGCGAACAGTACTTCTGCATCGGCATGAGTGAGCCGGGTTCGGGCTCGGACCTCGCATCCATCAAGACCCGGGCGCGTCGCGACGGCAGCGGTTGGGTGCTGTCGGGCCAGAAGGTGTGGACGACCAATGCCCACAAGTCGCACTACATGATTGCGTTGGCCCGCACCGCGGACCAGACCGCTTCACGCCACGAAGGTCTGTCTCAGTTCATCGTCGACCTGCAGGCACCGGGCGTGACCATCCGCCCGATCAAGGACCTGACGGGCAGCGAACACTTCAACGAAGTGTTCTTTGACGAGGTCAAGCTAGGCTCGGATGCCTTGATCGGCACGGAAGGCCAGGGCTGGGAGCAAGTCACCGCCGAGTTGGCGTTCGAGCGCAGCGGCCCAGAACGCTTCCTCAGCAGCATGGCCTTGCTGCACACCCTCATCGATGCCGTCGGGCCCGAAGCCAACGCCTTGCAGACCAAGGAAATCGGTCGACTGGTGGCACGGCTGCATGCGTTGCGCAGCATGTCCTTGGCCGTCACCGCGCAACTTGCGGCGGGCGGCAACCCTGCCTGGGCCGCGTCGTGCGTCAAGGACCTGGGTGCGGGCTTCGAACAGGAACTGCCCGAGATCGCACAGCTGCTGACCGACCTGTCCCCCACCACGCAAGGCGGCAACGACCACGCCCGCGTGCTGGCGCAGTTGATGCAGATGGCACCCTCATTCTCGTTGCGCGGCGGCACGCGCGAGATCCTGCGGGGCATCATCGCCCGTGGGCTTGGGCTGCGCTGATCTTCAAGGACACCCATGCGAGAACTCTTCGAATCGACCATCGAGCGCTTGCTGGCCGATGCAGCGACGCCCGCAGTGACGCTGGCGGCCGAAGGCGGCCATTGGCCCGAGGCCCTGTGGGAAGCTGTGGAGGCATCGGGCTTCGCCTTCGCCGCAGCGCCGGAAGCCGCCGGCGGTGCCGGCGCCAGCTGGGACGACTTGTTCGTGGTGCTGCGCGCCTGCGGAAGGCACGGCGCGCCCGTACCATTGCCCGAGGCGCTGCTCGCCAACGCGCTGTTGGCCCAATGCGGCCTGCAACCGGTTGGCGGCGTGCTGTCGTTCTCCACGTCCCGCGCGGCGCTGCAGGGCAACACCGCCAGCGGCGTGCTCTCCGATGTGCCCTGGGGCCGGCATGCGACCCATGTGATCGCACTCTGTGCTGACCAGCCGTCGCCGACACTGCTGTTGCTGCCGACCACCGGCGTGCGCTGCACACCGACGCTGAACCTGGCCGGCGAACCCCGCGACACGCTGCACCTGGAAGGCGTGGTGCCGCTGGCCCGGGCGCCGCTGCCCGCCGGCGTGCCCCACGACGTGCTGATGCTCGGCGGCGCCTTGCTGCGCTCCGCGCAGACCGCAGGCGCCTTGCAGGCAGTGCTCGACATGACGACAGGCTACGCCAGCGAGCGAACGCAGTTCGGCCGGCCGATCGGCGCTTTCCAGGCCATCCAACACCAGATTGCGGTGCTGGCTGAATACACGGCCATGGCCAGTGTGGCCGCGGAGGCGGCTTGCGTGGAATCCAATGGCTCGGCGCAAGGCGGCTACGCCCGGCTGTCCGTGGCCGCTGCCAAAGTCTGCTCTGCCGAGGCGGCGGGTGTCGTGGCCGCGATCGCGCACGCGGTGCATGGGGCCATCGGCTTTACGCACGAGCACACCCTGCACATGCTCACGCGCCGCCTGTGGGCCTGGCGCAGCGAGTACGGCTCTTTGACGCACTGGTCGCAGGCACTGGGCTCGGCCGCCTGTGCAGCTGGCAGCCAGGGCCTGTGGCCTGCCATCACCTCAGGTCGTTTTGAACAACCCACCCTGGAGGCTGTCTGATGACCCACGGCCCTTTCCTCCTCGTCGAACACGACGGCCCCGTCGTCACGGTTCGCATGAACCGGCCCGAGACGCGCAACGCACTGACCGAACCCTCGCAGATGCGCGAGATCACGGACCTTTGCCACGAGCTGCGTGCGAACCGCGATGCCAGGGTCGTGGTGTTGACAGGCAATGGTCCCGCGTTCTGCGCAGGCGGCAACGTCAAGGACATGCAGTCCCGCGGCGGCATCTTCGCAGGCAGCCCCTACCAGGTGCGAACCAGCTACCGCGATGGCATCCAGCGCATCCCGCTCGCGCTCTACGAGCTGGAGCTGCCGGTCATCGCCGCGGTCAACGGTGCTGCCATCGGTGCGGGGCTCGACCTCGCCTGCATGTGCGACATCCGCCTCGCAGCCGACAACGCCGTATTTGCCGAGAGCTTTGTCAAGCTCGGGATCGTGCCGGGCGATGGCGGTGCCTGGCTGCTGCCCCGCATCGTCGGCCTGCCCAAGGCCAGCCTGATGGCGCTGACGGGCGACAGCATCGATGCCGGACAGGCGCTTGAATGGGACCTCGTGACCCAGGTGGTACCTGCCGACTCGCTGGTGAGCCAGGCACAGGCGCTGGCGCATCGCATCGCCGCCAACCCTGGTCATGGCCTGCGCCTGACCAAGCGCCTGCTGCGCGAAGGCCAGCACATGCGGCTCGATTCGCTGCTGGAGCTGTCGGCCGCCTTCCAGGCCCTCGCGCACCACACCGAAGACCACCTCGAGGCCGTCAACGCCTTTCTCGACAAACGTGCGCCCGCATACACCGGCCGCTGACACCGCACCATGACTTCTCGCCCCGTCTTCCGCGACGACCACGAACTCTTCCGCGATACCGCACGCCGGTTCATCGAGAAGGAGATCGTCCCCAACCTTCACGCCTGGGAAAAAGCCGGCATCGTGCCCAAGGCGCTGTGGCAGAAGGCCGGCGCCGCCGGGCTTCTGTGCTCCACCGTGCCGGAAGCGTATGGCGGCTCGGGCGGCGACTTCGGCCACTCGGCTGTGATGATCGAGGAGCTGGCGCGTGTCAACGCCACGGCGGTGGGTTTCACCACTCACTCGGAGATCGTAGCGCCGTACATCGTGGCGTATGGCACCGAGGAACAAAAGCAACGCTGGCTGCCGCGCATGGTCAGCGGTGAGCTGATCGCCGTCATCGCGATGAGCGAGCCGGGCATCGGCAGCGACTTGCGTTCGATGCGCACGTCGGCTCGGCGCGAAGGCGACGACTACGTCATCAATGGACAAAAGACGTTCATCACCAACGGCGGCAATGCCGGGCTGATGGTCACTGCCACCAAGCTAGACCCCAACGACAAGAAGCTGACGCTGGTGTGCGTCGAAGAGGACCGTGAAGGCTTCTCCAAAGGCCGGCTGCTCGAGAAGATCGGGCTCAAGGGGCAGGACACCTCCGAACTTTTCTTCGAAGACGTGCGCGTGCCGGTGGCCAACCGCCTCGGTGCCGAGAACGAAGGCTTCAAATACCTCACGCACCAGCTGGCGTGGGAACGCACCATCATCGGTATCCGGGCCGCCGCATCGATCGACGCGTTGCTGGACGAGACCGTCCAGTACACACGTGACCGGCGCGTCTTTGGCCAGGCCGTGTTCGACTTCCAGAACACGCGCTTCAAGCTCGCGGAGTGCAAGGCGCAGGCCACGATGCTGCGCGCCTTCGTCGACGACTGCCTGGCCAAGGCCATGCGCGGCGAGCTGACCGCAGAGGTGGGCGCGATGTGCAAGCTGGTGGGCTCGGAAATGCAGGGCAAGGTGCTCGACGAGCTGCTGCAGTTGCACGGCGGCTACGGCTTCATGAGCGAATACAGGATCTCGCGCGCATGGGTCGACGCTCGCGTGGCCCGCATCTATGGCGGCACCAGCGAGATCATGAAGGAGATCATCTCCCGCGGCCTGTAGCCGCGGGACGCGCGGACGGTCCGCTCGTCAGTCCCACACGGTGTGGACGGCGTGCGGCCCCCGCAGCTGGGCACCCGTGATCTTCGGTGCAGGCTTCGAGGGATCGAGGCGCAGGCCAGGCAGCAGGTCGAGGACGGCGTTCACAGCCACCACCAGCTCGGTCTTGGCGACGAACTGGCCAATGCACATGTGCGGCCCGAAGCCGAAACCGAAGGACGGCTTGGGCTTTCGGTCGATGTCGAAGGTTTCGCTGTTGTCGAAGGCCTCCTCGTCCCGGTTGGCCGAGGAGACGATGCACTGCACCATCGCGCCCTTGGGGATCTTCACGCCGCGGATTTCCAGGTCCTTGGCCGCCTGCCGCACCTTGAACGTGGCCACAGGCTCGAATCGCACAGCCTCGTCGATCGCCTTCGGCACCAGGCTGCGGTCAGCCGTCACGCGCGCCAGCACGTCGGGCCGCTCGAGCAGC
This sequence comes from uncultured Aquincola sp., assembly GCA_937883885.1. Next base: position 55,073 of record CAKZXL010000456.1, on the reverse strand, counting down.
AAGGTCATCAACGAGCCGAAGGTGCGCGTGGTCGTCTCGCCGGCGGCGGGCAGCAGTGAGCGCACGAAGGTCGTCACCTGATGGTCGTCGAGCGAGCGCCCTTCGTACTCGGCGCGAATCAACCGGCAGATCAGGTCGTCGCCCTGCGCGCCGTTGGCCCGCACCTCCTTGACCGACAGACTGACCGCGTCGTACAGCGCCCGCGCAGCCGCCATGGCCTTGCTGCGCGCGATCGCCGCCTTCTCGGCATCGACCTGAGGCCCGGTCAAGATGTCGAGCGCCCACGCAGCGTACTGCCGCACACGTGCCGGATCGTCGTCAGGGAAGCCGATCACCGAATAGATCAGCCGGATCGGGAACTGAAGGCCGAAGTCCATCAGGTCGGCTTGCTTGCGCGATGCCAGCGCCTGCAGGTACTCCTCACGGACGATGCGGTCCATCTTCGGCTTCCAGCGGTTGACGACGTCTGGCATGAACACCGGCTGTAGCAGGGCACGTGCGTGGCGGTGCATCTCGCCATCCATGCCGGTCAGGATGAGCCCGTCGAAGAACGCGCCCAGCCCTTCGGCGATGAAACCGCTGGTGAAGCTGCTGGCATCGCGCAGCACAGCCATCACGTCGGCGTACTTGAACAACGTGAACGTGGGCCGGTTTGGGTCCAGGCCGGCGATGTCAGGCACGCCCATGCGGCCCATGAAGTTCCCCTCCATCACGGGCGTGCTGCGACGCATCTCGCGGTAGGTCTCGTGCAGGTCCACGTCGGCCCCGCGGTAGTTGTCTGCAACGCCCTCAAACGCGCTCTGCAGCGCTGCGGATTGTTCATTCGCCATCGTGGTCTCCATCGGGTTTTCACGGGGAAATCAGGTGAGGCTTGTCACGCCGCCGACCCCATAATTTGAACAGTTTTGGCTATTGTGGATTATTTCCGATGCAAACTCCAGGAGTGTTGATGGGTTCCGTGCAATACGACGTCGCGATCGTTGGCGGTGGTCACAACGGCCTTTCGGCAGCGTGCTACCTCTCGATGGCAGGCAAGAAGGTGGTGGTCATCGAGGCGTTGGACAAGGTCGGCGGCATGGCCACCTCGAGCTACGCAATCCCGGAGGCATCCCAACACCTCGTGCACACCTGCGCCCTCGATCTGATGTCGCTGCGCGTGCACCCGATGATGCCGATCGAACTCGATCTGGCACGCCATGGGTTCAGCCAGGTCGAGATGACACCCGGCTACGTCTATCTACATCCGGACGGTAGTTCCCTGGTGTTCTGGCGCGACCCTGCCAAGACGGCCGAAGAGATCCGCCGCTTCTCAGCCAACGATGCCGAAGCCTTCCTCGAGTTCATGAAGGTGATCAACGCCTTCATTGACATGGCAGTGCCGATGATGCGGGTCGATCCGGCACGCAAGAACTTCGGCGCCAAATGGCAGGCCTTGCGTGCGGCGCTGCGCAACAAGCGCCTGAAGCCCGACATCGTGGCCCTGGTGGCAGGATCAGCCTACCAGGCGATCAAGGAGCGGTTCGAGCATCCGGTCACCGTCTCGGCCATGTGCTGCCTCGTCGGCGCGGCCGGTCCGATCACCAACGACGGCACCGGCATCTACTTCGCGCTGCTCGGTTTCCTGCACCGCTTCGGCGTGGGCCGCGTGGTGGGGGGCATGCACAAGCTCACCAACGCCATGGCCGAGCGGCTTCAGGAGCTGGGCGGGGAGATCCTGTTGTCGTCGCCGGTCGCAGAGATCGTGGCCGAGGGCGGCACCACGACCGGTGTGCGGCTGGCCGATGGACGCGTGATTGGCGCCCGGGCGGTCATCGCCACACTGCACCCCAAGATGGCGCTCGAGATGGTGACGCCGGGACAGATCGAAAGGCGGCTGCTCACACGCGCCGCGCTGGCGCCGGCCAACGCGCACGGAGCGTCGCCGCTGAAAGTGGATGTCGCGCTGCGCGGCCAGGTCTCGATCGCCCGCCACGAAGCCAAACGCTCGGACGGACTGAGCCTGCGCAAGAGCGTGCTGCTCATCGGTACCGAGGAAGCCGTGCTGGAGAACTTTCGCGCCTCGGCCCGCGGCGAGGTGCCCACCCTGCCCTATATGTGGATCACCGCGCCCAGCGCCGTCGATCCGACGCAAGCCCCCGCTGGCCAGGACGTCGCCTACCTGTACCCGGTCGCGATGCCGGTCAACCCCCGCGAAGGCTGGGACGCCATCCGCCAGCGTGTCGGCCAGCAGGTGATCGATCAGGCGGGCGAGTACATGCAAGGCCTGAGCGCTCTGGAGATCGGGCGCCGTGTGGAAGCAGCGCCCGACCTCGCAAAGCGCCTGAACGTGCATAACGGCTGTGTGGTCCACATCGATACCGCCACCACGCGCTCGTCCACCATGCGGCCGGCCGTGGGCTTGGGCGGCGACACGCTGCCGGTCAAGGGGCTCTACCTCGGCGGCGCCGGCATTCACCCGGGCGGTGGCATCAACGGCCTGCCGGGGAAGATCGCGGCCCAGCGTGTCAAGCGTTTCCTGGGCTGAGCCTGCCCCATGAAGACCAGCTCTGGCTCAGCCGGCATCGCAGGCGGCACCGGCGAGTTCCGCACAGGATGGCCCACCCTGGCCGCCGCACTGGCAGGCGTCGCCACCAGCGTCAGCGCCTTGCTGATCTACACGCTCGGCAGCTTCATCGTGCCGCTCGAAGCGGGGCTGGGCTGGAGCCGCGCCGACCTCCAACTGGCCGTGAGCTTCCTGGCAGCCGGCGGCGCCATCTCCGTCAACTTCGCCGGCCCGCTCAACGCGCGGCACGGCATGCGGCGCGTCACGGCGGTGTCGTCAATCGCTCTGGCCGCCGGTTTCCTGGCCCTGACGCAACTGCGCGGCTCGATCGGCTGGCTGTATGCCGCGTACTTCCTGCTGCCCTTCGCAGGTCTGGGCACGACGCCTGTCACCTGGACGCATGCGGTCAACCTGCACTTCGTGCGCCACCGTGGCTTGGCCTTGTCGATCGTGTTGTGCGGCACCGGCCTCACGGCCGCGGTGCTGCCGCCGCTGCTGTCACAGGCGATGGCACGTTGGAGCTGGGCGGCAGGCTATGCGCTGCTGGGGGCGCTGGTGCTCATGATGTGGCTGTCGATGGCCTGGCGCCTGCTGCCGGGGCGTGACTTGGCCGCAGGCGGCCGGCGGTCGAACAACCCGGCAGGCGGTCCGGCCGTCAACGCCGGGCTTGCCTTTGCCCAGGTGCTGCGCAGCGGCCGGTTCTGGCTGTGCAACGTGAGCCTGGGTCTGGTGGTGTCGGCCATTTACGGCATGGCCACCAATATCGTGCCGATGCTGCGCAGCCTGGGACTCTCAGCGGCGCAAGCAGGTGGCGTCTTCAGCGCCTTCGGCATCGCCTTGATCGCCGGCCGGGTGGTGGTGGGCCTGCTCATCGACCGGCTGTGGGCGCCGGGCGTCGCCGCGGTCGCGCTGGCTTTGCCGGCCGCCGGCTGCGGCCTGCTGCTCAACGCTGGTGCCGACGCCTCGCTCACCATGCTGATCCTGGCCACAGCGCTGTGCGGTGTCGGCGCGGGTGCCGAATTTGACGTCGCCGCCTATCTGATCGCGCGGTACTTCGGCCTGCGCGATTACGGCCGCACTTTCGGTCTGCACCTGAGCCTCGTGACGGCGGGCTCGGCCGTCGCCCCTTTTGGATTTGCCGCCCTGCTGCGCGACGGCGCGGGCTATCACGCGATCCTCGCGCTCTGCGGGGGCGCCTGCGTGGCGGGGCCGGCCTTGCTGCTACTGCTCGGTCGCTACCCCACGCAGGCGACAGCACATCTTCCCTCGGGTGCCGCCACCGGCAGGTAGGCCACCTTCCATCCTGGAGACGACGATGAAGACCTTCAACCACCCTTCCCCCCTGCGCGGCGACTTCGCGTTTCAATGCCTGGTCGGCCCCCAGCGGGTCAGCGGCGAGAGCCTGTTCGAACTGCGGGACCACTTCGGCCTCAAGCTCACCAAGCACATGCCCTTCGGCGTGGTGCGCGACGACGAGGGGCACATGTACGCGATGGTTCGGGCGGTCAACGCACCGGGTTCGTCGCCCAACCCCACCAAGTTCATCTACCAGTCTTCTCGTCTGGATGGCAAGCACATCCGCATTGACAAGGACCGCTCGGCCCGCCAGGCGATGACCCTGTTTCCTGCGCGCGCGTTCGAAGGCGGAGCCGCCACCTGGAGCAGCCTGCCCGAGGAGGAAGGCAACCCGTGGCGCATCACCGCGTCGGCCGAGCGCATGACCTGGACCGAGACGGGTCTTTTCGACCTGCAGGGCCCGCTCATCGGCACCGGCATGCAGTGGTTCCTGCCGGGACGCGATTGGGGCACCTTCTACGTCTCACAGCTCTACGACATGGAAGGTCTGTGCGAAGGCCGGCCCGTCAAGGGCGTCATCGCGCTCGACCAGGCGTGGATGGCGGAGGGCGGTGCGATTCACTTCAAGAAGGATCTCGTCGTCAACAACAACATGCACGTGATCTGGTGGAGCTTCGCGACCATCTACAAGGACGGCACCTGGGACGCCGGCTCCTTCATGGTGGGCCACGACAACCTGGGCTACGCCATCTTCCAGGACCACACCGGCCAGGTGCGCACGACGACCGACATTGAAGGCCAAGTCGTCCACAAGCCGGGCAGCTACTTCGTCGAAAGCGCCCGCGTCGTCGTCGAAGGCAAGGAAACCTGGGAATACCTGCCCGACCCGCGCGGTGAGATGGTCGACTTCGTCGGCGGCTTCCCGATCACCGCCCAGCAGGAAGGCCGGTGGCGCCGCGCGGGTGACACCCGCGAGCCCGATCGCTGGATGGCCTGGGGCGAAAGCGACCGCCGCAACGGCAGCGCCCGCAACGTGCGCGGAGCAGACCTGTGAGCGCCGCCGGGTCGACGCCGCTCGACCCCGCGCTGGTCGAGCGCTTCATGCGCGGCCAGGTGGAGCGCTGGAACGCACACGACAAGGCCGGCTTCATGGCTCTGTACCGACAGGTGGCGCCGCAAGCGCTGGACATCGAATACGTCGGCCGCGTCGATCCCCGCGACGGTTGGTTCGTCATCGAGGAGATGTGGGACCGGCACAACCGCCAGATCACGCTCGATGTGGTGGCAACCATCATCCATGGCAACGAGGCCGCGGCGCACCATCGCAATTGCATCGTCGGCACCAGCACTGCCATCGAAAGCATCGAGACCTACCGCTTCGAGCCTGGTCGTCTGACGGTGCGCTACTTCTTGAAGCCGCCCCAGGCCGCAGGCATGGACCTGACGCAGTTTCGCGGGTTCGCCTCCGCGCAACCCGCATGAAGCCGTTTGCGCCGTCCCAGATCAAGTCCTGTCCTGGCAGGTTCGAGGGTCAGGTGGCGATCGTCACCGGCGGTGCCTCCGGCATCGGCGAGGCCACTTGCCGTCGGCTGGTGGCAGAAGGCGCCAGCGTGGTGGTGGCCGACGTCGACCAGGCACGTGCCACCGCGCTGGCCGACGAGCTTGGCAGCCAGGCCTGGGCGTTGAAGTTCGATGCCGCCGACGTGGCTTCGATCGAGCGCCTGGTCAGGCTCACGGCCGAGCGCTTCGGTCGCATCGACGTCCTGCACAACAACGCTGCGCTCAGCTCCCCCCAGATCCATGCGCGCGACCGCAATGCGATCGACATCGACTTCGAGACCTGGGATCTCGTGATGGGTGTGAACGTGCGCGGCTACCTGGCCGGCTGCAAGTACGTGCTGCCGCTGATGCTGGCGCAAGGCAGCGGCGCCATCGTCAACACCGCCTCAACCGGTGGCTTCGCGGGCGACAACACGCGCATGGCCTACTCGGTGTCGAAGGCCGCCATCATCGGCCTCACGCGGCAGATTGCCACGCACTACGGCCAGCGCGGCGTGCGATGCAACGCGGTGGCGCCAGGCCTGGTACTGACACCCGGCACACGCGGCGCGGCCGGGGCCGTCATCCAGGTCATGCAGCGGCACCTGCTGGTGCCGGAGTTCGGTGAGCCGGCCGACATTGCCGCGCTCGTGTGTTTCCTCGCATCGGCCGAAGCGCGCTATGTGAACGGGCAGACCTACATCGCCGATGGCGGCATGCTTGCACACAACCCGGCCATGGCGGACCTGAACGACCTCTTGAGCCGCAGTGGCTAAGCCCGGCCGCTGCCGGTCGCCCCTGTACGGGCCATTGGCCCAGTCGCAGTTCCGGCAGCTGTGGCTCGCCTGGCTCGCAGGCAACGTGGCGATGTGGATGCACGAGGTCACGGCGTCATGGCGAATGGCCCAGCTCACCGACGACGCGATGATGGTGGCGCTGGTGCAAGCTGCCGGCAGTCTGCCGCTCTTCCTGCTGGGCCTGCCCAGCGGCGCCCTGGCCGATCGACTCGACCGGCGGCGGGTGTACGGATGGGCGCAGGGCTTCATCGCGGTCACCGCAGCCCTGCTGGCCGCCATGTCGGCCCTTGATTCGCTGACACCCCACTGGCTGCTGCTGCTGTGCGTGGCCAATGGCATCGGCCTGGCGCTGCGCTTCCCGGCTTTTTCGGCCCTGGTGCCCGACTTGGTACCACCACATCAGCTGGGTCCGGCGTTGACGCTCAATGCGTTGGCGATGAACTTCACCCGCATCGTAGGGCCACTGCTGGCAGGCGTGATGATCGCTGCGCTCGGGTCCGCAGCCGTGTTCGCCACCAATGCCGCAATGTCCGCACTGGCATGCACAATGGTGCTGCGGGCGCCCGTCTCCGGCCCGCTGCCGCGCGGCACCCCCGCCGCCGGGCCGGTGCAGCCGTTGTGGAGCGCCATCGCAGAAGGGCTGCGTTACGCCATGCGCACGCCGACGCTGCGTGCCATCCTGCTGCGAGCGTGGTTCTTCTTCATGCAGACGATCGGCCTCATCGCCTTGCTGCCGTTGGTCGCGCGCGAGATCAGCGTCGAAGCAGCCGTCTACACGACGCTGCTTGCCGCGATGGGCGCCGGTGCCGTCGCGGCCGCTTTGTTGCTGCCCGGCCTTCCAGGGCTCGCTGCCCGCAACCGGGTCGTCAAGCTCGGTGTGCTGGGCTATGCCGCCGCCACTGCGGGTGCGGTGGTGGCACCCAACCTGTGGCTGCTGGGCATCGCGCTCGCGCTGTCGGGGGGCATCTGGCTCTGCACGGTCAACACACTGACCATGAGCGCCCAGCTCTTGCTCCCGCCTTCGTTGCGGGCCCGCGGCATGGCGATCTACCAGATGAGCATCATGGGTGGCAGCGCGCTGGGCGCTGCGCTGTGGGGCGAGCTCGCCAGTCGCACCTCCGTCTCGACCTCGCTGCTGGCGTCGGCCTGCGCAGGCATGGTGGTGCTGGCGCTCACAAGGCGCGTGTCGATCGAGCCCGCAGCCCCGTGAGGCTGGGCACCTCCACTCAGAAGTTGTGCTGCATGCCAATGTCCACGCCATTCCTGTCGGCCGTGGCCTGCGTGTCCCGCGCGAAGTTGGCGTAGAGGAAGCTGCGTCTGGTGAGGTTGTGGTTGTAGCCGACAGCGTACTTGCGACTGATGGTGGCGTCGCCGCTGGTGTTGCGCAGGTCCCCGTACACCGCCTTCAGCCGTCCGCTGCCGACCGGCATAAAGGCGCCGACGATCCAGCTTCGGCGCCTCTCCAGCGTGTTGGTCCTGCCCTGTCCGTAGCCTCCCGCCAACGTCACCGGTCCCACCGTGGCCTGGGCGGCGGCAAAGTGCCAGTGATCGTGCTCGCCGCCCGGGTTCTCGTAGCTGTAGCCGACGAAGACCGGCCCGCTGCGGTAGCTCGCGCTCAGCCCGGTCGGGTGCTTGGCGGTGTCGGCCGCCGGGAGCGTCGCCGAGTTGGGGTTCCGGGCGTTGGCCACCTGTGCCTGCAAGCCGAAGCCCGCACGGTCGATCTTGTAGGTCACCGCGCCGTCGTTGCGCACGGTGCCGATGTTGCCGTTGCCGAAGGAGACCATCGACGACACCCCCGTGTGGATGAAGGGGTCTGGCGCCATCTGCACCTCGACATAGCCGGCGATGTAGTCACGGCCCAGTGAAACGCTGCCCCATGGGCCCTGCAGGCCGAGGATGGACTGCCCCTGCCAGAAACGCGCGGCCGTTGTCTGGCCGGTGTCGGAGCGAAAGCGATGCTCAAGCCAGAAGAAGGCCTTCAGCCCGCCGCCGAGCTCTTCGGTGCCACGAAAGCCGACGCGGCTCTGCGCGCCTTCTCCCAGGCCATTCTCGCCTTTGGCGGCCTTGGTACCGATCTTGTTGACGTAGCCGGAATCGATCTTCCCGAAGACCACGACGGACGACTGGGCCGCGGCGGGGCCGGACAGCGCCGCGCAGACCGCGGCGACTGCGGCCGCGATGCAGGGATGTTGCACTCGTCGTGCCTCCAGATATGCGCAGCCTCGCCCGTCCCGGCTCTGTGGACTGGCAGCGGATGCGCCTGTTGATGGATGGATGGGGACGCCACGCAGCGCCCGGTCTCACTCGGGTTGGATGCCCGCGTCTCGGACGATCTGGCTCCAAAGCGCGCTCTCTTCGGCCTGGAATCTGCCGAGCTGGCCCGGCGGCAGCAGGAAGGGCACCGTGCCGAGCTTGCTGTTGGCGGCCTTGGCCTCGGGCGTCAGAGCCGCGCGGTGAAGCAGGCCGTCGAGGCGTCGCACCACATCGGCAGGCGCCCTGGCCGGCAGGAACACGCCGAGCCAGAAGCCGATGTCCATGTGCTTGACGCCGGCCTCCTCGAACGTGGAGAGCTCCGGTGCAAACGGGCTGCGCACAGCATCGGTCACGCCGATGGCGAACAGCTTGCTCGACTGCACAAAGGGCATGCCGGACAAATCGGTGAAGAGCATGTCGACCTGGCCGCTGAGCAGGTCGGGCATGGCCGCATTGCCGCTGCGATAAGGCACGCCGACGATGTCCAGGCCGGCTGATTTGCGCAGCACCTCGGCCGGCAAGCGGCTGGTGATGCTTGTATAGGCAAAGGAGAACCTGCCAGGGTTCTTCTTGACCAGATCGATGAAGTCGGCAATGCGCCGGACCGGCATCTTCTCCCGGTTGACGTAGAGGTACATCGGGCCCTTGGCCACGGTATTCACGGGGGTGAAATCCGCGACCGGGTCGTAGGAGAGTTTTTTGAAGACGTGCGGGTTACCCGTGAACGCGACGTTGCCGGTGACCAGCACGGTGTAACCGTCGGGTGCGGCCTTGGCCACGGCCTGGGCGGCCAGCATCGAGCTGGCGCCGGGCTTGTTCTCGACGATGGTCTGCACGCCTGTTGCCTTCGCGATCTCGGCAGCCATCGCACGTACCAGCACGTCGGGCGCCGCACCGGCGGTGAACGGCGTGACGAAGGTGATCATCTTCTCGGGGTACCCCGCAGCGGCAGCGGGTACCGACAGCCCGGCGGTGATGGCGGCCCAGGCGCAGGCCAAACACATGCGCATCCAATCCACTGCGTTTCCTCGTTCTTCTGATTGCAGAATCTATGTCTGATCTTAGATAGGCATCCAGCCGTTCACTTCATCGCAAACCCTGAACACTGCCTCGGCCGGTGTTTCATCAATGCGAGGTCTGCACTTCAGCGATACCTGCAGGGCAGATCCAACTCCCGGGAAGTGCACCATGGGCCATGCTGACCTTCTTCCATTCACCCGGATCGTTTTCGTCGCGCATCGCCTGGCTGCTGGAAGAACTGCAGGCCAGCTGCCGCGTCATCGTCGTGCCCGCCGGCCCGGGCGCGCCCGTTCCCGCGGGTGCCCTGCCCGGCGACCCGCCGAATCCACATCCGCACGGCTATGCGCCTGCCCTGGTGCACGACGGTCACGTGGTGACGGAGTCGGGTGCGATCGCGCTTTACCTGACAGACCTGCATCCGAGCAGCCCTGTCGGCGTGCCCCCGGGCCAGGCCCTGCGCGGCGCGTACCTGAGCTGGCTGTTCTATCAGGTGGGCGTGGCCGAGCCGCTGTACTACATGAAGGGGGCCGGCCTGCTGGCAAGCGACCCGCCCATGGCGGCGCTCGACCGGCGGATGGCCGACCACATCGAGGACACGCTGCGTGATGGCGGCCCCTACCTGCTCGGGGATCGGTTCACCGCCGCGGATGTGCTGTTCATGAGCCTGTTCGACCATGCCCGCGCACTGCTGCCGCGCAGCGAAGTGCTGGCGCGATACCTGGCCCTGGCCGACCGGCCCGCGCGCCAGCGCGCGCTTCAGTGGAAAACGCGCAGCTTCACCGTGCCTTCGCCGAACTCGTAGACCTCGATGCCGGTGCTGTGCTCGGCCTTGTCCGTCCACAGGTTGCGGTAGTAGCAGGCGGCACTGGTGCCGTTGACGATGATCTCGACGGGCTGGATCTTCACCATGCGCGCATAGCCGTCCCACATGGACTGCAGGCCAGCCCAGGCAGCATCGCCCGTTAGCGTGGACTTCCCCACGTACTCGATCGTCAGCGAGTTCGCCGCGAATTCACGGTAGAGCGCGAGGAAGTCGGCGTGCCGGCCGCTGTTCCAGCAGTCGGACTGGCGAACGATGAAGCGGCGGATGGTGGCGGTGTCGGGAGTGTTCATGGCGGCGGGTTCTCTGTGGGGGGTTCTACGAAGCGGCGCAGACGTCTGCGTTGGCCAGCACGTGATAGCGTCCTTGGAAATAGAGCAGCGGCTCGGTCTCGGCATTGGTCTCGAAATGCCGCACATGGCCGATGAAGACGAGATGGTCACCGGCGTCATGAATGCCGTGAATGTCGCAAGCAAAGCGGGCCACGGCACCTTCGAGCCAGGGCACGCCCGATGACTGCAGGGTCCAGCCGACACCGGCGAAGCGGTCCTCCACGCTGCGCGAAGCGAATCGGCTGGACAGCGCCTGTTGCGTGCTGCCCAGCACGTTGATGCCGAAGCAGGGTGCGCTCAGGAAGCGCCCCAGGCTGGCCGACCGACGATCCAGGCAAAACAGCACGAGCGGCGGGTCCAGCGAAACGGACGTGAACGAGTTGGCCGTCAGGCCCACGGGCGCGCCGTTCTCGTCGGTCGTGGTGACCACGGTGATGCCTGTGGCGAACTGCCCGAAGGCCGTACGCAAGGCCCGGGGGTCGATGCTGGTGGCGGCACTCATCGTTGCTGCACCGCGTCGCTGCCATCGATCGGCTGGAGCTGTCCCGGCCGCCACCAGGGCAGGTCCGCGCAACGCGCCATCAGCAGCTGCCACGCCTGGTCGGCGGCAGTTTGGGCGGAGGCGCGGGCCATGCCCAGGCCGCACAGGATGGCGACGGTCAAGGCCTGGGCGTGCACCACATTCAGACGCGGGGCGCGCTGCACCCGTCGCGAGCCTTCCATCGTGGCGCCGGTGACCAGGTCGATGGCCGCTTCCAGCGAATCAAAACACAGCACACCGGCTTGACGGGCGGCCAGCAATTGGTCGGTCACCGTCATGCCGTGCAGCCGTCCGTGCTCGAAGTAGGCCACGAAATCCACACTCTCGGTACAGGCCACATGCGTGGGGTCCATCGCCGATCGGCAAAAGCTCAGCAGCGGCCCTGCAGCGATGCGAAGCGCCGGATCGGCCACGTCGCCGAACAGGCGCTGGAAGGCGTCGACCATCTCGTCGGCCATGCGCTGACCGAGTTCCGGCAGGATGTCCTCGATCGAGTCGAAGTACTTGTAGAAGCTGCCGCGCGACACGCCCGCCACGCGGACGACATCGTCGATCACCGGTCGCAGTCCGGGCGTGGACCCGGCATAGGCCTGGAGCGTTGCTTCGATCAGGCGCTCACGCATGCGCTCGCGCTTCTGCGCTGCGACGCGGCTGCGGAAGTCATCGGCCTGGGGTGCCACCGGGCCGCCGCGCCGAGGCGCTGCGGTGTCGGACAAGCGGGCGCTTGGCGTCTTGCGCATGGTTCAGGCGGCCGCGTCGAGGCGGCTCAGCAGGTGAAGATTGGAATCCAGCCCCAACAGCGCGCGGCCGTGCAGCTCGGACGACAGCGCACTGTTGAGAGCGGTGTGACGTGTCCCCACGCTCAGGTCGCGCCAAAACCGCTGCAGCGGGCTCGACGAAGCGAAGGCGCCGGGGCCGGCCACGTCCATCAGACGCTCGCCGGCACGCCGCAAATGGCGCATGGCGTGACCGCAATCGGCCTGCACCCTTGCCTTCTCCAGGCCGGTCAGCGGGCGCTCCTGGGCTGTGTCGTCGACCGCAGCGGCAGCGCGTCGCACGTGCAACCAGGCCGAGTCGATGTCGAGTGCAGCCTCACCGATCTGGCTGACGAAGACCTGCGATTCGGCCTGGTTGGCGTACTTCCACCCGATGATCGGGCGTTGCTTGGCGCCGGCCACCACGGCGTCGAGCAGGGCCGTGGCCGCCCCCAGCATGGGCGACAACACACCCAGCGGAAACAGCGGCTCCACCGGCCAGCGGTCGCGCGGCTCCAGCGAGGACGCGGCCGCCGCCGCGGGCTGGCCGGCTGCCTGGCGCATCTGCGAAAAGCGCAGCACCAGCGACCGAGGCACGGCCACCTGTTCGGCCACCACGGTGTTGCTGCCGGAGGCGGCCAGACCTGACACATGCCAGGTATCGCGGATCGTCACCTGACCGCCGTCGATGCGCAGCAGCGCAAAGCCGGCGTCGACCACCTGGCCGTCGCGGTCGAGGATGCGCACGCCGTTCAAGGCCCAGTCGGCATGCAGGCAACCTGACGCATAGCCCCATGCGCCGTCAACGACGTAACCCTCACCACTCTCACGCGCGGTGCCGGTCTGGCCCGCCACGCTGCATACAAGCTCGTCACCGCTTTGGAAGACCTGTTGTGCGACGGCAGCCGGCATCGAGGCCACCGACGCGGTGACGCCGGACAAAAGCCCGAAAGCCCAGGCCGTCCCAGCACAACCCTTGGCCAGCTCCGCCACGGTTTCGATGTGGGTGATCAAACGATGGCCGGCCCCGCCAGCGCGACGCGGGAACATCATGCGCAGCAACCCGGCGTCGCGCAGCGCGCGGATGCTGACTTCGGCGGCACGCCGCTCTTTCTCGGCCGCTGCGGCGTGGGTGGCCAGCAAGGGCACCAGGCTGCGAGCGACGGCCACCGGATCGGTCACCGGTGGGCATGCGGGGCTTGGGCTCGTCATCGATCAACTCCAGGGAGGTGGCAATGGCGACCATTTAATCAACACCAATGTCATTTTGACATTGGTGTTTATTCCTATCCGCCGCTCACCCGCGCAGGCTTGCGGTGATCTTGCCGTGCGGGCTTGCCACCTGGGCTGCCCAGGCCTGCGCAGCCTGATCGAACGTGAATCGCTGGTGCTCGACCTCGAACGGCTGCTCGCGATGCAACTGCAGCAGGCGCTCCCAGATGCCCTGCCGATCAGCCGGTGGACGCTGCCCCGTGCCGATGCACGACAGCGTTCGGAACAGCAGGTCGGCGATATCGAGGGGCACCTGCCTGCCCGCGCCTGTGCCGATGGTGAATATCCGCGCACCCCAGCGGGTGGCCTTGAGCGCCGCGATCATCGGCGCGCCGCACACGAGGTCGAGCACGACGTCAAACCCTGCGCCCGCGACCTGCTTGAGGGCCGCCGCGTCGTCGGAGCCCCCCATCTTCACCACGTCGTCGCACCAGCCTTTGGCCTTCAGCAGTGCCAGCGCCTGTTCGGAACGAGCCGCGCCCACCACCTTGCCCGCTCCCAGGCGCCGGGCCATCTGCAGGGCCAGCTGGCCCAACGTCCCAGTGGCACCCAGCACCAGCACCTGCTCGCCGGGCTGGATGCGCGCCTGCTCCAGTGGCACCCAGGCGCCCGTCGCCGCAATGCCCATGGTGATGGCAGTGGCGTCGTCGATGTCGTCAGGCACGGCCCATACCTCGGCCATGGGCACCAGCGTGCGCTCGGCCCAGGCCCCGAAAGGCTGCACCGATCGCTCGCCAAAGTACACACGCCGGCCCGACGGGTCGCGGCCCACACCTTCGCCTCGGATCACACAGGGAAATTCGACACCCAGCCGGTAGGCGCCCAAGACGTCCCAGCCGCCGAGCCCGGCCGTATCGACATCGATCAGTACGGCACCTTCCTGCGCCACGGGCTCTCGGAAATCGGCCACCACAGGCGCTGCACCGCGCTCGGCAATCACGGCCGCTTTCATGCGCAGCTCCCGCCGGTTTGGACACGCTTGTTCTTCTTCATCGCTTGGACTCCTGTTGCAAAGACATTGGATTGACTGGCTGCGCCCGTACACCACACGCCTGCAGTGCACCGGCTCCGGTGGCCAGCGCCATCAGCCAGAACAGTGGCGCCGCCCCCAGCGAGCTGCCGAGAGCACCGAAGATGAGCGGCATGGCCGCCATCGAGACATGGACCGTCATTGAACGCACGGCCAGCGCCTCGCCCTGGCGCTGCATCGGTGCCACGTCGTGCACACTGGACAGGATGGCCGGCTGCACCGCGCCGAGCGCCAGCCCCAGCACCGCCGCAGCGACCGCCATGGGTCCGACCCCCGGCAGCAGCGGAAACGCGGCGAACACGGCTGCGACCATCAACAGCGTGCCGCTCATCACCCAGCGTGGCGAGAGCCGGTGCGCCAGCAGCGGAATCAACAGTCGCACCGCCATCGAAGACGCGGCATAAGCGGCCAGCACACTGCCGATCGCTGCAGCGCTGAGGCCCCGCCCGTGCCCGAGGATGGGCAGCGCGAAGCCGAAGACGTCCCAGCTCGTGGCGACCAGCCAGTTGACCAGGAGCAGGCGCCGGAAAGGCGCGGCACGCAGCAGCTCCCAGGCCGGCCTCGGTCTGGCCGCAGCGCTCCCCGCGGCCGGGATTGGCAGGCGACCGGTCTCCTGCGGCACCAGCTGCGCCACCAGCAGCATCGCAGCCGGCAGCAGCGCCAGCGCGGCGAACGCGCTGCGAAAACCGGCATGGTCGATCCATACGCCCGTCAGGATCGGACCCGCGAGCCCGGCCACTGCAGGTGCCATGGCCACCCAGCTGAAGATGCGCAGTCGCTCCGCACGGCTGCGGGCCATGCGGCCGGCGGCGCGCTGTACGGCGATCATCCCGAACCCGGAGCCGGCGCCACACAGAGCCGCAGCCGCACAAAGGGCCGCGTAGTGGCTGTCCAGCCACGCGACACCGGTGCCCACCAAAGACAGCGCCCCCGCGATGCGCGCCGGCCGGTGGTAGCCGTAGCGGTCGGACATGCGCCCCGCCGGCAAGGCCAGCAGGGCCGGCAGCAGCGCGAACATGGCCATCAGCAGTCCGATGGCCGCAGGCCCCTGGCCCCCCTGGAGGGCCTGCAGCGGTGCAGCCAACCGCACGCCCTGCGTGCAGGCATGCAAGCCAATCTGGCACACCACCAATGCCAGCAGAGCACGGTGCAGCGAAGGCTCGGAGGGCGCCGCTTCAGGCGACTCGCCGCGAGTCTGCAGCTGGGGCACAAGACACTTTCGTTTGCACGGGCCACAGTACCGCAACGATTGCAGCGACGATGGACAGGATGGCCGCACCGTCCTGCCAATGGAGCTCTTCGCCCAGCCACCATGCGCCCGACAACAGCCCCAGCACCGGAATGAGGCTCACGCTCACGCTCGAGGCCACCGGTGGCAGCGCACGCGCCAATGCGAACCAGGCCGCATGGCAGAAGCCGAAGATCAGCACGGCGTTGTAGGCGATGGCAGACCAGGTGGTGCGGTCAGGCGGGGCCCAGCGCTGAGATTCCGTCAGCGCGGCCAGCATGCAGACCACACCCGTGGTGATGGCGGTCATCCAGAAAGCGATGGTCAGGGTGGGCACTGGCAGGGCGGCTCGCCGAAGCTGCTGCGTGCCGAGCGCCCACACGGCGGCGCCGGACAGCAAGGTGGCGGCAGCGACAGGCGCGCCGCTCAAGCGGGAGAACTCGTGCCACAGCAGCAGCAGGACACCCAGGCCGGCCGATGCCACCCCGAAGAGTTGCCGCCCGTCGAAACGCTGACCGTAGAGCATCAGCCCCCAGAGGGCGGAGAAGACCGGCATGGTGTAGCCCAGTATCGCCGCGCGACCTGAGCTCAGGTGGGGCAGCGCCAGCATCAGCGCCACATGCCACACCACCATGTTGGTCAGCGCCAGGCCCGCCACTGACACCCAGAAGCGCCGCGGGAGCGCAAACGGCACGCGGCACCACAGCAGACCGATGGCCAGGCACGGCAGGCCGAGCAGCATGGACAGCGCACGAAAGCTCATCGGCGGGAAATGGTCGACGGCAAGCTTCATCACGGGCCAGTTCGCACCCCAGAAGAGCGTGAGCAGCGCCAGCGCCAAGGTTTGTGTTCGGGTGAGTCGCATCCTGGGTCTTCCTCCGCGACTGGAATCACGGAATCATCAGGCCACCATCGACCCTGATGTGCAGCCAGCCGCGGGCGTTGAGGTCGAACAACCGGTACCCGTCGGCATCGGCGATCCGCTCGGCCGCGGTTGCGAAGGCACGTTCAACCCCCTGGGGTTGCGGAGGTCGCCATGCAGGTAGTGCGCTTCGCCTGGGCCGGCCGGGCCGGTGGCGAGCTCCACAACGACGAGGCCGTGCAGCGCATCGGGTTCAGCAGGAGCGATGGGCATCGTGTCTTGTGGCCGGTCCCTGGGAACCGAGGCCGCTGCGTTGCAGGGAGCAGCGCGGCCGCTTAGCCGAGCGCGGCCTCGATGGCCGAGACCAGCGCCGGATCGTCCGGTGCGGTGTCGGGCGCGAAACGATCAAGCACGCGGCCATCGCGGCCGACAAGGAACTTCTCGAAGTTCCAGGTCACATCGCCTTCGTGCTGGGGCAGCAGGCCATGCTTGGCCAGCGTCTGGCGCAACTGGTCACTGCCCGACTCGCGTGCCACCGGCTGCGCGGCGATCAGCTCGGCGTACAACGGGTGGCGCGGCTTGCTGTTGATGCGAAGCTTGGCGAACATCGGGAAGCGAACGTCGTAGTGGGTCGTGCAGAAGGCTCCGATCTCCTCGGACGAGCCGGGCTCCTGAGCACCGAAGTCGTTGCAGGGGAAGCCGAGGACCTGCAGGCCGCGCGGCTGAAAGCGCTCGAACAGCGCCTGCAGACCAGCGTACTGCGGCGTCAGGCCGCATTTGGACGCCAGATTGACGATCAAAAGCACCTGGCCGCGGTAGTCAGCGAGCGCTGTTGCGGTGCCGTCCAGGCGTTCGAGCGGGATGTCGTACAAGGGTGTGCTCACGTGGCGTCCTCTGCATAAGCCTGCTGCACCAAGGTCATGCGGCCACCAGCCAGCATCAAGGCGCAGTACAGATTGAGTTCAACGATCTCCGGCACCGTGAAGACCTGCTTGAGGGACTCGAACACGGCGTCGTCGATGGCCATGGGGTCGGCGGCGAACAGCGCCGCGTAGCGCAGTGCCGCCTGCTCCGACGCGCTGAAACGCGCGTGATCGGTCGACAGGCAGCTCAGATCTTCGTCGGTGACGGTGTCGGTCTTGCGCGCCAGCTGACACGCTTGGCAGCTGGTGATCGATGCGATGCGCAACCGCACCAGTTCGCGCAGCCTCGCATCGAGCAGGCTGTGCTCATGCAGCGCTTCCAGCGTGGCCAGCCAGGCCAGCGCCACCTGCGGCCGGTGCGCCCAGATCTGCACCGGCACGCAGGTGCTGAGCATGCCGCTGGCACGTCCGCGTGCCAGGGCATCGCGCAGTGGACCGGGGAACTCAGCCAGCGGTAGAAGCGGCAGGCGCGGCATGTCCGACGTCAGCCCAGGCGTTCGATCAGCGTTGCCGTGCCCAGGCCACCTGCACAGCAGATGGCTTGAACGCCATAACGCGCACCGCGACGTTCCAACTCGTGCAGCAGCGACGTCATGATGCGTGCGCCGCTGGCACCCAGCGGATGCCCCAGCGCGATGGCGCCTCCGTTGACATTGAGCTTGTCGTGCGGCACGCCCAGCTCGTACATCCACGCCAGCGGCACCGGCGCGAAGGCCTCGTTCACCTCGAAGAGGTCGATGTCCGAAGGCACGAGCCCGGCTTGCGCAAGCACGCGTCGCGTAGCCTCGATAGGGCCGGTGAGCATCAGTGTGGGGTCGGATCCCACCGTCGTGAATGCCTTGATGCGAGCCCGCGGCTTGACGCCAAGACGCTGCGCCGCCTCGGCGGACATCAGCAGCAGCACGGCCGCACCGTCGGAAATCTGCGACGAATTGCCGGCCGTCATCAAACCCGCAGGTCGAAAACTGCTCTTCAAAGTCGCCAGCTTGTCGGCATGGGTCCCAGGCCGGATGGTCTCGTCGGCAGTGAACACCGAGGCTTCGCCTTCGATGGATTTCTCGCGCAGGCTGCCGACCGGCACGGCCGCGATCTCGCGGCGGAAAAAGCCAGCCTCGGCCGCTGCGGCCGCACGCCGATGGCTCTCCACCGCAAAGGCGTCGAGCTGGGCGCGCGTGAAGCCCCAAAGCTCGGCCACGCGCTCTGCCGCCTCTCCCTGGCTGGTGAGTTCGAAGCGTTCAGCCGCCAGCCAGCCGAAAGCATCGCCGTGCAGGTCGCGGTTGCTGCCCATAGGCACACGGCTCATGTTCTCAGCGCCACCGGCCACCACGACCTGTACAGCCCCCGCGCTGATGAGACCGGCCGCCACATGCACTGCCGCCTCACCCGAGCCGCACTTGCGGTCGATCGTGAGGCCCGGCACCGTTTCGGGCCACCCAGCTCCGAGCAGCGCAGTGCGCGCAATGTTCGCCGACTGTTCACCGATCTGCGTCACGCAGCCGAAGATCACGTCGTCGACCACCTCGGCGCTCAGCCCGGCGCGCTGCAGCAGTTCATTCAGTACGTGCGCGCCGAGGTGGTCGGCGCGCACGCCGGCCAGGCTGCCGCGGAACTTGCCGATCGGTGTTCGAACGGCCTCGACAATGACGACATCACTCATGCCTGCTCACCTCAGAACATGCTGGCCTTGAGGCCGGAGCCCGGCACGCGCTGCCCATTTTCATAACGGTAGACGCCGTGACCAGTCTTGCGGCCGAGGCGGCCGGCCGCCACCATCTTGATGATCAACGGGCAAGGCCGGAACTTGTCGCCCAGGGTCGAGTGCAGGTACTTCAGCACAGCCAGGCGCGTGTCCCAGCCCGTGAGGTCGCCCAGTTCCAGCGGACCCATTGGATGGTTGAAGCCCATGCGCAACGCCGTGTCGATGTCTTCCGCGCTGGCCGTGCCCTCCTGCAGCATCCACATTGCCTCATTGCCGGCGAGCGCTGACATGCGGCTGGTGGTGAGCCCCGGGGACTCGTTGACGATGATCGAGGTCTTTCCGATGGCGTCGGAATACGCGCGTGCGCGCGCTGTGGTCTCGCTGCTGGTGGCCAGGCCCAGCACCAACTCGACCAGCTTCATCTTGTGCACCGGGTTGAAGAAGTGCATGCCGATCACCCGCTCGGGATGCGGCACGGCGGTAGCGATCTCGGTGACGCTGAGCGCCGAGGTGTTGGTCGCCATGAGCGCACCTTCAGCCAGCACAGGCTGCGCGGTGGACAGGACTGCGCGCTTGATGTCCAGCTTCTCCGACACGGTTTCGATCAGCAGCGTGCCGTCGCGCGCTGCCCGGGCCAGGTCGCCGTCGATGGCCAGGCGTGCCTTCGAGGCGTCGGCCACGGAGGCCTCCACCTTGCCCAGCCGCACACCATCGTCGAGGATCTTGGCGATCTGGGCACGCGAACCCTCCAGGGCCTCCGTCCGGTTGTCAACCAGCACGGTCGGGAAGCCCGAGCTCGCGAATGCGTGGGCGATGCCCGTTCCCATCAGACCGGCGCCCACGACGACGATCTTTTCGTGCTCACGTGCCAATTGCATGCGGCTCTCCTCCCAGTTGTTTCGAATCGTTCAGCGGGGTGTGACGCATGTCAGCCACCCTTGTCGCCCACCACATTGCGCAGCGTTCCGATGCCCTCGACCGTGGCCTCCACCACGTCGCCCGGCTTGAGAAAGCGGCCGCTGCCTTGAGCAGTGCCGGCAGGCGAGCCGGTGAACATCACGTCGCCACACTCAAAACTAGAACGCTCGTCGACGAAACGCACCAGTTCAGCCACGTCCCAAGTCATCTCGGCAGTGTTTCCGTCCTGACGCAGATCGCCGTTGACGGCCAGCGTCAGGCGCAGCCTCGGGCTGGCCGGGCCGAACTCGTCGCGCGTGACGATCCAGGGGCCGAGGCCGGTCGTGCGGTCCTGGCTTTTGGCAGCGAACAGGTCCATGCCAACGCCCGGCGGGCCGCTGCGCTGCAGGTCGCGCGCGCTCACGTCGTTGCCGACGGTGTAGCCCAGCACGCTCAACAGCGGGTCGTTGCGGTCGACATGGGACGAACCGATCACCACCACCAGTTCGACCTCGTGATCAAGCTCCTCCGTCAACGGGGGGTAGCGGATGGGGTCGTGCGCGCCGATCAACGCGCCGTGCGCCTTCAGGAAGGCGATAGGCTGGCTGTGCGACTGAATGCCGAAGTCGCCCGCCAGGTGCTTGGCGTAGTTGGCACCGGCCACCACGACCCGCTTGTGGCGTTCGACCGGCGGCAGCAAGCGCACGCCGTCGAGCGGACGAACCGAGCCGGTGAGCGTGAGCGCCGCGACCCCTTCGCCGCGTGTGAGCCGCGGTGCCCACTCGTCGAACGGGCCGACGATGGCCTGCACCGTGTGCGCCGTGGTGTCGACCAGGGCCCAGAACGGCGGGCCGCCCGCTTCGCTGCAGCGGGCGATCTTCATGCCGCGACGGCTTGCGCAGGCTTGGGCGTCGGCTCGCCAACCTTGGCGGGGTCGATGTGCAGCAGCTTGCAGGCGTTCTGCCAGCGGATCTTCTGCAGGTCGGCATCGGAGATCTTCAGGCCATCCGTCAGGTCATGGCGCACCGCGTCGCTGCCACCGAAATTGCTGCCGTAGAGAATGCGATCGGCGCCCACGATGTCGATCAATGCCTGACGCATCGGCAGTTCATGAAGTTCGACATCGAACCAGAAGTTGTTCAGGTACTCAAGTACCGGCTTCTTGTTGTGATGCGTGTCGAGGTTGGGGTTGCACTGCGCCAAGCGACCCAGCTGGTAAGGCACGAAGCCGCCGCCGTGCGTGATGTAGACCTTCAAGTTCGGGAAGCGGTCGAACACGCCGCCGTTGACCAGGTACCAGAAGCAGCGTGTTTCGTCGTAGTTCATGCCGACGATGGCGGTGGTTTCGTAACGGTCGGTGTTGGCCTGCTTCCCCCAGGTGACCGATTGGTTGTAGCCATGCACGAACATCGGCAGATCGACGTCGCACAGGGCTTCCCACACCGGGTCCATCTCCGGCGAGTCGAACTCCAGACCGCCGAAGTTGGCACCGCCCGCCACCAGCCCCTTGGCGCCGAGCGTGGTGCAGGCACGTCGGATCTCCTTGGCCGCTTCGACGGGCACGTTCAAGGGCGCGTGTGCCCATGCCATCAGCCGATTCGGCGCGGCCGAACAATACTCGGCCAGCGTGTCGTTCACCTTCTGCGCGAAAGGCACGCCGAACTCGGGCTCCGCCCAGTACATGTAGCAGTGCGACGGCACAGACACGACCTGCGCGTTCTGCCCCGCCGCATCCATACCGGCCAGTCGCGTCTTCGGGTCGGCCCAACGCGCCAGGTAGTCCTCGATCTTCAGCGTGCCGGCACGCACCGCCGCCTTGCGCTCCGGAGAGCCCAGCGTAAGGATCCACTCACCCACGCGCAGCTTCACGTCGCCATCGGCGTGCCGCTCAAAAAACGGGCCCCAGTGCGGGTGCTGGTTGTAGTAGTTGGGATGCGGAGCATGCGCGTGCAGGTCGATCAGCATGGGGATTGCCTCGTGGATCGGGGAATGGTCGATGCCGCATCATGCCAAAACTAGTCACTCTCTTCAAATGTGTTCAATTAATGGTTTACGATTAGATCGGCCTCGATGACGGGGCGACGCGTGGCGCCGCCGCGGGCCGGCACATGGACATGTCGACGCAAACCATCCAACGCATGGACCACTTCACGGTGGTCACCGACCGCATCGATGCGACGCTCGCCTTCTACGAGCATCTCGGCCTGGTGGCAGGTGAGCGGCCAGACTTCGGCATCCGCGGCGCATGGCTCTATGCCGGTGGACACCCCGTGCTGCATGTGGTGGAGGTCCTGGCGATGCCGACGCCTCGGCGCGGGGCGCTGGACCACATGGCCTTTCGCGGCCACAACATCGCCGGGTTGCTGCAGATCCTGCAGCGAGAACGCATCGGCTACCGCTTGCTACGTCTTCCCCGTCCATGGGGTACGTGGCAAGTGTTCCTCGAAGACCCGAATGGCGTCGAAGTGGAGATCGACTTCGATGCCACCGAACGCGTGCCTACGGAACTGAAGGACGGAACGCCGCGCCCTTGATGACGCCGCCGGACCAGTTCCGGCTGGCGTCAGAGGAGGCCGTCGTAGGAGCCGCCGTCGATCTGCAGGTTCTGGCCCGATATGAACGAAGCCTGCGAGGAGCACAGAAAAGCGCAGGCAGCGCCGAGCTCTTCCGGCTTGCCCAACCGACGTGCACGCACCATCCGGGCCTGGAGGATGCGCGCCTCATCGAAGCTGATGCTGCGATCACGGGCCATGCGCTTGGCCATCTCCATCTGCCTGCCGGTGTCGATGTGCTGCGGCAGCAGGTTGTTGATCGTCACGTTGTCGGCGACGATCTCGCGCTGAAGTCCTTTGCTGAAGGCCGTGAGGCCGGTGCGCGCCGTGGTCGACAAGCTCATGCCCAGACGCGGTGATTTGACGACGGCTGAGGTGATGTTGACGATGCGACCGAAGCGACGCCGCCGCATCCCCGGCACCACGGCCGTGATCAAGGCAATGGGCGCCAGCATGTTCGCTTCCAGGGCCGCGAGCCAGGCGGTGCGGTCGAAGGCTTCGGGGTTGCCGGGCGGCGGCCCGGCATTGTTGTTGACGAGGATGTCGGGCTCAGCACAGGCGGACAGCAAGGCTTCCCGCCCGTGCGGCCGATCGATGTCGGCGACCACCACGGCAGGCCGCCGGCCGGTGGCACGTTCGATCTCGTCTGCGGCACCGGCCAGTCGGACAGCGTCGCGCCCATTGATGATCACCTCGCAGCCTTCGGCTGCCAGCGCCTTGGCGCAGGCCAGTCCAAGACCGCGCGACGAGGCGCAGACGATGGCCTTGCGCCCTCGGATGTCAAGGTCCATGGCCTTCAACGCCGGGCCGGACGGTTCTGCCCTGCGATGCCCGCCACGAGCCTGGCCACGCGACGTGGCAGATGGCGGCGGTCGGACGTGCCGGGCACCAGCAGCTCGCTCATCACGTAACGAATCAGCATCTCGCACACCAGGTCTCGGTCGACCTTGAAACCCAACCGCTCATCCCACACGGTGAACACGGGGGCCAGCACATCTTCGAATCGAACAATCGCGTCATGGAAGATGCGCTTGAAGAAGTTCAGCGCGTAGTCGGGCGCCACCAGGAGCAGACGCCTCGCCCGGCCATGCTCGAGGTATTGGTCGAGGTAGCCGATGAGCGCTTCGAAGCGCTGGTCCGGGTCGTCGTGCGGGCTCATCGCATCGACGAGATTGCGGTGGAAGGTCTCGCGCTTGTGGCGCGAGAACGCGTCGAGCAGCTCATCCTGCGATGAGAAATAGCGGTAGAAGGTACCGCGCGAGATGCTCGCGGCCTTGCACACATCGAGGATCGAGATTCGTTCCGCACCGGACTCCAGGACGATCTGCTCGGTGACGGCGAGGATGTTGGAGATCGTCTCCTCGGAACGGCGATTGCGCCGCTTGCGTTGTGCAGGCACCGCGGCCCCCGCAGCGGGAGGTGCCTTTTTCGCGACAGTCTTCTTGGCTGCCGCACTCGGCTTGACGGCCGGCGTGCGGCTGGGCCGTGCCTTCGTGGCCGCTGCCACCCCCTCTTCTCCCTTGGCCATCTCAATGCTCCTCTTGGCGGATCAATCGGCAGTCGTCCGCCATGGCGGACACCGGTGTCAACAAAACATTCAGGGTTAGTCCGAGCGACATCTCAAAATCTTGTACTTAGAATTGAATTCTGATATTGGAATCATTGGATATGCGCCCTCGCGGGCGCCGCAGGAGACGTTTATGACTGGCATGGGGCCCTCGCAGACTTGGAGCGTCGGCGAACGCGACACGGTGATCGCCGCGCTCGACCGGGCGGTGGCCCAGCACCCAGACCGCGTGCTGCTCGACTTCGGCGGACAGCTCTACACCTATGCCGAGGTCGACCGGCTGTCTACACGTCAGGCGCATGCCCTGGCCGCACTGGGCGTGGAAGCTGGCCACACCGTCGTCTCTATGCTCGACAACAACATTGATGCGGTCATCATCTGGCTTGCCGCCAACAAGTTGTGCGCAGTCAGCGTGCCAATCAATACGGCGCTGCGCGGTGAGTTTCTGCGTCATCAGATCGCCGATGCCGGCGCCGCCATCGTCGTGTGTGAAGCCGACTACCTCGAGCGCATCTGCGCGGTGGCGCCAGGACTTCCGGAAGCCAAGCTCATCCTGCACCGGGGAAGCGTGCCCGCCGGCCTGCCCAGCGCCGTTCCCTACGCGCCACTGGATGCGCATCGTGGCAGCGACGACTCGCCCTTTGACCGCAAGCCCGAGCCGTCGGACCTGGCCTGCCTGGTCTACACGTCGGGCACCACCGGCCCCTCCAAGGGCTGCATGCTCAGCTACAACTTCATGTGCAATCTGGCCCGCCTGCAATTGCGTGCCGGCCCGGCCACCGCTGACGACGTGACGATCACGCCGTTGCCGCTGTTCCACATGAACGCGCTGTGCGTCGGCATCATCTCCAACATTCTCGTCGGCGCACGCGTGGCCGTGGTGCCTCGGTTCTCCGTCTCGAACTTCTGGCCGGAGGTCGAGCGCAGCGGTGCCACCATCGCGTCGATCCTGGGCGGCATGGGCGGCTTGCTGGCACAGGCACCTGACTGCGAGGCGGCCAAGCGCTGCTTCGGCCGCATTCACACCGTCCGCGGCAACCCGTTCACCGAGGAAACCAAGGCCGTTTGGCGCGAGCGATTCGGCGCCAGGCAGGTCGGCGGCAACGGTTACGGATTGACCGAGGCCTGCGTCATCACGTCCCTGGCGGGCGGTGAATACGCGGCACCGGGTTCGTCCGGCAAGCGCATACCCGACTTCGACGTGCGCATCGTCGACGACCTCGACCGTGAACTGCCGGCCAACACCCCCGGCGAGATCGTGGTTCGGCCGCTTCGCCCCGACATCATGTTCATGGGCTACTGGCGCCGTCCGGAAGACACGCTCAAGCTGATGCGCAACCTGTGGTTCCACACCGGCGACATCGGCAAGTTCGACGACGACGGGTTTTTCTACTTTGTCGATCGCAAGAAGGACTATCTGCGCCGCCGTGGCGAGAACATCTCCAGCTTCGAGATGGAGGCGGCCTTCGCCGTGCACCCCGACCTGGCCGAAGTGGCTGTACACGCCGTGCCCTCCGAGCGGGGAGAAGACGACGTCAAGGTCACCGCCGTGCTGAAGCCCGGCGCCACGCTGCAGCCCGACGCATTGTTCCAGTGGGCCACGGGCGCGGTGCCGTACTTCGCCCTGCCCCGCTACATCGAGTTCCGTGAGTCGCTGCCCAAGAATCCCCAGGGTCGCGTCCTCAAGTACCAGTTGCGCGACGAGGGCAAGACCTCGGCCACCTGGGACCTCGAAGCCACCGACATCAAAGTCGCCAAGCGTTGAGGGCCATGACGCTTCTGGGGACCGGGGGTTCCCCCCCGTCGCCTGCTCAGTACTCACGCACAGGCACATGCGCGGGCCGGGAGTTGTAGCCGGGCAGGTGAAGACCCCCATCCACGTGGATCGATTCCCCCGTCACATAGCGGGCCATGTCAGAAGCGAGGAACACCACGACCGGTCCGATGTCGTCCTCCGGTTCGCCGCAGCGCCCCAGTGGACGCATCGCGGCCGACTTCTCGGCGAAGCCAGGATCGTCGGCGCACAGCTTGTGGAACGTGGCGCCCATCGCCGTGGGCGCGATGGCGTTCACGGTGATGTTGAAACGCCCCCACTCCGAAGCAGCGCTGCGCGTGAGTCCGAGGATCGCCCCTTTGGCGGTGTTGTAGTCGCCGTGCAGCCAGGCGCCCAGCTCGACGTCGATCGAATAGAAGTTGACGATGCGACCGCCTCCCCGCGAACGCATGTGAGGCAATGCCGCCTTCATGGCCCACCAACTTGCCCACACCGTGGAATCGAGCGTCCGCTCGAGCATGTCGTCGGTCTTGTCTTCCAGCAGCACGTTCGGTGTGGGGGCGAACGCATTGTTGACAAGTATGTCCAAACCGCCAAATCGGTCGACAGCGGCAGCGATCGCGCGTTCGACGCTGTCCTTTTTGGTCACGTCGGTCTGGACGAAGATGGCGCGAGCGCCCAGCTCTTCGCACTCGCGCGCAACCTCCGGCCCGGTGGCGTCGTTCAATTCGGCCACCACAACCATCGCGCCTTCGCGCGCGAAGCGACGCGCAACGCCACGACCGATGCCGTTACCGGCGCCGGTGATCACTGCCACCTTGTCCTTGAGCAAGCCCATGCCGCCCTCATTTCGCTGTTAAGTTGAACACATTGTTCATGAACGTATAATTTTAGACAAGAGAGGGGAAAGCCTGATGGGTTCGTTTCGACGCCGCATCGTGATCGTTCATCGCCCTGGGGAAGACGCTGGCGAGGCGCGTGCCTGCCTGGAGGACGATTTTCATCACTTCCGCGTCCGTGTGGTGCACGGCGCCGGCCGGGTGCGGCTGGTACGCGCCGAGTCGGTGCGCAACCCCTACACGCTGTGCCCGGCAGCTGGAGACCAGCTCCGGCTGCTAGAAGGCATGGCGCTTTCGCCCGTGGCCAGCAGTGTCGGCCGCGCCACCGACGCCAGCGAGCAATGCACCCATCAGTTCGACCTGGCTGGGCTGGCCATCGCGGCGGCGGCCGGTGGCTGCGCCTACCGACGGTACGACATCGAAGTGGCCGACCGCATCGACGAACGCACCCGTGCCAGCCTGCAGTGCGACGGGCACCCACTGCTGGACTGGGACATCGAGGGCAGCATCGTCAATGGCCCCAGCCGGTTTGCCGGCCTGTCGCTGCGCGAAGGCTTCGCGCGCTGGGTACACACGCGACTCCCGGCTGAAGAGGCGCAGGCCGCGATGGTGCTGCGCCGATGCGCATTGATCTCCCTTGGCCGGGGCAAGGCGCTTGATCTTCAGCTGCACGCCAACGCCACCGGCCTTTGTTTTGCGCAGCAACCGGTGCGTGCCATGCAGGCGCTGCGTGTGGTCGGCTCCACCTGGGACTTCAGCGCGCCGGCCAAACGCGAGTCTCTTTGCGCGGGCGACGCGGCCTGGCTTGCCTTCGACGACGCCCCCGAAGGCCGCTAAAGGAAGATCGCGAGATTCGGAGTTCCAAGCACCGCCTGGTCGAGCAGCACCTCCCGGCGCGCCAGCTTGAACGACGCACCGTCGGCGCGCAGCACGTCGTGCCGCTCACCGCTGACGAAATCGAACTCGTCGAAGTTGAAGCGGCTGCGGGTGATCAACAGGCAGCTGGTGACGGCATACTCGCCCTCGACCGACGTGGTTCTCACCCGCACGTTGGTCACCAGCCGGCGCGTGCGCGAAGGCGGATCCTCGGCCCAGGCGCTCTTGCCCGACAGACGCAGCACCCGCCCCATCACGGACCGGTAGTCGTCATGGTAGTGCTGCGTACTGCGCACGACGCTGGCGGTCTGCTCGGCCGTGGCGCGTGTCGTACGCAGCGGCGCGGTGTAGACCAGGTCGGTCGCCAGACGGGACGCCCACTCCTGAAGGCGCAGGCCGTCGAGCAGTTCAGCTTCGTCGTAGAGAAACTCGACGATGCTGTTGTAGACCGGCGAGCCCACCGGTACACGTTGGCCGGTCCGCTCGGGCACCGCTTCAACCGCGCCAGATTCTTGTGTTGCTTGCATGGAATTTCCTTGGAGCTCGGGTCAGGCTTCGGCGGTCATCAGATCGCGCCAGTACATCCACCAGTGCCACTGCGTATCGTCCTTCGTGAAACCTTCGTTCACGATGCCCGGACCCGGCCACCCGGCGGGCGCGCCTGTCTCGAAGCACGCCTGGTACTTCAAGGTCATCTGGCGGCCCATCGCCCCCTTGGCGGCCAGCGTCATGTGCGGCCAGGTGTCCGAGTCGTCCTGCTCGACCATGCCCGAAGTGCCGAAGAGCTGGATGGTCTGCTTGAGCATCTTCTCTCGCAGTTCTGGCGGCGCGCCCTTCTCAGCGAAGATCCAGTTCACGAACTCGAGCTTGTCCGGGCCACGCGGCACATAGGCATGCATGGTCATCGAACCGACCACCGAGCCATCGCCCTGCGGGATGTAAACGAAGCCGAACAACACGTTCGGAAACATGCCGCCGACCTGCGGCGGCATGGACGTCAGCACCTGGAGCTGTTCGGGCGTGAGTTTCTGGTAGAGCTCGTCCACCATGTCCTTGGTCATGCCCGCTGGTGGCAGCGCGTCGAGCTTCTGGCGCACGGTCAGCTCGTTCGGATCAAGCCCGGCCAGACGCCTGATCTTGCGCGCCAAATCGATGCAGCGCAGCGCATGCCCGTGGGGCGAGCTGATCTCTACGCCATACATCTCGGGGCTCAGGTCGGCTCCACCGCTTTCGCCCTCGCCCTTCTTCGCATAGTTGCCGACCTCGCCGAGCCAGCGGTGCAGCGTCAGGGTGTGAAAACCATCGGCGGCCGACTGTTCGCCGGCGGCCTTCCAGTTGGCGCGCACCACAAAACGCTGCGGCGGTCCCAGCACCTCCATGCCCTTCAGGGTGCGACAGAACAGCATGTCGTAGTACCACTTGGTATCGCCAAGGAACTCCTCGAACGAAGGACCGTTCACGTTCCACGTGGCGAACACCAGGCCGCCGTACAGCGTGACCCGCGCCTTCTTGAGGCCGAGCTCTTCCTTGGCCATCATCTTGCCGTGCATGCACTCGCGCTCCACGGGTGAGCCGATGAAGTCGCCGTTGGTCTTGAAGGCCCAGCCGTGGTAGATGCACTTGTGAATCTGCGTGTTGCCGCAATCCATCGTGCTGATGCGCATGCCGCGGTGGGGACACACGTTCAGCATCACATGGACTTCGCCTTCCTTGTCGCGGGAGACGATCACCGAGTCCGACCCCATGTCGCGCACCATGAAGTCGCCAGGCTTGGGGATCTCGGACTCGTGTCCCAACAGGACCCAGATCTTGCCGAAGATGCGCTCCATCTCCATCTCGTAGATTTCGGGATCGGACAGGACACGCATCTGCACTTCGCGCGTAGCCGGCAGCACCAGGTCGGCGATCTTGGTGCCGTCAGACAGCGTCGGGCTCGTCTTCGTCAGCATGGTTGGAGCTCCTGGGCGTCGGGCGCCCGGTTTAGTAAGACACTTTTAAAGATACTGTGCACTAAATACCCTGCCGCCGACTCGGTATCAACCCCAACACCGTCCGACGGTGCGGGCCGCGCAACGGGCCTGTGCCGCGCGCAGCGCCCTCTGGTCGGCGTGGGACGATGTCGTGCAGACGCGTTCAGACGATGGCAGGCCCCACAGGGCAGTGATCGCGTCCGCCGAAGCGCTCGCCAAGCAGGCGAAGGCTCATGCCCGTACAGCCGCCAGGATGCCGCCGTCCCTGTTCACTGGGGCATGCCGATCCGCGTGCGCAGCGTGCCAAGCTGTTCGATCTCGAGTTCCACGATGTCGCCGGGTTTGAGCATGCGGAGTTGCTCGAGCCCGCATCCGTTGCCCACCGTGCCAGAACCCAGGAATTCGCCGGGGTACAGCGTCTCGCCGCGCGAAATGTGCTCGATCACGTCGCCGAACTGCCAGTGCATGTCGCGGGTGTTGCCGCGGCCCCACTCTTGGCCGTTGACGCGCGCGATCATGGCCAGGCTGTACGGATCCTCGATTTCGTCGGCCGTCACCAGGCAAGGACCCATCACGTTCGCGGTGTCGAAATCCTTGCTCTTGGCCGGCCCCAGCATGCCCCCCATCTCGACCGCCTGGACATCGCGCGCACTGATGTCGTTGAAGATCGTATAGCCGACGATGTACTCGTGCGCTCGGGCCTTGGGTACGTTCTTGGCGCGGCGGCCGATGTAGCAGCCGAACTCCAGTTCGAAGTCCAGCGCCTTCGAGAAGTCGGGCCACACCACGTCGTCGTCGGCACCGATGACGGCAAACCGGTTGCACTTGTAGTAGATCGGCTGGCGCATGAAGGTGTCGATGACGCGATCGTCGGCCTTGGTGTTCATGGACTTCAGCGTCGCCTCAGGGTCGGGCGTGCGCAGGGCGCGAAGACGCCGCGCGGCGGCGAAACTCTGCCGCAGGTGCAGCTCGAAGCACGAGCAGTCACGCATCTGGATGGGAGGCTGGATGGGCGCACGCAGACGCACCCGTTGCCGCTGCAATACCGCCGAGCTCGGCGCACGGGCCACAAGCGCGCGCGCCGCTTCGAGTGCGGCATCGCCGCCTTCAATCAGCGCCTGCACACTGTCGAACTGCGGCTGCGACGTGCCATGCACGGCCTGCTGCGCCGACTGCAGCGCCAGAACCGCGTGGCCGCCATCGATCAAGGCACCGGCCAGCTCGGCCCCGCCGTCATGGGTGAAGGTGACGAGTCGCATCTGTCTTTCTCCTGAACTTGCCTCAGACCCTGCCCGTGACAGGCAGGCACGCACCCGTGATCGCCTCACCGTCATCCGACAGTAGAAACGCAATCACGCGTGCCAACGCCGCTGGCGACACCCACTTGCCAAAGTCGGCCCGAGGCATGTCCGCGCGATTGGCCGGCGTATCGATGATGCTGGGCAGCACCGCATTGACGGTGATGTTCCTGTCCTTCAATTCTTCCGCCAGCGCCTCCGTGAAACGCATGACACCCGCCTTAGACGCGGCGTACGCTGCCATGCCGGCAGCTGCCTTGAGCGCGGCCTGGGCGCCGACGTTCACCACGCGCCCGCCGGCCATGAGATGCGGCAGCACTGCACGCGTGGCAGCCACCGTGCTGCGCAGGTTGATCTCGTAGAGTCGGTCCCAGGTGTCCAGCGAACCATCGGCCACCGTCTCCCAGGCGAAACCACCCGCGACGTTGACGATCGCATCGATGTGCCCGAAGCGTTCCCGTACGCGGGCCACTGCGGCCTCGACCTGCTCTGGAAGCAGGAGGTCCACGCCACTCAGGAACAGCGCGTCGCCCACTTCGTGACTGCCGGTCGGAGGTTGGCAACGGTCGAGAAAGGCCACTCGGGCGCCTTCGCCCACCAGCAGCGTTCCCACTGCCCACCCCAGAGAACCGAATGCTCCAGTCACGAGGACGATGCGGCCGCGCAAGGAAAGGGACATGGCGTAAACCCTAGAAGTTAAACATATTGATTGAATCTGTTCATCAATTAAACTTCCCTTCCCTCTCAGGCGTCAACCCGGAAATACAACCATGCTGATCGACGTGCACGCCCACCTGTTCACTGCCGGCATGCTCAACCGGCATGACTTCTGGGGCCCCTTCATGAAGGCCAGGGGCCTGACGGTGGGGCATTTTTCGCTCGGCACCAAGCAGCGCCATCCGGCCGCCAACGATGAGCAAGCACAGGCCAACCTGCTGGCGCGCATGACCCATGACAGCCGCAGGGCGCTGATGGCTGAAAGAGGGGTAGACCATCTGGTGCTGTCCACTCCGTCGCATGCCTTCATGTATTGGGCCGGCGACTTTGGTAACGAATATGCGCGCATCTGCAACGACGAGCTCTCCGCGTATTGCGCGCAGGACCCGGCGCACTTCTCATTCTGGGCTCATGCCAACCTGGCCGACCCGCAGGAGGCTGCGCGTGAAATCCACCGCGCCGTCACCCAGCTCGGTGCCCGGGGCGTTTGTGTTGGCGGTGCGAACTTCAATGGTCTGCAGGCGCACGACGAAGCGCTGTTTCCGGTATGGCAAATGCTGGCCGAACTCGACGCGCCGATCATGGTGCATGGCTACAACCAGTCCATCTGGCTGGGAGACAAGCATCACGAAGACCGCTTCGAAACCAGCTCCATCATCGGCGACTGTGTCGACGAAACACTCTTCTTCTGGTACCTGATCTGCGGCGGTGCGCTCGACACATTCCCCACGCTGAAGACCTACATCACCCATGCAGGCGGCATGGCGGTGTTCCAGCTCGGGCGGCTGAGCGAACTCAACCAGGCAATGGCCCCCGACGCACGCAACCGCCGCCCGGTGGGCGACTACCTGCCCAACTTCTGGTTCGATCTTGACGTGCACGTGCCTGCCCTGCGACGTGGCGTGGTGGAGGTGGTGGGCGTCGACCAGCTGGTGTACGGCACCAACTTCGGCGGCGCCTACGACCATGGCGATCTCACCGAAGGTCTTGGGCTCGACGACCAGGCGCGCGAGAAGATCCGCAGCGGCAACGCCTGCGCACTGCTGAAGATCGCGGTCTGAAGTCTCGCCATGGCCCGCAAACTTCCCGCCCTGACACCGGACAACACGGCCTTCTGGCAAGGAGGCGCCGCTGGTGAACTGCGAATCCACCACTGCGCCGCTTGTGCGCGCTACTTCCACCCACCGGCGCCGATGTGTCCGCGATGCGGCAGCCTCGATGTAGCGCCCCGCGCGGTGTCGGGCCGCGGCACGGTGACGACCTTCACCGTCAACCACCAGCCTTGGACGCCAGAGCTGAACAAGCCTTACGTGATTGCCGTCATCGAGTTGGTTGAACAGGCAGGACTGCGGTTCGTCAGCAACGTGGTGCATTGCGACGTGGCGTCGGTGCACATCGGCATGCAGGTGCGCGTGCGGTTCGAGCAGCAGGAAGACGTTTGGCTGCCCCTGTTCGAACCGGCGACGGCTGGAGCTTCGCAATGAACGACCGCCTCTGGGAAAAGAACGTGGCGATCACCGGCATCGGGCAGTCCGAGGTTGGCCGGCCGTCCAGCCGCTCGGCGATGCAGCTGACACTGGATGCCTGTCGCGAGGCCATCGCCGACGCCGGCCTCAAACGCGAGGACATCGACGGAGTAGCTTGCTGGCCCGGCGACAACAACAACGGCAGTCCGTTCTCGCCGATCGGCCCCAATGCACTGGCTTCGGTGATGGGCCTCAAGGTGGACTGGTACGGCGCGGGCTACGAGGGCCCGGGCCCGCTGGCCGGGGTGATCAACGGGGCGCTGGCAATCGCCGCCGGGCTGTGCCGGCATGTGCTGGTTTTCCGCAGCATCGCCGAGGCCAGCGCACGCCGGATCGACCGCGCGGCTGGCGCGCTCACCTCGAAGTCGCCTGGGCGCGACAGCAGCTTCTTCTGGCAGTGGTACACCCCCTTCAACGTCACCTCGGCCGCGAACCTGGTCGCGATGTACGCGCAGCGCCACTTCCATGAATACGGCACGACGCCGGAGCAGCTGGCACAGATCGCTCTCACCTGCCGCCGGCATGCCGCGCTGAACCCCAAGGCTGTGTTCCGCACGCCGCTGACGATGGACGACTACATGGCGTCCAAATTCATTTCCACACCGTTGCGCCTGTTCGACTGCGACGTGCACTGCGACGCCTCCACCGCCATCGTGCTGTCGCACGCCGACGCCGCACGTGACGGCCCGCAGCCGCCGATCCGTATCGAGGCGATCGGCGCGGCGCTGCACCAGCCCTGGTCCTGGGACCAGATCTCGCTGACGGGCATGGCCGCGTTCGACGTGGGCCGCATGATGTGGTCGCGGACCGACCTGAAGCCCTCTGATGTGGGCAGCGCCCAGCTCTACGACGGCTTCTCGATCCTGACCATGATCTGGCTCGAAGGCCTGGGCCTGTGCCCAACCGGCGAAAGTGGCCGGTTCATCGAGGGCGGCACGCGCATCGCACGCGACGGTGTGCTGCCCCTGAACACCAATGGCGGCCAGCTCTCCGGTGGCCGAACGCACGGCCTGGGGTACGTGCACGAGGCATGCACGCAGCTGTGGGGTCGGGGCGGTGAGCGCCAGATCCGCCCGCACCACGTTGCGGTGACCGCTGCCGGCGGCGGCCCTCTGGGCGGCAGCCTGCTGCTCGTGAAGGAGTAGCGGATGGCCCACCGCCCGACTACCCGTCCTGTCGCCGCCGCGATCGACCTCACCGAGTTCCGACTAGGCTGGCGCATCCTGGTGTTGGCGATGATGGGCGTGGCTATCAACGCGAACGCGTCGATGCTCTATGCGTTCGGAGCGCTCACCATCCCGCTGCAGCAGGCCCACGGCTGGGAGCGCGGTCAGATGCAGGCGTCGATCAGCTTCCTGTTCGCCGGGGCTGTGCTCGGCTCGCAACTGGTGGGGTGGCTCAACCTGCGATACGGCATGCGCATCGTCACGATGGTGTCCTTGACCAGCCTGTCGATCGTGTTCGCGGCGATGACGCAGATGCAATCGTCCATCGCGTGGCTCTATGTGATGTTCACGCTGCTGCCGATCGCGAGCCTCGGCACGATGCAGGTCACCTGGACGCACCTGGTGAACCTCTGGTTCGTGCACAACCGTGGGCTGGCGCTCGCGCTGATCCTGTCCGGCACGGGCCTGGCCGCCACACTGATCCCCGCTGGCGTGACCTGGGCCGTCGAGCGCTGGAATTGGCAGGCCGCCTTCGTGCTGCTGGCCGCCCTGCCGGTCGGGCTGGTGCTGCCGTTCGCGATTCGCTGGATGGTCGCGCCGGACGAACGGACGGGCGGCGACGACGCCGCCACCACCCGAGCTGCCGACACCGCCGCGTTGAGCCGCCAGGGGCTGAGCTTTCGCCAGGGCATCCGCACGCCGCGCTTCTGGGTGCTGAACATCGCTTTGTCGCTGGTCGTGGCCAGCGTGGTCACGATGGTCACCAACACCGTGCCGCTGTTGCGGGACAAGGGCTTGTCGGCCTCGGAGGCCAGCACCGTCTTCGGCGGCTTCGGGCTGTCGCTGATCGCGGGGCGCGTCGTGGTCGGCTACCTGGTGGACAGGCTGTGGGCACCAGCCGTTGCCGCAGTCGCACTGGCCATGCCTGCCGCGGGCTGCTGGCTGCTCTTCCATGCCGGGCCTGCAGACACCCCTTTGCTCGTGGCTGCAGCCATGCTGCTGGGCGTCGGTGCCGGCGCCGAATTCGACGTGGCGGCCTACCTCGTCGCCAGGTACTTCGGGATGCGCGACTACGGCCGGCTCTTCGGCGTCCACCTCGGCCTCATCACCATCGCATCGGCGCTGGCGCCGATGCTGTCGGGCATGCTTTATCGCAACGCCGGCACCTATACGCCGATGCTCGCCGTCTGTGGCACCGCTTTCATCATCGGTGCGCTGTTGCTGCTGCCGCTGGGCCGCTATCCGCGGTTCGCGCAACGCTGATTCCCCGACTTCCCAGGACCCGCTCTCATGCTCCCCGACAACATCCTCATCATCGGCGGCGGACAGGCCGGTTTCCAGGTCGCCGCGTCCCTGCGACAGGAAGGCCATGCAGGCCGCATCACCCTGGTCGGTGACGAAGCCGGGGTGCCCTACCAGCGACCACCGCTGTCCAAAGCCTACCTGCTGGGCAAGGTGGGCGCCCATGCGCTGCGCTTCAGGCCTCCGGAGTACTTCGACGAACACCGCATCGACCGACTGCACGACAGCGCGGCGGCCATTGACCGCGCGGCCCACCACGTCCACCTGGCCTCGGGCACCAGCCTTTCCTACGACCATCTGGTGATTGCGACCGGCGCCCGCAACCGCGTGCCCGCCTTGCCCGGCATTGAACTGAACGGGGTGTACGGCGTGCGCACGCTGGCCGATGCCGATGCGCTGTCGCCGCGCCTTGCCAACATCCGCAACGTGGTGGTGCTTGGCGCCGGGTTCATCGGGCTGGAGTTCGCCGCTGTGGCCGCCGCCCGCGGCGCGGCAGTGCACGTGCTTGAGATCGGGCATCGTCCGATGGCGCGTGCCATCTCAGAACCCATGTCCGACCTGTTCACGGCCGCCCACCGGAGTTGGGGCGTCACGCTCGACCTGGGTTGCGGCATGAAGCGCATCGTCGGCCGAGACGGCAAGGCCACCGGAGTGGAAACTTCGGACGGACGCCACCTGCCTGCCGACCTGGTGGTCTACGGCATCGGCGTGGTGCCCAATGCAGAGATCGCGCTGGCAGCGGGGCTGGAAGTGAACAACGGCATCTGCGTCGACGCCCTGCTGCGCACCAGCGACCCCGACATCTCCGCCATCGGTGACGTGGCCAGCTTCAGCAGCCCTTACGCCGATCGGCCCATCCGGCTCGAGTCGGTACAGAACGCGATCGACCAGGCCAAGGCCGTCGTTGCCCGCTTGATGGGCCGGCCGGCCGCCTACGAGGCATTGCCCTGGTTCTGGACGGACCAGGGCGAGCTGAAGTTGCAGATCGCCGGTCTGTCCGAAGGGCATGATCAGACAGTACTGCTGGGCTCTGCGCAAAGCAGACAGCTCAGCGTGCTTTGCTTTCGCGCAGGCCGCCTGATTGCAGTCGAGAGTGTCAACAGGCCCCTCGACCACATGGCATCCCGCAAGATCCTGGCGCGGGGGCCCAGCTTGACCCCGTCGCAGGCGGCAGAGCCAGGCTTCGAGCTCAAGGCTTACGAAGCTGCCACGCGGCAGGCCTAGCCCAAATCACTCATGACCTGAAGGTCGCCAGCCTCGTGCCGAAGCACGTTGTCGTGGGACGCTGACCCATCGCGCCAGGACAAGATCGACTTTGGCCGCGTGGACGGTTGTCTGCGACGACCATGGCTCGCGCGGCGACCACGATGACCACGACTCACCGTCGGGCATGGCTTGCAGGGGGCCGCCCAGCTGCGCCCGCTGCGGGCTGCGCTGGCCGGCACGTGGCCATCAGACGGGGCTTCACAAAACAACTGGCTTGGCCAGCACCGACCACTGCGCGGTCATCGGGGTTTGCAGGGGCTCGCAAGATAAGTACATGGTGATCAACTCTGTGCAAATTCACCAGACAACAGCGCTCCCGGTGGCCAGCGCCAGCACGTGGGGCGGATGGAAGGAGACAGCTCTTGCAAACCGCGGAGTTGAAACCGCTGATGGCGTCGCTCGTGCCGCTCAAGCGGTTCGGCGCACAGTTTGAGAACGGCCCCCATGAGATCACCATCCAGGACCTTCACTGGCATGAGCCCGGGGAGATCCTGTTGCGGTCGGGGCCCTACTGTCTGCTGGAGCTGGGAGACCCCCCGCCTTCGCTCGACGCCAAGGGGCGTTCGCGGTATCGCATCGGCACGCCCGACGGCCAGGTCCGTGACGTCGGACTGATCAACCTGCTGCCGCCGCACAGTGAACGCAGGATCAGCTGGACACCGGGCCATCGCCATTCGGTGGTGTGCCTGCTTCAGTTCGACCAGCTGGGATTGTTGGGCGGAATGTCCTGGAACTGGGGCTCGCTCGACCCCGCGCGCACGCTGGACGTGCGCAACGAGCGGCTGCATGCCGCGCTCCAATGGCTGAGCCACGAGACGGCAGCGCCGTCCTTCGCCAGCCACTTGCAGACCGATTGCCTGCTGACGATGCTGACGTTGGAACTGCGGCGCCACTTCACCTTCGACGCGCCCGACGCCGATCGCGTGCAGGGCGGCCGACTCAGCGCGCGGCAGATGGCCATCATTCGATCGATGGTCGCCTCGGCGGAACATCCCCAGGGCCCTGCACTGGCTGACCTGGCGCAAGCCTGCGGCATGCAGGGGCGCGAGCTGTCGGTGAGTTTCAAGCGCAGCACCGGACAGACGCTGCGCAGCTACGTCTCCAACATGCACATCGAGCGGGCCAAGCTGCTGCTTGGCGATCGCGACCTGCTGATCAAGCAGGTCGCTTACCGCAGCGGCTTTCGCAGCGCGGCCGCTTTCGGCGATGCATTTCGCCGGGCCACCGGTGTTACACCACTGCAGTATCGCGAACGCCACGGCATCGTCGCCCTGCCGCGATGAAGCGGCCGTCCAGGCCCGCGGTCGACATCTGGCTGGCGCCGCGCTCGACGACGACCAGCCAGGGGGCCATGATCAAGCCGGTCTGAGGCGACGCCGGGCGACGCACGGCCAGCACGGCCCTGCGCCGCGCTCAGAACCCTGTCTTGTAGGTGAGGACCAGCCAGCCGCGATCGGTGGTACCAAAACCGCCGTTGCCGCCGATCACCGCGGTGCCGTCGGTGCTGTAGCGAGTGCGCGCACGCGTGTCGGAATAGCGCAGCGTGAACTCGTGGCGCTGGCCATACGTGAGCTTGGCACCCACCGACCAGGTGAGAGCCCGCTCCGAGCCGCCGCCCGCCGTGGCAGCGTTCCCGCGAAGACCATAGTTCACCGACAGTGGCAGGTCCAGGTCCCATGAAGGCCGCACCTGCAGGTACTGAGGCGTGAAGTTGATCGCCACGGCCAGGTAGCGCTTGGATGAACAGCCATCCGCCTTCGACCCGGATTGCGGCACAGACGGCGTCTGCGCCGCGCGGCATCCGGCATAGCCCAGGCCCTTGAACAACTCCGGATGGGAAGTCACGTTCAACAGCTGGCTGTAGGCCAGCTCCATCGCCAGGCTACCGGTGTCAAACATCGCCGTCTGCGGCAGCAGCATGACCCCGTTGAGGATGGCATGCAAGGTGTCACCACGTGGGCCTTCGTTGTCCGCCGCGCTGATGCCGGAGGCGTTCAACGCGGCATCCTTGCGCATCGACAGTTCGGTCCCGACGCTCAGTGGGCCGATCACCCGGCCGGCGCTGAATCCGAGCAGCTTCACGTTCTTCGGATAGCTCAAGCGAAACTGCCGACTGGCCGGCAAGGTCTGGGGCGACAGCCAAGCCTGGTAGTCGTCGAACTGCCGGTAGTAAACGCCCAGTGTCGACTCGATCGACTCCATGTTGTACTTGGCACTGATGCCCCAGTTGCCGGTGTTGCCCGGCTCGATCGACGGCGCCCGCGAAAACGCCAGGCCATTAGGCGCCACTGGCAGCCTGTCCGGACCTTCGAACAGCATGTCCGCCGGCGCGAAATAGGTGCCCCCATAGGGCAGCCGCGTGGGCTTCCATTCGAAGAACCACTGGGCCGCGACGCTGAGCGAATCGGTGATCTGTGCGCGCGCCGAAACGTGGCCGAGGGGCAGGAACACCTCCTTGGTTTCGATGCCAGGGCTGGCAACGGCCTTGGAACCATCCGTCGGCGCCTGCGAGTAGGAGATGGCGTGCGCGCCGAACAGCAGACCTTCGCCCCAATAGTTGGTGTGACGGCCGATCTTCAGATTGACGGGCACCTCGCCCAGCCGAAAGTTCGACCAGACAAACGCGTCGAGGAACTCGGCAGAAGGCCCGTTCACGTAGCGCGACACCTCGTGCGTATAGCGGTTGCCGGAATAGCTCGACGCGTAGCCCGGCACCAGGGTCGAGACCGTGCGGTCCTTGTAGGCATCGTCGTACCAACCCGCGGCGCTCAGCCGCGCGCCCACCAAGTTGCGGTAGTTCAGATCGAGCTCGCCCAGCAAGTCGAGCCGGTTCGTGACGATGTCGCCACGGTCGAATTTGCCGTCGGACTCGTCGTAGGTCGAGTTCTTCAGGATGCGCGAGTCCTGCGCCTCCGTCCGAACACCCAGGTTGTAGCGGACCGTGGTGTCCAGGCGCAGCCCCAAGCCGGGAACCCCCGTATCGATCGAGATGGCATGGCTGCTGCTGCCCACCGCACCACAGGCGGCCAAGAGCGCCGCCTTTGCAAGCGGGTGACGGGCGAGCCTGCGGCCCATGGGGTGGTGCATGCGGAAATTGTTCTGAT
The DNA here is from genome assembly GCA_937883885.1 of uncultured Aquincola sp. Next base: position 15,310 of record CAKZXL010000456.1, on the reverse strand, counting down.
CGCAAAAGCTCATGGCGGTTTGTCTCGGGAGTTGCCTCGTCCGATCATCGAAGGCCGCCGCGCCATTGCCTAGGCTGCCGTGTATCGATGAAACGCCTCGGTCCATCCGCGACACGCATGCAATGCCGCACCTGCCCGCAAGCAGGCCGCCTCACTCGAGGCGCGCAGACGCGGCGCCGCAGCGCTGCTCGCGGTACCGCAGCGGCGTGATGCCGGTCGCCTTGCGAAAGGCTGCACTGAACGCCGCAGCACTGTCGAAGCCGCTGCGCCAGGCGACCTGCTTGATCATCAGGCTCTGGTCCGCAAGCAGCAGCTTGGCGGTCTCGATGTGCACACCAGCCACATAGCTGCGCAAGGTCATGCCCAGCGTGTTCTTGAACCGGATGGTCAGTTCGCGCGCCGGCAAGCCGAGAGCCGCGCCCATCTTGTGCAGCGACACGCCATCGGCGCCCGGCTGCGCCACCATGTCTTTGATCAATGCCAGCTGCTTCGAGCCCAGCTTGCCCGGTGCCACGGCATCGGACGTCGAGCCAGCGCCGAAATGGCGGCGTGTTTCCAGCGCCAGCATGGTCAGCAGCGACTGAAGCTGCAGCTCGCTCGCGAACGAGGGGCACAGCAACTCCTCGAGCAGCCATCGCATCGCGGCTTCGAGCCGCTCATTGCGCACGTCGAGAGCCGCCATCGGGTCGACGTCGTTCCATTCCCAGCCCATGCCGCCCAGCAGCCCCAGGCGTGCAGGGTCGAACATGCAGACGATGGAGCGCACCTCGCCCCCACTCCAGGCCAGCACCAGTTCGCTGTCCGGCACCACGAAGTTGAGCCGGCCGACCGGCCGGCTGCCCCCGCCCTTGGCGAGGGCCGCATAGTGGGTCTGGCCTTCAGCAAGGCCCAGTGGCAGCAACAGCTCGAGCACGCAGCGAGACCCCGCTGTCACGCGTGCACTGCCGGCCGCCTGCCAGCGGACGTGCTGCAGCCGCACTTCGTAAGCTGGCTCTGCGCGGCAAGCGGTGATGGAGCGGGACAGGATGGCCATTGGCGGCGCATCGATGCGAAGGTTTTCCGCGCTGCTGCTCGCGTTCATGTCGAGACACTTTCACCGGAACTGATCAGTGTCTCGATGCTACTTGTGCACGAACGCCCGCTCCAATACGTAGTCGCCCGGTACGCCCAGCTGAGGCGAGACGACCAAGCCGCGCGCATCGAGCAACGCGCTGAGGTCAGCGAGCATGGCCGGGCTGCCGCACAGCATCGCGCGATCGTGCCCGGCGTCGATCTGCGGCAGCCCGATGGTGCGGAACAACGAGCCGTTCTCAATGATCGTCGTCAGCCGGCCCTGATTGGCAAAGGCTTCGCGGGTGACGGTCGGGTGGTAGATCAACTTGTCGCGCAGCATCTCGCCCAGCAGCTCATCGGCCGGCAGGTCCTCCTGGATCAGGCGCCGGTATGCAAGCTCGTCGACGCGGCGAACGCCGTGCACCAGCACCACCTTGTCAAAGCGCTCGTAGGTCTCGGGGTCGCGAATGATCGCCAGGAACGGTGCCAGGCCGGTGCCGGTGGCCAGGAGGTAGAGGTGTCTGCCTGGCCGCAGGTCGTGGATCGTCAACGTGCCGGTCGGCTTGCGGCTGATGAGCACGTGGTCGCCCACGGCCAGATGCTGCAGGCGCGAGGTCAACGGACCGTCAGGCACCTTGATGCTGAAGAACTCGAGGTGCTCCTCATGATTGGCGCTGGCGATGCTGTAAGCCCGCAACAGTGGTTTGCCGGCGACCGGCAGGCCCACCATCACGAAGTGCCCGTTCTCGAATCGCAGCGATGCATCTCGCGTGGTGCGGAAGCTGAACAGCGAGTCGTTCCAGTGGTGAACGCTCAGCACGCGTTCGGTGTTCAGAAGGCCCATGTGGTTGCACGACCCTTCAGATCTTGGCCACGTGGAAGTAGCGGATCTGCAGGTCGTCGCCATCGAACTTGTAGAGTTCAATGCTCGGCCTGACCGGAGAGCCCTCACCGACCGTCGTGTTGTGGTGGTAGCAGGCAGCTTCCTGGCCTGTGACCATGACCTGCTGCACGTCGATGTGCACCTTGCCGGCAAAGCGCTGCCACATGTCTTCGAGCGCCGCCCAGCCCTCGAGCGGCGGGATGCCGACGTACTCGATGCTCAGCTTGCCGGGCACGATGGCGTGAAAGGCGTCGAACATCTCCTGCTTGCGGCCTGCGTTCCAGAACTCGACCTGGCGATGAAGGAATTGACGGATATCTTCCGAGGTACGGGTGTTCATGCGGGTTCCCTTTCAGTTGATGAGTACGCCGGTTGATGATGCGCAAACCGGCGTCCCGCGGTGGGCCGGACGCTATCGCCGAAGCAGCGAACGCCATTGCCGAATCTCGCCGCTGCGGCGCCACTGCATGCTGGCGTTTGGCAGCAATCGATCGACCTCTGGGCGATGCCGCTGCACGCCAACGCACGGGCCCTACTGCCTAGACTGGTGCGAACCTATCCCCCAGTCGGCCCCCATGACGACAGACCACAGCACCACGACACCGCCTTCCTCCGCGCCTTCGGTCCAGCAGATGCACCGGCGAACCTGCCCGCTGTGCGAAGGCATGTGCGGCCTGCAGGTCAAGGTCGAGGGTGAACAAGTCGTCAGCATCCGGCCCGACCCGCAGAACGTGATCAGTCGCGGCCACATCTGCCCCAAGGGCACCACGCTCGGTGACATTCACCACGATCCCGACCGGCTGCGCCGACCGATGATTCGCAATGGCCACAGTTGGCGCGAAGCCTCGTGGGACGAAGCCTTCGAGCGCATCGAGACGCTCGCCGCCGGCGTGCGCGAACGCCATGGGCAGCAGGCGTTCGCGTTCTACAGCGGCAACATGAGCAAAGGTGGCTTCGACAGCGCCCGCTACACCATGCTGCTGGCGCGGTTGGGCAAGTTCGCGCAACGCTTCTCGTCATCCAGCGTCGACCAGTTGCCGAAGAACGTCAGCAGTTTCCTGATGTACGGTGACATGTGGAAGATGCCGGTGCCCGATGTCGACCGCACCGACCTGTTCGTGATCTTCGGCGGCAACCCGGCCGCCTCCAAAGGCAGCATGTTCTCGCACCGCGACGTGATGGGCGCGATCAAGGCGCTGCGGGCACGTGGCGGCAAGCTCATCGTTGTCGATCCGGTACGCACCGGCACCGCGCAGGTGGCGGACCTGTGGATCCCGATCCGCCCAGGCGGCGACGCGGCGCTTCTGCTGGCCATCGCGCACGTGCTGTTCGCCGAAGGACGTGTGCGCCTCAAAGGCCTGGCAGGCCGCGTCAACGGGATGGACCAACTGCAGACGCTGGCGGCCGACTTCCCGCCCGAGCGGGTCAGCGCGTTCTGCGGCGTGGCATCGGAAGCGATCGTCGCGCTGGCGCGGCAGATCTCGGATGCACGGAGCGCAGCGGTGTACGGACGCATCGGCACCTGCACGCAGGCGTTCGGGACCCTGGCCTCGTGGTTGATCGACGTCATCGGCGCGCTGACCGGCAACCTCGATGCCGTGGGAGGCACGCTCTGGAGCACGCAGGTCGCGCCGCACCTGAAGCTGACGCCGCCGCTGCCGGTCGACGCCCCACTGCACGCCAAGCCAATCCGCGTGCGCGGCGTGCAGGGTGTGCTGGGGCAATACCCCGCTTCCTGCCTCGCCGAGGAAATCGATACACCCGGAGCTGGACAAGTGCGGGCGCTGGTCACGATGGGTTGCAACCCAGTGCTGTCCGCGCCGGGCTCGGCGCGGCTCGACGCAGCACTGCCACAACTCGAATGCATGGTCAGCCTGGACATGTACCTGAACGAGACAACCAGGCATGCGCACGTGATCCTGCCGGCCCTCTCCGCGCTGGAGCAGCCCCACTGGGACGTTTGGTCCTGGCCGTTCTCGCTGACCACAGGTGGCCACTACTCACCGGCGATCTTCACCCCGACCGACCGCCCGGAGGAATGGCGCGTGCTTGCCCGTCTCGGCGCCATCATGGGTGGCGATCCCGACGCCGACCTGGATGCGATTGACGACGCCTACTTCGGTGCCATGTGCGATCAGACCGGCGTTCCGCGAGAAGTGGCCCTGTCCGCGCTGCCGCGACGCGGTGGCGCCCGCATCCTCGACCTGTGCATACGCACCGGGCCTTACGGCGACCGCTTCGGGAAGAATCCGCATGGCCTGACTCTTCAGACCTTCATCGACACGCCCGACGGGCTGGTACTCGGTACGGCAGCACCGCAAGGCGACGCGGCGGTGACCACAGCATCGGGAAAGATAGAGCTCGCGCCGGCGCACATCCTTGCCGACGTACCCCGGCTGGAACGAGCCATGGACCAGACCCCAGGCGGTCTGCTGCTGGTCAGCCGTCGGCACCTCCGCTCGCTCAACTCGTGGATGCACAACATCGACACGCTGGTGCGCGGCAAGGACCGCTGCACTTTGCAGCTTCACCCGCAGGACGCCGAGTGCATCGGCGTGGCCAGCGGCGAAGAGGTGGAGGTGTCGAGCGAGAGCGGCGCGGTTCGCGTGGTGGCGGAGGTCACCGACGACATCCGGCCCGGTGTGGTCTGCCTGCCTCATGGCTGGGGCCATGGCGCGCCCGGCACTCGGACCACAGTCTCGGCGGCACATGCAGGCGTCAACATCAACCTGTTGAGCCCGGGTCCGATGGTGGACGAGGCGTCGGGGAACGCCGTGCTGAACGGCATCCCCGTGCGCGTCAGGGCCGTCGCGCGTGGCGTGCAGTCTGCGGTCCGCAAGCCGGCGCACCACGCAGGAACCGGCCCCGTTTGACACACCCCGGGTTCACTCCCATCGATGGCTTGATCCTGCCGATGCCGGTCACAGCAAGTGGCGCCATCGGCTTCGATCGGGTGCTGCCGCGCTTCAGCCGGGTCCGGGCAGGTCCTGGTTCGGTCGAGGTTCGGCGGCCATGATGGCCACAGGAATGGCCGACATCCGTGGCATCGCATTGATGGCCTCGAGGCCGATGTCGCTGCGCACCAGCACGTTCGTCGACGAGCCGTCGCGTTCGTAATGGGCAGGGTCGTTGTCGGCGCCGCCCCAGTTGTGGCTCATCGACACCACGCCTTCGCGCAGCGCCGCATCCGGCTTCACGATGGCCACGATGGCGCCATGTTCGGCCTGCACGTGCACGCGGTCGCCAGGGGCCAGGCCCAGACGCAGCAGGTCGGCCGGCGCCATGTACAGTGGATTGAACGGGTTGCGTGCGCGGATCGGCGCCACCTGCATGCCGATCGATCCATTGAAGTCGCGCATGCGGCGAGACGCCAGGCGAAACGGATACCTGGCCAACGCGCTGCAAGGCGGCTCGCCTGCGACCTCGGCCAGTTCGTCGCGCACATCTGGCGGCAGCACCACGAAGCGGCCGGCGCCGGGCCGCGCCGGCTGCACGACGACGTCCTCGCCACGGCACTGCAGCAGATGGCCCGGGCAAGCCTTCAGCATCTCGAGCGTGACCGCCGAGCCGTTCAAGCCCATCGCCAGCAGATCTTCGGAAGTCGGTGCATGGTGCATGTCGACCGCTGCGCCGCCGATGGTCAGCGGCAGGCGGAGCCTGCGCGCCAGAGACCAGAACACGTACCAATCGTCGATCACGTCGCTGCCATCGGGCGGCGCAATGACGGCCGGCGCGTACTGTGTCCAGGCATCGGCGTACAGCGGTTTGCCCAGCGTCAGCGGCAGGTCGTCGCGCTCGTACTGCAGCTTCGGCGCGAAGACGTAATGCGCCTGCTCCGCCGTCGGTGTCATGTGCGGATCGATCACCACCAGCAATTCCAGCGAGCGCATCGCAGCCAGGACCTTCGACTTGTCGGGAATCGAATTGACGGGGTTTGCACCATCGACGATCAAGGCCTTGATCTGCTGGGGCCCCGGCGTGAGGATTTCTTCGGCCAGCGTCGCCGTCAGGCGCTCGCCGTACAGATCGCCGACGCCGCGGATGCGGCTCGGCGGTACGGCGTCCCATGGCCGCTGCGGCGGGGTGACCTCCGCAAACCACTCCTTCGGCGGCTGCAGGGGATCGGGGTTGGGCATGCGGTCGCCGGCTCGCTTGAAGTGGCCGCACACCACGTCCAGGCACTGGATCAGGTGTTCCGCCAGGTTCGAGCGCGGTGCCATGTCGGTGCCGGTCCCGGTGATCACCGCCCCTTTCCGTGACGGCGCTGCAAAGGCGCGTGCCGCCGCACGCAGGGCCTGTGCATCGATGCCGGCGCGCGCCGCGACCCGTGCCGGCGTGAACGGGTCAACCGCGCGCTTCAACGCCTGAAGTCCTTCGACGTGGGCAGCACAGAAAGCATCGTCGTACAAGCCCTCATCGAAGATGACGTGCAGCAGGCCCGCCGCGATGGAAACGTCCTCGCCCGGCAACGGCTGCAGGAAGATGTCGGCCTGACGTGCCGTCTCGGTGCAGCGTGGGTCGACGACGATCAACTTCAGCCCCCGGGCCTTCGCATGCTTGAGCCGCCTGGTGGGATCGCTGACGAGCATCCCGCCGGCCGAGTGCGAGACCAGCGGGTTGCAGCCGAAGACGATCGCCGTGTCCAGCGCATCAAAATGGCACTGACCTGCCTGCCAGGAGCCAAGGCGGCCCGCAGCGACGTATTTCGCGGACTGGTCTATCGTCAAGGTCGTGTAGAGCGAAGAACTGCCGAGGGCTGCCAGAAAGGCCCCATGCATGCGGAACGCGGTCGAGGTGTGGAAGCCCGCCGTGCCGCGGAACAGCGCCACGGCGTCGGCCCCGTCGCGCGCCGTGATGGCCTGCAGTCTGGCAGCGATCTCGTCCAAGGCCGCCTCTGTGCCGAAGCGCTCGAAACGACCCGCCCCGTTGCGACGCAACGTATGCAACTGACGCGTAGCGCCATGGTGCGCACCCGCAGCCTGCAGGCCCTTGAAGCAGGCATAGCCCGCGCTGATCGGATGCGACCGGTCGCCGCGGATGCCGACGATGCGCTGCCCGTCGATGGTCAGCTCGACGCCGCAGGCGGCGATGCACACGCGGCAGAAGGACTTGGCGGTACGCATGGCCAGCGAGTCTGCCCGCGTCCACCGCCTGTCGTACCCACCGCAGACATCGGCCAAACACCGGATGATTGATCTGGAAGTCATGCCGTGCCATCGCCCGCTTCTCACGGCTGCCTCACTGCATTTCATCGATATCGACAGTGCTTTGCACCGCAGCTCACCGCTCCCATCATCGGCCAACCCCCTCAGGACACCGCACGATGGCCACCCGACACCCGCAGTTCACCATGAAGACGTTCCACCTCGCAGCAGCCACGCTGCTTGCCGCCGCGATGACCCCCGCGCTGGCCGCCGTCACCGCCGATGAGGCCAAGCAACTGGGCACCACGCTGACCCGGTTTGGCGCCATCAAGGCCGGCAACAAGGAAGGCACCATCCCCGAATACACAGGCACGCCGGTCAAGCCGCCGGCCGACTTCAAGCCCGGCAGTGGCTTTTATCCCGACCCCTTCAACGACAAACCGCTGTACCGCATCGATGCTAAGAACGTCGACCAGCACGCAGACAAGCTGATCGAAGGCCAGAAACGGCTGATCAAGAGCAATCCCGGGTACTACATCGACGTCTATCCCACGCACCGCACCGAGATCTTCCCCGAGAAGGTGCTGGCTGCCACGCAGCGGAACGCCACCACCTGCAAGCTGCTGAAGGACTACATGGCGGTGGACCCGGCATGCCGCGGTGGCCTGCCGTTCCCGATTCCCAAGAGCGGCTACGAGGTGATGTGGAACATGGCCACGCGGTGGCAGGGGGACGGCACCATCGTGTCACCGGGTCAGTACGGCTGGCTCGTTGACGGCAACGGCAAGCCGACAATGACCTCCGAGCAGTACACACTGCAGGAAAAGCCGTACTACCAGCTCGACCAGTCGGACCGCGATCCGCAGATGCTGATGCGCACGTTCTCGATCACGCGCGCGCCTTCACGCAGCTCCGGCGTCGGCACCGGGATCATCGACTACCTCGACACTGACCAGAAGCCTCGCCGCTCATGGAGCTACACACCGGGCCAGCGGCGCGTTCGGCTGGCGCCGGAGTTCGCATACGACACGCCCGTGGCATCGCTCGGTGGTGCAACGCTTTTCGACGAGCTGTGGCTCTTCTCGGGCAAGATGGACCGCTTTGACTTCAAGCTCATAGGCAAGAAGGAGATGATCGCGCCGTACAACAACAACGCGCTGATGTTCACCTGCAAGCCGGCAGACAAGCTGCAGCCCAAGCACATCAATCCCGCCTGCGAGCGCTGGGAGCTGCACCGCATGTGGGTCGTCGAAGCGACGCTGAAGCCGGGCCAGCGCCATGTGTATTCGAAGCGCGTCTACTACATCGACGAAGACGGCTATGGCTCGGGCATGTTCGATGCGTTCGACCATGACGGTGCGCTCTACCGCTCGATGTTCAACCTGAACGTTCTGTTGTACGACGCAGGCTTCGTCTACGCAGGCTCCAGCGTCGTCTACGACTTCAACCGCGGCAACTACCTGATGGTCGCCGACCAAAGCGCAGCCGGCATCAAGCCGAACGAGCCACGCCTGTCGGAGCGCGACATGGGGGCGGACGCCACGATGGTGCGGGAGAGCGTGCGATGAACCCGGCCCCGTCCCAGGTCGGGGAGTTCCACCGTGGCTGGCGAATCGTGCTGCTGGCGCTTGCCGGCGCGGCAACGACGATGAGCGTCACCATGCTTTACGGCTTCGGGGCCATGGTGTTGCCGCTGGAGAAGACGTTCGGCTGGAGTCGCGGCGACATGCAGGCAGCAATCAGCTTCTTGTCGCTCGGCGTCATCGTGGCGAGCCAGTTTGCCGGCTGGTTCAACTTGCGCTGGGGCCTTCGCCGCGTGACTCTGGTCTCCCTTGTGGCCACGCCGCTGGCGCTGTTCATGCTGTGTTTTCTCGGCGGCTCGGTCTGGTCGCTTTACCTCGGCTACTTCCTTGTGCCGCTGGCGGGCGTGGGCATCACCTTCGTGACGTGGACGCAGCTGGTCAGCCAATGGTTCGACAAGCGCCGCGGCTTCGCTCTGGCGATCGTGCTCTGCGGCTCGGGGCTTTCGGCCGCCGTGATGCCTGCGCTGCTGACCTGGGCCATCGACCGCTGGGACGTGCGCGCCGGCTGGATCGTGATGGGACTGATGCCGCTGCTTTTGGCGCTGCCGCTGGCCTGGCTGTTCATGATCCCTGCGCCCGGCGTGACGACCGCCACTGCGCACGTACGCCCATCCGCAGCGGCGACTGGACCGTCGGCCGGTTTCCGGCTGACGCTGCGTTCACGCAAGTTCTGGGTGCTCAACGTTGCGCTGACGCTGGTCGTCTCGGCGGTGGTGGGCATGGTCACCAACACCGTGCCGCTGCTTCGCGACCTCGGCCACTCCGCAGCCGAAGCCGGCGCCATCTTCGGCAGCTTCGGCCTCTCCCTGGTCGCCGGCCGCCTCTTGGCGGGTTACCTGATCGACCGCCTCTGGGCGCCGGGCGTGGCCGCGGCGACGCTGTTCATGCCGGCGGTCGGCTGCCTGCTGCTGTGGACCGCCGACGCCGGGACGCCAGTGCCGCTGTTGATTGCCGCGGTGTGTCTCACCGGCATCGGCGCCGGTGCGGAGTTCGATCTCTCGGCCTACCTGGTCGCGCGCTACTTCGGGCTCGCTGACTACGGCAGGCTGTTCGGCGTGCACCTCGGGCTGATCACCTTCGGGGGGACGGTCGCCCCGCTGATGTACGCCTGGATGTACAAATCCTCGGGCAACTACAACGCCATGCTCGCCTACTGCGTGGGGTGCTGCATCGTTGGGCCGCTGCTGTTGCTGACCTTGGGGCGGCAACCGGCGAGCAGCGGGGGTCCCTCTGGCCACCCGACGGAGGCCGGCCTGCCCGCCTGAAGCAAGGAACCCGCGGCCCCCGCGCCGCGGGCAGCCGTCAGCGAGTGGGGGGCAGCTTCACGTGCCTGGCCGCCTCGCCGATGCGCGTGCATCCGTGCACGTGCATACGCCGGCCCTCGATGGCTGCGAACAGCTGCAGCAGCTGCGCATCCTCGGCAACATCCGCTGCCAGCACGTGGGCCTCCAGCGCGGCCTCGGCCTGCGGCCATGTGTCCAGGCGCCGGCCCAGCAGCGAACACACATCGGCCAGGTCCTGCGCACGCGCTTCGGCGCCCACCGCATCGCTGCGCTGCAGCCACTCGACGAGCTGCATCGCAGCATCGCGCTGCGACATCGCCTGTTGACCTTCCACGGCAATGCGCGAGACGGCATCGGCCAACGCCGACAGCGTCGCGGCGTTGTCACCGGTACGCTCGACGGGCGCTGGCGGCGTGCGCAACGCCACACCCGTCAAGCGGCTCATTGCTTTCAGGATCACCTGCCGGAGTGCGATATCGAACTGAAGGTAGACCGCATGGGGGTCTCCTGCCCGAGGGCGGCCCACCGTACCGGTGAACTGCATGGCACCCACGGTTGCGAACTGCAGCGTGTGAAAGGCAACCACGTCATGATCGACCGGCTGGCCCGTGAACTCCTCGTAGTGCCGGCACATCACCCGCAGGTCTTCACCGAGCGGTTCGTAGGAATCGCGCATGCCCATGGTCGCGATGTCGACCATGGGATCTCCGATCATGCTGAACTCGAAGTCGTATAGCCCGGTCAACCTGCCATCCTGCAGCAGAAACTGGCCCGAGTCGAACTGGATGAACGCGGCCTGCGTGCGGTGCTTTGGTACGTTGCGGCGCAGCCAGCGCTGGACGAACTCCAACAGCGGCTCGGGCCGACTCTTGGTGCGCCTGTAGTGCGGCAGATAGGCCTCCAACCCCACCAACGCGATCCGCTCCGGCCCCTGCGGAACATGCAGGCCACGCGCCAGAAACGGCGCCAACGGCACGCGGTGCATCTTCGCGACCTGCTCCATGTAGTCTCGCGCAATGCGCTGGCGGTCGGCCTCGCTCGGCGCATCGGCCACGTTGCGGGTGCCGGGCAGCGCGTCCATCAGGATGCACGGCGGGTCTTCGCAGTAGCCATGGATGCGCGGCACGGCCACCCCATGGGCATGCAGAACGTCAATCACGTCGGCCTCGCGTTTGAGATCGGGGAAGATGTTCACGTCGCCGCCGCGGTCGCCGCGCAGATGAAGTGGTAGCAGTTGGCCTTCGCGTTCCACGTCGACGAACCAGGCAGGCCGCCAGCGCACCTGCCGCACCATCCGTGTCACACGGCCGCCTGTGGTGGTTTCGACGAAGGCACGCAACCTGGCCTCACCCTCGGTGCCGTAGTCCGGCGTCTTGCTCATCTGTTGGTCCTGTTGATGCGACAGGATCGATGATGCGGTCGGGGCCCCCTGCGGCAGAAGCACAGGCGCTATCGTTCAAGCACCTGTGCGTATCGGCGGCGGTACCGCGCTCAGCACTCGGGCAGGCGCACCGAGGCCCTGCCCACACGCTGCGGCCTCACGCGCGAGGACCAGAACTGCTGGACCGCATGCTCGCAGCAACGCTCGACTGCCGTGCAGGCGGCAGACCGCTTCCCTGAACGGATCGTGGCGCTGGACGGCCCGGCCGCCGGGACCATGCGCCTCGACGTGGACGAGGCCAACCGCCCTGACAACACCGTGGAGACGCCGGCGCGGCTCAGGTCCGCGCTCCGCCCGGAAGGCATCGTCACCGCCGACCATGCACCGGGCCTGTACAGCGGCGCGGCTGCGCTGCCGGCGGCCGAGCGCGCCCTCGCCGAGGCCCAGGGCCTGCGGCCCTCGGACACCAACGAACGGGACTACGCGCGCGAGGTCGCACACCCCCCGCGCCTCCCTCTCATTGAAGGCCCGCGGGATGACAGGTTTGCGCTCGAACGTGTGCTGGACGTCGCCCTCACACCGCCGCCTCACCGATGTGGGCCTTATGCGCGTGGCGGAACACGACGCTGCGCTGGGAGCACGCAGCCGGCGCCAGGTGGCAGCGGCCTGGCGGTTTTCAAGGCGACGTTGGAGGCGGTCGATCGCCCGTGGCTGGGCACGGGCTTCGCGATGCTCGCCGTCGTGGCGAAGCTGCCGCTGAACCAGGCGCTGATCTGGGGCATCGAGCCGGTGCCGATGCTCGGCCTGACCGGTGCAGGCGTGGCCTCCTTGCTTGCCGAGACCCTGGCGCTGGCGGCGGCCTGGCTCTACTGGCAGCGGGCCAGGTCGATGCGCCGGTGGCGCCTGCGGTCTGTCGTGAGCGGCCGGGCGATGGCCTCGCTGGCACGGGAAGGCGCGCCGCTGGGCCTGATGTACGTGGCAGAAACCGGGGCCGTGGCCGTGGCCACGCTGGTGATCGGGACCTTCGGTGCCGTTGCACTGGCCGGCAATCAAGTGGCCATGTCCGTCGGCGGGCTGCTGTACATGGTGCCGCTGGGGGTGGCCGGGGCGGTGGCCATCCGGGTGGCGCAAGAACGCGGCGCGCGCAACGACGAGGCCCTTCGCCCGATTGCCTGGGCGGCGCTGTCGCTGGCCACCGTGTGGCTGGCACTGGCAGCGGCCGTACTGGGCCTGCACGGGCAGGCGATCGCACGATCGATCACCCAGCAGCCGGAGGTGGTGGCCGTGGCCGCCACCCTGTTCTTCGTGTTCGCCTGCAGCCAGGTGATGGACGGGGTGCAGTCGACCATGACGGGTGCCCTGCGTGGCCTGTCGGACACCGGCTTTCCGGCGTGGCTGTCGCTGCTGGCTTATTGGGCGCTGGGCCTGCCGCTGGGGTGGGCGCTGGCGCATCCGGCCGGCTGGGGCCCTGCGGGCGTCTGGACCGGCTTCGTGGTGGCGCTGGGCCTGGTGGCGCCGATGTTGGTGTGGCGCTTTGTGAAGCAGACCCACCGGCACGATGTGGCAGCGCGGGCCCACAAGACGCCAGGCGAGCAGGCCTGCTGATCCTTCTATCCCCGGGCCGCCACTCACGGTCTGGACGCGCGCTGAAGGACCCGGCCGTTGCCAGAAGCGCCACGAGAGGAGGCGGCGTTGGACGCCTTCGACCGGCCGAAGCCGGGCCGCTGCAAGCATCGTCCGCGAGCCCACTGCCCGGGTGCCTCAACGCAGCAGTTGCGCGCCTGGCAGTTGGGCAGCGGCCGCGTCGAACGTCATGAAGGGCTGCCGGCGGAGCAACCCGGCCTTGGCGGCCAGCATGCAGTCGGTGAAGCCGGCCTTGGATTCCTTCCAACGGAACAAAGCCTCTTCCAGCGTGGCTTCATCCTCGTGCTGCAGTCCATCGACCTCCAGCAGCTGGGTGAAAGCGCGGACGATCGCGCACTTGTCGATCTTGTAGCGGCTGCGCAGTACCCACTCCGTCTCCAGCAGCACGCCGAAAAGCAGCATCACCGGCACGCCGCCGTGTTCGGCCGCGGCCATCAGACGGCTGGCGGCGGCGAACTGAATCGGGTCGTCGCGCACCAGCCAGCGAACCAGCGCGTTGGTGTCGATGGCGATGCCGACGGTCACCGGCGCAGGTCCTTCAGAGGTACCGAAGGTTGCCCTGGCCGCGTGAGCATTCCAGCCAATTCGCTCAGCTTGCGATGCTTGACCCGCATCACCACCGTGCCGTCGCTCAGCTGCGAAAAGCTCAGCTTGGCGCCAGCCTCGAGCCCGAGGCTGACCCGCAGTTCCTTGGGCAAGGTGACTTGACCCTTCGAGGTCAAGGTGGCTTCCGATGTCACCATCGACTCCTTACGTTTTATCGAATAGTAAGGAAGCGACGCGGCGACGTCAACGTGGGTGAGCAAACAGCCTGCGGCCCGAGGCGTCATGTGAGCGCCGCAGTGGTTTCGCAGGCCCGGTTACGATCATGCTTTCACAAAGATCCGGTTCAGCTTGGGAGGTTGTCGGCATGTCTCATGGTCGATACCTCCAGTTGTGTACAAGGTTATCTGCTGGCGCTGGGCATGTTTGTGTGCCCTGGCCCCAAGGACATCCTGATCCTGCGCCAGGCGCTCCACCGCCGCCCGGCGGCTGAGCTGATCGCCATAGGCGTGCTGAGCGATGCGCTGCTGATCACCCTGGGAGTGTGCGGCCTGTCGGCCATGCTGGCTGGTATGCCCTCGTTGCAGACGGCAGCACTGGCGCTGGGGGTGGCGCTGATGGTGGTGCACGGTCTGGTGGCTGGCGCCCGAGCCTTGGCCTGGAGCGGCGAGGCACAGGCGATGGACGTTGGCGAGGCTTTACCCCGTTGGCGCAGCCTGGCGTCGCTGCTCACCGTCTCGCTGGTCAATCCGGCCGCCTGGCTCGATACCGTGCTGGTGATAGGCACCGCGGGCGCCGTTCAAGCGCCAGCGAACCAGGCATCGTTCAGCGCCGGTGCCGTGCTGGCCTCGGCCACCTGGTTCATTGCATTGGTGCTCGGCGGCCGCTACGCGGGCAGCTTCGCCTCCTCAAGCGCCACATGGCGCGCAGTGGACGCCCTGGTGGCCGTGACCATGCTCGGCCTTGCCTTGTTCCTGGCAACGACGCTGGCATGAAAGCGTGACCACCTTGTTCCCTCCCAAGGGCTCGGTACGCTGTTGCTCGGATCAAGTGGGCCCGCCGCATCTACAAGGCCATCGATCCGTTGTACCCCCGGTCCAGTCCGGAGCCACCGGCAACAGACACATTGCACGACTACAGTCGACGCGCTGCACGCACCATCACTGAGTCGCCCCAGCACGTGCCAGCAAGCGCGGACCGCGGGGTGAGTTGTGGGGTTATCCGGGCTGGCTTGAGGACAAAGCTTTTTCGCGACAAGCACTTGGCGTCGCACTTGAAGTTCAGGTGCAGTACGTCGACTCAGTGTGAAGGGACGACCGTGCAGCATGACTTGGCACCACCCCTGACGCTGAGCGCCGACGAGACCGTGGTGCCTGGGTGGAGCAACGCTCATGATGCTGCCGAAGCCCGCCAACTACGAACTGCGGTTGGAAAGATGTATCCGAGGCTGCAGAACCAGGTCGACCCACAAAGAACATGGCGGGCGGGTTGGCTGCTGGTGTCGAATCCTTCCGGACCTCGGGCGGCAGTCCATGGCCCCGCGGGTCGTGTTTCACCGAAGTCTGATCCCCTCTGGCATGCCCGTCAGATAGCGCTGCATCAGATCCCGACCCTGCGCCTGCTGGGGTCAGCCGGCCGTCGCATCGGTCGGTCCACTTCTGCCGGATGACCGATTCCTGAGTGCGTCCAGCTAGTGTCCTGTCCCACTCATACGTGAGCAAAGTCGATGCAGCTTTTGGAGGATCGAGTCAGCGGTGGCTGTCCACTTGAACGGCTGGCAGTCGGTGTTGTAGGCG